>JBFIPZ010000075.1:0-1803 GCA_041609855.1 Nitrosopumilaceae archaeon | reverse complement strand
TTCAGAATCTGCAGTAATTCCGAAAGGTCGTAGGGATTTGTTAAAAAAACTTGGCTTTGAAAAACTAGTTGAAAAAGGATTGGTTGAACGAAAGATGATGAAAACACTTGACACCGTTTTGATATTAAATGAAAAAGAAGCATGTGTAATGTTTCCCACAGTGAATGGTGAGTCGGATATTACAGAGATGTTTTATAGCGATGATCCTATGTTTCATGAATGGTGTCTTGATTATTTTAGATATTGTTGGTACAATTCTAGCATCTTCAAAGAAAGAGCACTAAAAGAATAATATATTAAACATTTCTTCAAAAATTGAATTAAAATTACTTGAGTGATTTTTCTTCTAGATAATCGCTTATGGCTTTTTGAATAATTTTTTTCTGATTTGTAATTTCCTGATGAATATGATAGAGTAACTCCTGACCCATTCTTTGATTATTTTTTTGGTTATAAATTGATGAATACTCTTGTTCCTTACTTCCAAGTAGCCAACCCGTAATAAAATCTGATTCGTTTTTTGGATTCCAAGATGCCCTTAGCATTGGATAATACACTTCAAAAAATCCTTTCAAATCACTTTGAATTCTCTTTAAATCATGTTTTACAAACTCAATAAATTCCTTGTCAGCCATTTTATCACAAAATAAAATGATATGATTAAACAATAAAAAATTTATTCAGAAAAGGTGCTATCTGTTTTTAGACTTTTGTATCTATTTCGTATTGTTACCTCTGTAACATTGGCAGCCTCTGCGATATCTCGTTGAGTTAAGGATTCGTTGTTTTTAACACATGAAAGGTATAGTGCTGCAGCTGCTAGTCCCATCGGATCTTTTCCTGCAGATTCATGACTTTCCTGTGCTTCTTTGAGAACTTGGCATGCACTACGTTTTGTTTTTTCAGAGATGCCTATCTTGCTTGCAATTCTTGAAACACATTGAATTGAATTTACCACCGGCATCTTTAAGTCTAATTCTTTGTGTAGTAGTCTATAACATCTTGCAATGTCTTTACGTTTGATATTTGCAGCATCCCCAATATCTTTTAGGGTTCTCGGTGTTTCAGTATCTCTGCATGCAGCATACAAAGAGGCTGCTATAAGACCAGAAATGGATCTTCCACGGACCAGTTTTTTTTGTAATGCTTTTCGGTAAATGTAGGCAGCTTTTTCTAAAACTGAATTTGAAATTGTAAGTTTGTCTTTTAATCTGCCTAGCTCACTGAATGCCTGTCTAAAATTTCTGTCAATTGGCTCATGTACTTGACTCCTACTATCCCAAGTTCGAAGACGCTCTATTGTGCTTCTCATTGAAGTTGAAAGTGGTTTTCCAGTTGAATCTTTGTTTGTTGGACTAATTACCGTAGCTAATCCCATATCGTGCATTGTCAAAGATGTTGGAGCACCAGTTCTAGTGGGATCGGTTCCACCATCACTTGCAAATGACCTCCATTCTGGCCCAGTATCATTTAATTTCTCAGAAACAACAAAACCGCATTTTCCACAAAATTGTTCACCTGTGGAATTGTCTGAAAGCATGCCCTTTTTTCCACAACGGGAACAATTGGCACCTGAATTAAAAGTCTGTAAAACCAAAGATAGTATAATGTTGCTTTATCATCTATAAGAACTAGTGTTTTACTCCATTTTTTCAGTTTTTGAACACTTTGAGCAAATATTTCGTCTATTTGCCCACAATTCATCCACAATGGTTAATACCCAACAAAAATTTACATCTAGTAGAGATAACAGGAAAGCAATTACGATTACATAATTTTGATTCTGAATACTGTTGTCTACTA
>JBFIPZ010000074.1:0-2239 GCA_041609855.1 Nitrosopumilaceae archaeon | reverse complement strand
AATTTATGGTGCTATAAAAGAACAAATTGACAAATTACAAGAAAAAAGGATTAGTTCCGTGGTTGTTCCTGGGGTTACTGCATTTTTAGCCTCGGCTGCCTCCTTAGGGACTCAGCTTACTCTGCCTGGAATTACCCAAACCATAATTGTAACTAGGGCAGAATCTAGAACAAAGGTTCCCAAGAGAGAAAAAATTTCTGAATTAGCTAAACACAAAGCTACATTGGTTTTTTATCTTAGCGTTCATCTACTAGCGGAAATTGTAAAGGAATCAATTGCAGGAGGTTACAAAAAATCTACCCCAGCAGCTGTAGTATATAGGGCGAGTTGGAAAGATCAAAAAATTGTGAAAGGTACATTAGCTAATATTGAAAAAAAAGTTAAAGATGAAAAAATTTCCAAAACAGCAATTGTAATTATCAGTGATGTAATTGATTCTAAATCTTATGAATATTCAAAACTTTATGATAAAAATTTCAGTCATGGATATAGAAAATCTAAAATCAAATAGATAAATATTTTATTTTATTTTTTATATTCATTTTGATTAATATTTTTTGAAAGCATTCAGTTTCATCTGAGGAAAATATTTGTAATGAATTTCTGTTTTTCTGTTTCATTTTTATTCTTTTAAAAATTTTTTTTGCGATATCTTCTGCTGGATCCAGGAATAGAACGTCGGGAAATTCTGATAGTAAAATAGATTTTAAAAATGACAAGTGAGTGCTAGAAAGAGTTACTGTGTCAATATTATTCTTAAGAAATTTCTCTTTTAATAAATCATTTAATACTTTTTTACAATACGTTTTATTTTCAATAAATTTTCCCGATTCCACCAAATCCACGAGATTTGACGCATTGATTTTATGAATTTTAATTTTTTTTAACATCTTGTAATTTTTTATAAAGTTGGATAAATTTTTACTACTTACTACCGTTTTTGTAGCAAGTATTCCTATATGGTTAGTTCTTGTCTTCTTGATAGCTTCTCTAATTGGAGGGGTTACTCCTATGATTTTTTTATCGGAAATATCTAGAATTATTGAAGGAGTATTTGATCCCATTACAATTATTTCTGGTGAGAATTTCCTTTCAAGTAAATCAATGGACTTTTTAATAATGCGATCTAACTGTTTTCTGGTTTTAGTACCATAAGGATAGTTTTTTTGGTCTGCAAAATAGATAATCTCTGATTTGCAGACTTTTTGTATGGCTCTGATTATTGACAAGGAGCCTAGACCTGAATCGAATACAGCAATTCTAGTCATAACTGTAAATTTCTAAAACCACCATAATAGTTTGTTAGTTAAATTTAGTCTAAAGTCGATCTAAATACACACCCCTCATTAAGAATCAATTTCTAAATCATCGAATATGCCAAATTTCGACAAGACTTGGGCTCGACAAGAGACTCAAAGTGTAACTGGCAAAATACGTGATGCAGTACAACCACAGGGTGCATTAAAACCACGAATTCAAACAGCAGTAAATAAACTCCAAGTCCAAATTAGTAAGATGGACTCGATGTTAGGAAAACTGCACGAAAGAGATGCGCAACTCTTCAAAAGAATCGTGACTGCAATGCAGCAACATGATACTAGCACAAGTAAGGTATTGTCAAACGAATTAGCTGAAATTCGTAAGGTTACAAAAATGCTCGGCAATGCAAGAATGTCATTAGAACAAGTTCAATTACGATTGACAACAATTCATGACCTTGGCGATGCAATGGTAGCAATTGGACCAGCGATGTCTACAATGAAGGGATTAAAGTCATCACTAGGAAGATTCATGCCAGAAGCAGACTCAGAATTGAATGCAATGACACAAACACTCAATGGATTAATGATGGATTCCCTGGCAGGAGACTCATTTAGCCTAGAAAGTGATTCTTCAAGTGAAGAAACTGAAAAGATTCTTCAAGAAGCTTCTGCAGTTGCTGAACAACAGATTGGAGATAAATTCCCATCTGTACCATCTCAAACTGGACTTTCGTCTCAATCTTCATCTTCTTCATTTGAATAGAGGATTCAGGCGAAAGGTCACTCTTTTTGTTTTTATTTTCTTAAATTATCCCCAAATCTTTTCTTTAAATGTAAATTTTTTATTAAGAATGTAATTTCCAAAGGCTGCTGTAAGAACAGCCAAACCAAGGGAAACAGGATAAGATAATTGATAACCATCTACTAAATAAAACACCATTGCTAATTGCACGAGGGCTCCAAGAGAACTAAATGTT
>JBFIPZ010000073.1:0-2942 GCA_041609855.1 Nitrosopumilaceae archaeon | reverse complement strand
TTCAAAAAAATATTTTCGTGGTTTATCACAGGCTCTTCATAAGGTCCTGTAAAATCTTTTGGTCCTAATATGTTGTACATTATCGTGGGATAAACCAAACCCGTACTTCCTAATTTGAGACCAAGTATTGCCCTCAGGTGTTGTTCAAACTGGGAAGTTTTACTTGATTGAAGTGTGTGATGTCCTGAATTATGAACACGTGGCGCAATCTCATTAATTAATACCTCATTTTTTTTAGTAACAAACATTTCAATTCCAAAAACTCCTGCTCCTTTTAGAACTGACATCGTATTCCTGGCAATTTCTTGACATTTTTGTTTAACGTCCTCATCTAAACGAGCTGGGGCTAATGTGATTTTTAAGATATTATCTTCATGAATATTTTCTACTACTGGAAACGATAGAATTTCGCCAGTAATACTTCTGCATGCAATTACAGATACTTCCATTTTGAATTCAATGAACTTTTCTAACATTACTGGTGTGGTAAAATATTCGTATGCTGTTTGAATCTGGTTTTCAGATTTTATTAAAAAATTTCCTCGTCCGTCGTACGAATCTCTTCTAGCTTTTAGAACATTTGGAAAACCAAAATGTTTTGCGTGGTTTTCTAAATCTGATATTGAATCAATTTTAACAAAATCTCCCACGGGAATATTATTTTTTGAGAGAAATTCTTTTTGAAGTAATTTATCTTGTATTATTCTCAAAGTTTCAGGGGATGGATTTATCGGTGTAGTAGATTCTAATTTTTTTAGGGCGTCGCTATTGCCAGATTCAATTTCGTAAGTTATCAGATCGGATCTTTGGGCAAGTTCTTTAATGGCCTTTTCATCATGAAAATCGGCAATTATCTGGTCGGCTCCAACTTGAGCAGCAGGGCAGTTTTTGGTAGGATCTAGTACAATTACCTTAGAAATTTCGTTAGGTATCTTCTTAGCAGCTTCTGTTAACATCATTCCAAGTTGACCTCCCCCAATTATCCCCAAAATTTTGGCCATTGCCAATAAAATTATGACCTGTTAAAAATATCTAATGACGAATATCTGAAATTATTTTAAATTAATTTGCCTATTGGATGGATTTTGACCCAGACCAAATGGATTCAAAAAGTAATTTCATGGAATAGATCATCGGTGATGAATCAGTCCACATTGCCATTACGTCATTTGATGCATATTGATTATTTTTTGTAAAGAAAATCATTTCTGCATCATCCTTGATTATAAAGAACAATTCATCCTTAATTGATTTTGAGAATTTTCTTACCTCTCCATTTTTTATATCATTAAAAACATATTGAGTTTTTTCAGAACAATTAGTCAAAATTTTGGTGTTGGATTTACCTTTACTCATTTCAACCAAAAAATCTGAGTGGTATAATCTTAAATTATCTTTTTCAGAACCCAAAACTAGGATTTCCTTCTTTGCTGAGCTAATCATTTCACTTAATTTTCCATTGATTGGATTTTGACCCTGTAGCATTTGAAATTTGTTTTCAGATGAGGGTGAGCCTGTTCCTGAAAATTCTGGGATTTTCTCCCATAATTTTGAAATTTGCCCTTCTTGTTTTTCTAATGTTTTTACCCTTTCCTTTTCTGCGTTTACCAAGGTTTTCATGGCCTTTTGTACAGGTAATGCAGAAAATTTTATGGGATGTTCAAAAGACGCAGATACTACTCCTTTACTTTGCAGCGTAGATAAAAGATGATAGGTCTCGGTTCTAGCAATTTTTAGGGCCTTACAGACCTCAGGTGCAGTTTTTGAACCGTACTTTCCTAAGAAAATGTATACCTTTGCCTGGTTAGCAGTTAAATTAAATTTTAATAATTCGTTTTGCAGTTCGTCAGCTGATAATTTGAACTCGTGATTTTGAGTGTCTGGGCTTGCATCAAATATGGTTATTTGTGAATTTTCCTCCATTTCAGTTCACTTGATTATTGGATCCCAGATAGGATCTTAATATGGTACAAAGGTTAAGATCTTTTGATCGATCTGATCGCTAAACCGATCAATTTAGGCACAAATTTGGAAAATTGAGATGCTTTTTTGGGCTTTTGCTTTGAATTCAAAATTACTCGATTTGGATATTTCGGTGGCATTTTTTCTTTAATTTTCGAAAAAGAATTTTATTTTTAAATTCTGTTTAATTACAGAATAATTTTGATGAGTTTGAGTCGTTTGTTTTTTAGCTATAGATAATAATATCTAGTATTTCTTCAAAGGTATGAGTTATTCTAAAAAAAATTATGTTGGCATAATCATGGGTTCTAGCTCAGACAGTAGAATAATGCACGGAGCTGCTGAGGTTTTAGATAAGTTTAAGATTAAACATGAGGATCAAATAATATCGGCACATAGGACCCCCACAAGATTAGAAGAATACGCCAAACACGCTGAAAAAAACTCCTTCAAAGTGATAATAGCAGGTGCAGGTGGTGCTGCTCATCTACCCGGTATGGTGGCATCTCATACTGTGATTCCAGTAATAGGCGTTCCAATTATGGTGTATAATGATAAAAATAATAACCGACTTGACAAGTCAAAGTTCTCGGCCTTTGGGGGATTGGATTCGCTTCTTTCTATTTCTGAAATGCCCACAGGTTCTCCTGTGGTCTCAGTTGGTGTAAACAAATCTGCAAACGCTGGAATATATGCAATAAAAATTCTTGGAAATGAATTCCCAGAATTACAAAAAAAATTAAAAAAATTCAAATCAGATCAATTCAAAAATGTATTGGTAGAATCAGAAAAATTAAAGAAACAGGGATTATCCAAATTTGTTAAAGGAAAAAAATAGGAAATATCTATGTTAAAACTCTGAATTGGATATTTTTACTACGAAACATTTGAATTAATTTGTCCGCATTCTCCCTACCTTCTGTTTCTAAACTAAGAGTTACCCCCGCAGATCCGGCACTAATTTCGGAGCTTAATCTGTC
>JBFIPZ010000072.1:0-2952 GCA_041609855.1 Nitrosopumilaceae archaeon | reverse complement strand
GCAGCATAGCTGGCAAATCTATGATTCTCCGGTGAAACTAATTTCTGATGATATTTTGAAATTGTTTTTCCTTCAGATCCATTTAGCCCTAAAGGACTTGAAACAAAATTAGCTTTATCTCCCCAAAACAAAACCTCATCAGTTGGACTATAATAATTTACAATTTTTCTTCGGATAATATTTTGAAGTAACGTTCCAAATTTTTTCGATGATGGAACATCAGCGGTAATCGATGCACCAAAAAAATAAACGCCCTCAAGAATTCCCTTATTTTGAATTTTTTTACCAAGTCTTTCAATTGTACTTAGAATTACTTGTGAACCCAAAGAGTGACCAATTAGTCTGATCTTGGTTTTGGGACTAACTGATTTAAAATCCTCAATAAAGATGGCAAGATTTCGACCATTTTTCTTTGCTATAATTTGACCCACCATTAGAGCCTGTTTTGCAGAGGAGATCAAATGAGCACCTGTGGTGTTTGAGTCATAGCTATACCCGATAACAGGGTAAACATACCCTAATCGGCGAAGTTTGTTTTTTGCAATTAGAGCTTTTTTAACAGCTCCAGCATTATCGTTTCTTAATCCATGAATCATTATGGTAAGCTCTTTAGAGCCAACTAGTTTCTCAAAAAATTTTTTGGGGTAAAAGTAATATGAATTTTTTTTTAAGGTTTCTCCAGTCGAAAGATCGTAATAACCCCTAGTAGATATTCTGGGAATTGGTTTTGTCAATTTTACTCAGATGGCCCAAGTTGTTTTTTATATTTTTCCGTTTCATCAAGATCAACTTTAGAAAATATTGGAGACACATCACCCAAATTATGTCCTGGTTTAATCTCAAGATGAGACAAAGAATCCCATTCAATATCTGTGACGCTTCCTTGTAATCCAAGTTGCACCCAAATTTTTTGAGAAGAAGTTGGGATAAACGAATGAAGCAAAATTGACAAGCTACGAGCGGCATTTACCGATAGGTATACACATGTTGATGTTCCGTGTTCTTTTTTCCAAGGTTCCTTGTGCTGAAAGTATTGATTAAAAAAGGAAGAAAATTCCATAATTTTCTTCAGAGCTCTATCTAAATGATTTTGTTCCATTAGGTTTTCAATTTCACTAGATATTTTTTTAATTTTAATTTCCGCATCTTTATCCATATCATCGAATTCATCAGGTTCAGGAATTTTACCATCAAATGCTTTTTTTGTAAACCCTAAAGCACGGTTTACAAAGTTTCCCAAATTACCAATCAATTCCGAGTTTATTCTTGTTGTAAAATCATCCCAATCAAAGTTCAAATCATCTTGAGAGTATGGATTAATAGCTACAAGATAATATCGTAAATAATCAGCCGGGTAGTATTGCAAAAACTCTTTTAGGCCAATATACCAGTTTCTGCTTTTTGATATTTTCTTTGATTGAAGTGTAAGATGACCTCTAGTTGGAATATAATCTGGAAGTTTGTATTCTTCATTAATTCCTAAACGCATTGCAGGCAAAAACAAATAGTGATGATATACAATGTCTTTTCCAATAAAATGGTAAATATCCGCAGAATTCCAAAAGTCTTTTCCATTGATTCCTTTATCCTCAAGGAATTTTATTGAACTTGAAATGTAAGCCAGATGATTATCGAACCAACCATAGAAAACTTTTCCTTTAGCTTCTTCCAATGGGACTGGAACCCCCCATGATATATCTCTGGTAATATCCCAATCCACAAGACCAGATTTTATCCAATTTTGAACATATTTTTTTACATCTTTTTGCAAATTTTCGTTGTTATCAAGCCATTTAGATAATGATTCCTCAAAATTTTTTAATCTAAAAAAATAATGGTTTGTCTTTTCTTTAGTTGGAATAGACCCACAGATTGCACATTTTGGATTTGAGATTTCCTCTGGAACTCGTCCACAACTCTCACAAAGATCAGAGTATTGATCATCTGCATTACAATAAGGACAAGTACCTTTGACATATCTATCTGGAAGAAATTTTTCATCGTTGTTGCAATAAAATTGAATGATCTCTTTTTCATAAATATGTCCCGCAGTATTGAGCTTGTCAAAAACATATTGCACAAATTTAATATTTTCTGGAGAACTAGTTTGATAAAAAAAATCAAAGTCAATTCCAAATGCTGTAAAGTCCTCGTAATCTCGTTTGTTCCAATATGCCACATAATCAGAAGTGTTTTTCCCCTCCCTTTCAGACTGAATTAAAATCGGCGTACCAAAATCATCAGACGCACATATGTAATAGGCCTCCACTCCTTTTTGTTTCAAAAATCTGGTCGTAACATCTGCAGGTAAATAAGTCGAGGCTACATGTCCTAAATGAATTTCTCCATTTGCATAGGGTAATGCGCTTGTAATAATTGCTTTATCTCTCATTTTCAATAATCTGGGCTGTTTTAGAGGTTAAGAAGTTTTACCAGCTATTCATGTATTTTACTTGTTGCGCTGATAGTCTATCAATTTTTACATTCATTGCCTTCAGTGCGTCAACTGCTACTTGTTTGTCAATTTCTC
Source organism: Nitrosopumilaceae archaeon (assembly GCA_041609855.1). Lineage (GTDB taxonomy): Archaea > Thermoproteota > Nitrososphaeria > Nitrososphaerales > Nitrosopumilaceae > Nitrosomaritimum. Next base: position 422 of record JBFIPZ010000072.1, on the reverse strand, counting down.
CTGGAACTGTGATAATTTTATTCCCGATTTTCTGATGATTTTTTAGAATATACAGAATTGATAGTATTTGGTTTGAAAACGATTGTGCCATAACTTCTGGTGGATGTCCCTCTGCTGCTACAAGATTTGCCAGTCTTCCTTGGCCTATGAGGTAAACATGTTTTCCATTAGATAGTGTGCACTCATCTAGATTCGGTCTTACTTCTCTTACTAATTTTGACTTTTTGAGCAAAAACTCAGCATCAATTTCCACATCAAAATGCCCAACATTGCCCATTATAGCACCTTCTTTCATTTGTAAAATGTGTTCTTTTCTAATTACACTAGTCATTCCCGTACAAGTAATGAAGATATCACCTAACTTGCAAGCTTTAGACATAGGCATTACTTCAAAGCCATCCATATGAGCTTCCAATGCTTTT
>JBFIPZ010000071.1:0-2990 GCA_041609855.1 Nitrosopumilaceae archaeon | reverse complement strand
AGGAATTTGATAAACATGTTGGGGTGGAGAACCTTAAAATTTTACATCTTAATGATGCCAAAGGAGAGATAGGATGTAATTTAGATAGGCATTATCATATTGGTTTGGGTAATATTGGGAAGGAAGGAATGACTGCTGTTGTTAAATTAATTGCAAAAAAGAAAATTCCAATTGTGTTAGAAACTCCAATTGATGATACAAGAGATGATTTTGAGAATGTTAGAATAGCAAAGGAGCTTCTATAAAAAAAATCATGGAAATGATAAACAATGAATTATGAAGAAGTAATGAAATTAGCACTTGAAAGGGGATTTTATTTTCCTAGTTGTGAAGTTTATGCTGATGGACAAGCTGGGTTTTGGGAATATGGTCCATCTGGTGTAGGTTTGAAAAATAAATTTCTTGAATTGTGGCGAAGAGAGTTGGTAAGACGAGACGGAATGCTTGAGATAGATGGTTCTCAGATAATGTCAAAATCTGTTTTTGAAGCGTCTGGACACTTGGGTAGTTTTGCAGATCCTATCATAAAGTGTAAAAATTGTAACGCAACTTTTCGAGCTGATAGAACAATTGCAGAAATTGCTAAAATAGAAATTCCAGAAAGCGCAGATTTGGAAGAATTTGATAAGGCAATCAAGGAAAATGGAATTAAATGTCCAAAATGCAAGGGGAATTTTGAGAATACAAGAAAATTTAACATGATGTTTAAGGTGGGAATTGGCCCTGAAGAAGAAATTGCTTACCTTAGACCCGAAACATGTCAATCAATTTTTGTGGATTTTCCAAGATTGTTTAAGATAATGCGGGGAAAATTACCGATAGGAATAGCACAAGTTGGTAAAAGTTTTAGGAACGAAATAGCACCTAGACAAAGTCTACTTCGACTTCGAGAATTTTATCAGGCGGAAATTGAAGTTTTTTGTAATCCAAAAAAATTAGATGAGATTGAAAAATTTTTAGAAATTCAAGATACGATAATAAGAGTTCAGATCGATTCTGAACCTGTTTCAATGAGTTGCAAAGAAGCCGTAGAGTCAGGGATAGTTCCTAACAAGTTTGTAGCATACTATCTGGGAATTTTAACTGAATTTTATGAAAAAACTGGAATAGATATTACAAAAAGTAGATTTAGAAAACTAGGTGATAAAGAAAAGGCATTCTATGCAGAAATAGCCTTTGATTTTGAAGTTGAAACAACTATTGGTTGGTTGGAATTAGTTGCATGTAATTATAGATCAGATTATGACCTTTCAAGTCATGCACAAAAAAGTAAGGAGAAATTTGAAGTGATGGATAATGATGATAAAGTTCTACCACATGTATTTGAAATTTCGATGGGAATTGATCGAAGTTTGTATACAATTTTAGAGCATTGTTTAAGAGATGATAAGGAAAATGAACGAACAGTTTTGTCCCTTAAGCCATATCTCTCTCCAATTCAGGTGGGGGTTTTGTCTTTAGTAAAAAAAGATGGTTTGAAAGAAAAAACAGATGAAATTTATGTTCAATTAAAAAGAAAATTTGATGCATTTTTGGATCATTCTGGTGCAATAGGGAGGAGGTATAGAAGGTTAGATGAAATTGGGTCACCATTTGCAATTACTGTGGACCATAAAACTTTGGAAGACGAAACAATTACCATTAGAATGAGAGATAGCATGGAACAAAAGAGGGTAAAAATTTCTGAGTTATACCCTATTCTTTCTGATTATACAGCATACCCCTAATCTAGATTAGATATGTAGGCATAGGCTTTAACCTATTAGCAAAACTAGGTACGAATACGAGGTTTGGGATGCTATTTATTAAAAATTAATAACCCTTGATTTTTGGAGGGAACATATGTCTGAGGTGCGGAGATTTGCTACTGGAGAAAATGCTCAAGTTTCAATAATTATTCCAACATATAATGAATCTAATAATATCATTCGAATTCTAAAATCAATCGGGGAAAATTTACCAAAGAATGTAATTGCTGAAGCCATTGTTGTTGACGATAATTCTCCTGATTCTACTGGAAAGATTGTAGAAGATTATCTAAAAAATGTAAAGAAAATTGCTGGTTATACTATGGATATTATTCACAGAACTTCGAAAAATGGTCTAAGTTCTGCTATTCTTAGTGGAGTTCAACGAGCAAAGGGAGACACAATTGTTGTAATGGATAGTGATTTTTCCCACCCTCCACAGATAATTCCCAAATTAATTGATTCCTTGAAAAAATATCAGTGTGATTTGGTAATTGCTTCACGGTATATCAGGGGAGGAAAAATAAACGGTTGGACCTTTAAAAGAAAAATTATGAGTAAAATTGCAACTTTAATTGCTAAAAAAGGGTTGGGAGTAAAAACAAAGGACCCAATGTCCGGGTTTTTTGCATTTAAAAAAAATATTCTAAAAGGAATTAATTTTGATGCTATTGGTTACAAAATTTTATTAGAAATTCTTGTTAAAAAAAGTGAAATTGCTGTTAAAGAAATTCCTTATACCTTTGAAAACCGAAGTTTTGGTTCAAGTAAATTAGATACAACTACGGTAATGGATTATTTTAAATCTGTTTGGAAGCTGTATAAGTTTGGAAAACCCAAAGAGAGAGAAGAAAAGCGTAATTCTGTTCGTTTTCTATCAAAAGCCAGTAGATTTTACACTGTCGGGTTATCGGGATTTGGTGTAAATTACTTTATTTCCTTGTTGTTTGCAGGGGGAATTTCAGATTTATGGTATTTACATGCCAATTTTATTGGAATTATGGTTTCAATTTCTACTAATTTTATTTTGAACAAGACCTGGACCTTTGGTGATCGGGATTTCTCAAAGAAAAGAACATTCAAACAATACGGAAAATTTGTAACATTTAGTTCTCTTGGAGCCCTCGTGCAATTAGCAATGGTGTTTTATTTAGTAGATGGTTATCAATTATCTTATCCTGTTTCCCTTGGTTTGGCTGTTCTTACAGCAGCCTTTGGAAATTACATTCTTAATAAAAAATT
>JBFIPZ010000070.1:0-3376 GCA_041609855.1 Nitrosopumilaceae archaeon | reverse complement strand
GCCTTTGTTTTTATAGGAAATGCAATGGACGTTATTGTAAATCCACGGCTAAAACGTCGCTAAGAATTTAGCTGAAAATCACGAATTACTTTCAAAGTAGAATCATTTAGTTTTATTGTATATGCTGCAGCATTAGGATCTTCAGATTCTGAGAGCTTTTCAGCGAATTTTGTCTTATCCTTGCCCCTTTCATACATTCCACCTACTTCCTTTATGCAAAACGGGAATTTTTTTAAATTCAATTTGTTTTTTAAAAGAAACGCAATGAACTTTTTGTAGTTGTCTGTTTCATACCAATCCAGATTATTTTCTTCGCAGTAGGCAATCCATGTATCTATTGTATTTTGATAAATTGCCTTTGTACGTAAGTTTTCTAAGGTCATGTTTTAATTTATTTTAAAAATCAGCTCTTTTCATCTTTGAGCCACATCTGGGACAAGATGAACCTTTGAAGCTATTGTTACAAACTAGGCAGGAATATTTTACACCTCCTCCCTGTTTCATACCAAAGAATCCGCCCCCGCTACCAATTCCAGAGCCTCCATCGCCTCGGAGTCTATTCATATACCTACGTCTCAACAATAATGGAAACGCGATGAATATTCCAAGCGCTGCTGCAAGACCATATGGGAAGGGAAGTACCATTTGAAGCCCAATACTGATGGCTAGAGAGGCAAATAGAAAGATCAAATAGGTTTTGTAATTAAACAATCCAACTAAACTAGTCTCAAAAAGGTTATAAAGTTTTGTCAGTATTTGCTCGAATTTTTCAATTTTGAAATTTTTTTTATTAAAATTTCAAATGTTATTCTATATCTTTGAAATGCAAACTTTGATACAGTTTTGTTGTCTTTCGCGTCTCTCTTATCCAGAGAGGTATTCCGATTGCAAGGGTCATCCCAAATAATACCAAACCCAATACCACTTCCATACTATCTTAACAGGAAGATAATTAAAAATAACAACGGAATAAATTTGCATTAAATGCTTCCACTTTGGAATTTTTTAGACAATACTAACCTCTAGTGAGTTACCTTTACTGTCCCATGCAAAAATATCATTCTCCGTATATGGTGATTTTACTATTAATGACACTAGTCCAAAGAAATTATTCAAATCCGTCACGGAAGGCTCAGCTGAACCAGTAGGGTGCGAATGTACGCTACCAACATAACTAAGGTCAAAAGGCAAAAAATTATGAGGAAATCCAGCAAATGTTGGGCCGCTATGAGAAAAAGGCGGAATTACTAGGCCCTCGACAGTTATTACACCATTTTTTGATTTTCCCTTTAAAATTAAGATGCCTTCATTTGGGTGGTTCATTTTACAATAAGAAATAATTCCATCTACAACATCTTTTTTCAAAGATACCCGCCGCTCAAAATTTTTATTTTTGAATATCATGTAATGACTTGGTTATTGTATCTATTATAATCAATAGCCACCTGTAACGGTGTATCGTATTGAAGATGCGCTATGCAATAGAGATTCAATGGTTTTAATCGAGTTTGGTATTCTTTGATCAGATTCTTCATTTTCTTTTTGTAGGTCATGAATTCGGGATTCTAGATCCTCATTATCTTTTTTACACTTTGATAAATCGTCTTCTTTTTGTCGAAGTTTTTCTATATTAAAAATTTTTAATTCTTTGCGGAGAGTTTCTTTTTTCTGGTTAAAATCAGATATTTTTGTGATCAATGTATCAATTGAAGAAATGATCTCATCAATATGAGTAATTGATTTTGTTTGATCCTTTACCGAAACTAAACCAGATTCCACACCCTTTCTAACCGAATACAAAATGGATATCACATCATCCTTATTTTGAGGAGTCAATACTTGAAAAGGCTGATTTGTTAATTTTTCAAGCAGAATTTTTTGCTCCTTATCAATTGATGTAACGTATTGATATTTGGTGAGAGGTCTTGAAATCTTTGTAAAATTCAAATCAATTTCTTTTTCAATTTCATTTTGTTCCTCAGTTAGACTGGCAATCTTATTTTTAATTTCTAGGTAGCTTTTGTATTCTTCTGATGATTTTAGCTCGTCGATTTCCTCACTTATCGTTTGAATTTTTTCTTTTCCTTTTTCAATTTTATTACTGAAATTTTTTATTTTTTCAAGATTTTCGGAGTTTTGTTTCTTAAGATAGTCAATATGAGATATCTCATCAATTATCTCCGAGGTTTTTTTATCAAATTTTTCTTGATTTTGCAACAAAATATGGATTTGATCTTTATCCGAATTTAAAGACGATAAGTTCGCTTTGAGTTTATCGGCATATTTTTTTGCAAAAATGTGTATTACCCTAGATTGTCTTCCTAAGACATCTCCTACTCTTTTTAATAATTGGCTGATTTCTTTTTCAAGAGTCATAACATCATCAACTGACTTTACATCTGTAAGTTTTAGTGAGGACTCTTTTTTGATAATTGAGACCACTTGTTGTTTTCCCCTCACTACCAGGATTTTGAGATGTTTGTCAATATCATCTACTTTAAGATCATCTTTTTCTAAATCACGGGTCAGATTGCGAATTTCTTCTATTTGTGGTTTAATTTTTTCCCGAAATGCCTTGGCCTCAGAGATCAAAATTTTTGTTCTAGATTCTTTTAGATCCTTGATTATAGGTTTAACATCAGAGAATGAAATATCTCGCAATGAGGCAACATTTTCTGTCTTTGTTTCAGTCTTTTTCTTTCCCCATCCAAAAACCATTAGTGAGCTTTAGAATTAGGTGAATTAAATGTGTTAAATTTCTACAGTTCTCTCTTTACGTTTAAAAATCGGATTCGAGGCTTGTCATCTAATGACCAAATCAGACAAAAAATCATTTCACACTGGCACACAGAAAAAATCTATTATCATAAAGGTCTCAAAAGAAAAAACTTGGCGAGAAATCAGCAACATTATTGGTCTTCCCAGATGGGTTATTGGTGTTAAAGAAACTATTTTTTTAACAAAAATAAAAAAGGGGATTGGCGCTATACGAAAATTAACGTTGGATGATGGTTCTGAGATAGAAGAACATGTAGTTGACTGGAAAAATAACGAAAGTTTTTCATACATTGCAACTAGTGGGTTACCTTTGCGAGGTTACTATGCAACCATATCTATCTCATCAACAGGTTTAGAATCCACAAAAATAACCTGGCAATCCTATTTTAATTCAATTGCAATGACAAGGGAGGAGTTTTCAGGTTTTGTACAAGATTTAGGAATGTTCTATCAAAATTCGTTAAAAAATTTAAAGAAAATACTGGAAAAACAAAACAAGTGATTCGTAAAATCTAATTTCTTAATCAAAATCTAAATACAATAAAAAGTTGCAAATATTATGAGCGATACAAGATTTACCATACTGGGAATAATACTT
>JBFIPZ010000069.1:0-3700 GCA_041609855.1 Nitrosopumilaceae archaeon | reverse complement strand
CCTACGCAATGTCCCACAAATAGAACAAGAAGATGTTTTTTCATTTTTTCTTGATTCTAATGCTTCTTCCAAAGTCAATTCAAATAATTCTTTATAAGAATAGATTTTTAATTCAACATTAAGAGTTTCACAAAAATTTTTTGTAATCTCCAAAGCTTCATCTCGATACCCGGAAATTCCTTCATCAATTGTCATTGCTTTTACTCTAAAATTATGATTGGTAGCCATTTTACTTAAAATATTTAGTAATGCCAAAGAATCTTTTCCACCAGAAACTGCCACTGCAACAAGTTCATCATTTTGAATCATTTGATATTTGGAGATTGTTTTAGCTGTCTTTCTTACTATGGAATTTGAAAAACATTGAGAACACAGTTTTTCACCAGAATATTTACGAGTATAGGCTATTTGATGGTCACATCTATCACAATTCATTTACATTTAACTAATTTTTTCATTAATTATTCTTTAGGATTTTTTTAAATTGTAAACCATCCAGATTTGATATAGGATAATGCTATGTTTAATCCAAATAAGGCAAACGTAAAGCCATAAATTCCCCACATTATCACACTGATAGATTTTTCAGATATTCTCTTATCTATTATAGTGTGGACAAATTTGCCACCATCCAATATGGGAAGAGGAAGCATGTTAATTATTCCGATGAAAAAAGAAATCATCCACAACCATAACAAAAACATTGAGACATTAAGATCATTCCATTCAATAAAGTTGAAAACTGGTTTATATGCTAGAGAATTATCGCGCATTATACCAATAAGGCCTCTTTCAGGATCCTCAGGAGATGGTATAATTTTGACTGAATAATCTATTTTCTCTCCATTTCTTAAAACAGACACATCAGCAGTTTCTCCAGGACTCAAACTTGGAAAATCTAACGGATTTAAAATCGGTTTATCGTTAATTGATGTAATTATATCATTTGCCAGCAATCCTGCTTCTTCTGCACCTGATCCCTCAATGATTGAAAGAATCAGTACTCCTTCAGGTAATTCATAAAATGCACTGAGTAGTGGTTCAGGCATTATTAAAGCAAATAACGGATTTGTCAAAAGAATTGCCCCTAGTACAAATGCAAAGATTACGTTAGCCGTCGCCCCCGCCCCAATAACTCTTAATTTTGAAATCTTTTTTGCCTTGTTAAATTCTTCTTCATCTGGCTCTACAAATCCTGCAAACATTGCAATAAAAATTGCAAACCCGCCAGTTTTTATTTTAATTTTTTCTAATGCAGCTACAATTCCATGAGCCCCCTCATGAACAACCAAAACAATTGGAATTGATAAAAGAAAATATGCAATTGATGATGAAGATGTTAAAGTTACACCAGGAATTAAGACCGTCAATTCAGAGAAATCTGAAGGGGCAACAAAAAATTTCGAAACGTTATCTATCAAAAACCAAAAGGCAAAACCCATCATAATAAAACCAGCAATTACGCTTGTATCTGCAAAAATTCTAATTCCTCTTTTGGTTCTCCCAAGAATTTTTGTTAACACAGATTGTACTTGCTTATTTTTGTAAACCAGACTGTAGGCCTTAATCTCGACTCCGTATTTCTCCAGTTTTAGTCCTTTTGCTGTTATTACTATAACTACCCAGGCTATTAAGACGTAGATAATCGAATTCTGGGTAATAAAATCAAGTTCCAAACTAATTGTTAATTTTTTAAACCTCGGTCATTTATCGTTTACTATGAAACCAACAATAATTGTATCAACCTATCCAGACAAAAAATCAATAAATAAAATTTCAAAAGAGTTAGTCAAGACCAGGATTGTTGCATGTGTTAACATTACAAAAATTTCATCAGTATACGTATGGAAAGGAAATATAGAAAATACCTCAGAATATTTGGCATTATTCAAAACTACTAATAAAAATAAAAAAATTCTCAAAGAAAAAATTAGATCCACTCATCCTTATGATGTCCCTGAAATAGTGGAAATTCCCATCACCTCGGTTAACAAACCTTATTTTAATTGGCTAGTCGATTCAACTACCTAAGAATCAATCGGGAATCGTAATAAAGAAACAATTCCTCCCAAACCAGTTACTCGAAGACCAATATCTGTAGAGGAATCCACTCCATATGTTTTAACACCTTTACTCTCTGTATCATTTAGAAAATCTATTATTTGCTTTTCGTCATTAGTTTGAATAATCTTATCTGAAAAAACAATGGATTCGACTGCCCCAAATTCATTTGCCTTGAAGGTTTCCTCAAAACCCATTGTAAATTTCCTACTCTTTTTGTTTGCCATAATCATTATTTCATCAATAATTGAGGAAACTTTGGCTAATTTACTTCCAGACATTATTTCTTTCATTGTTTGGGATTTAGTAAAAGTATAAATTCCATCTTCGCCTCCAGAGTCAATCCCATCAACTACTTGAATTTTATGTTTCTGAGTTTGAGGTTTGTTTAGAAAATTTGCAAATCGTTTTTTTGTCTCACCGGGACCAAAAATAATAATAGAATCTTCATTTTTAATAATTGATAAAATTGCTTGTTGGACTTGTTCAAAAAACTTTTCTATGTTAAAATTAGTTTTGTATCTTTTTCCGCCAGATCCCGAATAAATATTTGGAATAAATTGCAAATGGGTACCACTCAGTCTTGCAACTCCACAATCTCCCGTATCTATTGCAACTAACAAAAAACCCATCTGCTTATCTCTTGATTCAATCAAGTTTTTTTCTGAGTGCAGCCAATTTTTTTTTGTAATTGAAATTCCATCATTAATTTTTAGAATAATTGAGTGATGAGATCCATGTGGAACCAATTCATTACTTGATTCTGAAATTGTTCCACTAATTCTTAATCTATCCAAAACACTATCAAGTGAAATTTTCTCTACTGTTAACGCAATTCGAACCCTAATCCTTTCTCCTTTATCCGGTCTTGCATAATCTTTTTCTTGTTTAATTACTCTAGTAGTGTCTCCAACTATTGTATCTCCTTCCTTGATAATTCTTCTAAGATTGAATAAATCATCAGGATCTTCAGGAATTACAGAAATAGAGTTTTCATCGATAATTTTTGTTATCATGATAACTTTGAAGGGTTTTACTACAAAAAAGGTTAGCTAGTAACCTCTTCAGGTTTTTTATTATCCATTTTTTTCTTTAGATAATTTTCTACCCAATCTAAAGTTAAAACCCCAGATTCAGCTAAATTTGTTAATGAATTAGAAGAAGCATCTCCTGTAACCTTTCCATTATCACGTTTGATCTGTCTCCATTTTAGAGAGGTATTTCCACTTTTAGAGTTGTAAATTATTCCAAGTACATCTCTAGCATTTACAAAAGTTATATCCCGAATTTTTTTTAGAGTAACTTTATCTGCAGCTTCAACGTAAATAGAACCAAGACTCTCTTCGCGTTCTGCAAACACTTCATTGTCCTCCAAGTAACTCCTTGGGGCATAGGATTTACAGGTACTAGAAATGATAAATCTTCTAAAACTTTCCAATGAAGTTGCCATATCAATCGTAACCATTTTGAAAGATTGAGCAATTGGCCATTTATCAAGCTTCTTGAAAGACTCAATTAGTATCAGAATAAATCCTGCTTTGCAGGCAGTGATGTTTTTATCCCTATGATTGATGATGAGGATCTTGAGTTCTGAGCCTGCTCTTAGAATTTTTATGGTACGATAACAGTTGTAATTTGT
>JBFIPZ010000068.1:0-3739 GCA_041609855.1 Nitrosopumilaceae archaeon | reverse complement strand
GTAATCTTCCTTTAAATTCAATTGCAATAATATAACAAATGAAATTCAGTATATCATTGTATTTAATTTGTCTTTTTTTTTTGTTACAACTTTTTTAAAAATTTAACAAAATGAAAATAAGGTTATATTAAAAATTTCAAGGAGATCACATACCCAAAATTCTACAGGTTTAATGATTACTGCTGATACACCCAAGATTAGACCTATTGCTAAAAGGGATAAGCCTATTTTACCTCGCAATGATTTTTTCAAATTTGTATTTTTTAATTGGCTTGAATTTTCTTCTGATATTTGGTTATCAGAATTCAGTTTAGTATATTCTTGTTTTGCCATGTGTTGTACGAGAAAAATTTTGAGCTCTTCAAGTTCCTTTTGTTTTTTTTCTAATTCCTTTTGAGAAGTTATTTTAAAATTTTCTGTTTGGTCTAGCAGTACTTCCCTTTCTGTCCTTATTTGTATTATTTTTGATTGGTTTGAAACAAGTTCTTCTACTAGTTTGTCTTTCTCTTTAATTTCATTTTGAGCAATTTTAGTTTCACTTTCGATAATATTTCTCTCATGGTTAATTTTTATTTCATATTCCTGGCGATACGCAATTAATTGAGATAACTCATCTCTTTGAATCTTTATTTGATCCTTTTCATGTTTTAATTTGCTAATTTTTTGTCTTTCATTTTCAATTTCCAAATCATATTGAAGGTTCTCATTTGTTGGAATTAGTGAATATGGTTTGTTTTTGGATTCCATAGAGTATTTTGAATCCTTGTCTTGCTTTGGAACATTAAAATTATTATTTGGTATAGATTTCCTTGCTTTTTCTACTTTGCTTTTCTCTACAGTTGGACTGAAGGAATTTATATTTTTAATTTTATTTTGTGTTGAAAATATTAATTCTGTTGGTTGTGGAAAATTTTTCCTTTGGCGCTTTTGAATTATTTGTTCAATTTTTGATTTTAGGTACGTTTCATCTGAATGATAAAGTTCCTTATTTTTTTCTAATCTTTGGAACATGTACCTTAATCTATCTGGATCACCAAAATTCAATGAAATGAGTTTTTTTACTTTATTTAGTTTCTCTTCGTTTTCTGATGGCTTTGTTTGAGAAATGTCAATTACTCTGGCAGAAATTTTTTTATCAAGATACATTTGATCTGAGTGAAATAATTTTTTTCCTTTTTGAAGGCTTTCCATAATGTATTCCAGTCTTCCCTTATCACCTTGTTTTTGTTCGATTAACTTTTTTATGCGGAAAATGGCATCTGTGGGAGATATTTGGTAAATTTCTGAACTCAACTAATCTAAAATTTCATTAAATCCAGTTTAATGCCAAAGTCAGAAAAATCGCATAATTGGGTTTTAATTTGTTAATACAAATTGTCAAAATTTTACCTTTGTAGCAGAAAGATGAATTGAAAGTAAATCTCCTTTTTTAAAAACTAGGGTCGAAAATCAAATAAACCCATTAAGGTTTACTAAATATCGATAGTAATTATGAAGCAAACGGTATCCTCAAGGAAAATCAAGATTCTAGTTGCAAAATTGGGTCTAGATGGGCATGACAGGGGTGCGTTGGTATTATGCAGAGCTTTTCGAGATGCTGGAATGGAGGTAATTTATTCTGGATTATTTGCAACTCCTGAAAGAATTGCCCAGATTGCCGAGGATGAAGACGTAGATGCAATTGCAATGAGTCTTCTTAATGGAGCACATGGAACCTTATTTCCAAGAGTGGTAAAAGCTTTGAAAAAAAAGGGAATCGATGACGTGCTGGTTGTAGGGGGAGGAGTTATTCCTGATGTTGATCATGATGGATTAGTAAAGGCAGGAATTGATCATGTTTTTGGTCCTGGTACACCTTTATCAACAATAATTGATCACATTACTCTCGGCGTTTCGAAATTAAGAAAAATATAATTAAATTATTCTGTAGAATCTGGCCACATCATCTTTCGCATTTGCTTACCAACCTTTTCAATTTGATGTTCATCGGTTTCTTTCATAAATTTAGCAAAAGACTCTTGACCGCTTTTTTGATACTCACTTATCCATTCGTTGTTAAAAGTTCCATCTTGAATCATTTTTAGGACTTTTTTCATGTTCTCTTTTGTTTCACTTGTCATAACCATAGGTCCCCGAGTTAATCCTCCATATCTTGCAGTTTCGCTAACACGACGCCACATTCCGTTTATGCCATATCTTTGAATCATATCTACAATCAATTTTAGTTCATGAAGAACTTCAAAATAAGCAATTTCTGGTTGGTAACCCGCTTCTACTAGAGTTTCAAATGCAGCTTTTACCATTGATGCAGAACCTCCGCATAAATCTGCCTGCTCACCAAACCAATCTGTTTCAACTTCCTCTTTGAAGGTGGTTTGAATTAATCCAGCCTTTGCACTTCCAATGGCCTTTCCTATTCCAAGAGTTCTATCCCATGCCCTCCCAGTAAAATCCTTGTGTACTGCGACGATTGATGGTGTTCCAAAGTTTTCAAGATAAGTTTCTCTTACCTTTGAACCTGGGCCTTTTGGAGCTACCATAATAATATCCACATTATCAGGAGCATTAATCCAATTCCAATGAATTGCCGCGGCGTGGGAAAATGATAAGGCGTTTCCTTCAGTAAGATTTGGGCCGATTTCAGCTTTGTAAACTTGTGATTGGATCATATCAGGTAACAACACATGAATAATATCGGCTTGTTTGCAAGCCTCAGCAACAGAGAAAACCTTGTGACCATCACTAGTTGCCTTTTTCCAGCTTTTTCCACCCTCTTTAAGACCCACAATTACATTAAGCCCCGAATCTTTCATGTTATTTGCCTGTGCATCACCTTGAATGCCGTAACCTAATACGGCGATAGTTTCATTTTTAATTGGATCTAAACTAATTTCATTATCTTTCCATGTTTTTGCCATGAATTTGCTCAGATTATTGCAAATATTAACCAACACCAGATAAACCCCACGACTAATTATTTTAACAAAAGAGGAAGGTACAAAACTTAGATAGGTAGAGTTCTATCAGACTCAGGCAGAAAGAGTAAATCAAACTTTAAAATTAAAAAATTGTTTAAATTTCCATGAAAATTATATTGAAAAAACAAAATTACACGCTTTGCATTTCACTTTTACTTTTTCATCTTGAATTCTGATAAATTTTTTTGAGGAGCATTTGGGACAAATTGGGCATGCGCGCACGGGTTTCATTAATGTTCAGTTGGTTTAGTATCGGATTTATTAATTATTTTCAGTCGGTTTTCTCCTCTAATTTTTTTGATAAACTCAAATACAGCCTTTGGAACAAATTTTTCCCATTCTTCATTTGAGATTATCATTGAACGAATTTTTGTTGCGTTGTATTTCTGTCGTTCTAGAAAGTCTGGTGTAATTACTTTAATGTTTGATTCAGCCAATAGCATTTTTACATAATCATTTCCGCTGTAGACATTATCGAAATGTGGTAGATTTGATTTAATGTAAGATGACCACGTGGCAACATTAAATTGGTTTTCTAAAGAAAGAATTATGCATCTAGATAAATCTAAATCAGATTCTTTAATAGAGTTGTGAATCATTTCGATTCTTTCACCGGCAGTAAATGGGTCCTTTTCTAGATAATTAAACTGTGAACTGGTAACTGCAATTATGACCTCATCACACTCTTTTAAAATTTGCCTCGCTAATTCAAGATGACCTAAATGAAAAGGTTGAAACCTTCCCATCATTAAACCTCGCAT
>JBFIPZ010000067.1:0-3810 GCA_041609855.1 Nitrosopumilaceae archaeon | reverse complement strand
TTGATCATCAAAAATCCTACAATGACCATAAACCCGGCAAACAAAACCAACAGATTTTCTGCAGGAGTCAACAATCCAAGCTGAGAGCCAATTAGTGTCCCAGCGATTCCAGGTAATGCGAAGAAGATTCCTTTTTTGATCTTGAGATTTCCTTTTTTTCTATGATTTAACAAGTTGATTGCAGCTATAATTCCGATAGCAAGAGCGGAAGTTCCTATTGCCATATGAGTGTCTTTAACCCCAACAACATACAATAGCAAAGGTACTGCTAACACAGAGCCACCTCCTCCTATCAACCCAAGACTAGATCCTACCAAAATTCCAGAAATTATTGAAAGAAAAATTGTTAAAGGTTCTAGAATAGTTTCAACTGGCATCTACTGCACACCTATTTGGACCAATCTCCAAATCGGGAATCTCAGAATGAACTAGTTTTAGTTCCCCTTTGTTGATAGTAATGATTTTCCTATAATTCAGGGGTCTAGGGAGAGTAATTTCTACCACTTTTTTTACAAACTCTGGTTTTGAGATGTCAAGCCATGGAAGTTTTTTGGATTGTTGTATTGTAGAATAAAATGCACCTAGGTTAGATTCAACTTTTTCTCCATGATGTGTTGGAAATACCATTGTATAGTGGGGAAGATTGAGTAATTTGTTGTGCAGTGAATTGTATAGTTCTTTAGTAAACTCTTCGGCATTATCTCTCAAATCAGGTCTACCAATTGATTCTACGAATAATATGTCACCTGTAAAGACATATTTTTCATCAACTACATAGCTTAGACTTCCTGGAGTGTGACCAGGAGTGTGAATTACTCGTAAGTTTGATTTTCCAAATGAAAATTTATCTTCCCCACCTACAAAATCTGCATCAAATTCATATCTTTCATATTTAGAAAGATGTAATTTTGACTTTGTTGCTTCTGCAAGATCTCTTGCAGCAGAAACATGGTCTGCATGTTGATGAGTATCAAATACTCTAGTGATTTTAAATCCTTGTTCTTTTGCAATATCGATGTATTTTTCAAAAGGATATAGAGGATCAATTACAATTGCTTCACCCTCTGATTCTACAACGTGCGAGAGGCAGCCCTTACCAATTTTTTGTATTTGGATAATGTTGACAGGTTCTTTAACTATGGTTACTTGCTTGAGAACTTGATTCCATCCCGCTAATCCATCTGCAAGTGTTTGAGAATCAATCCCTGCTCGGGCTAGTGCAAAACTTGCAATCATTGCACGATTTCCATGAGGACAAATTGTTACCACTGATTTGTCTTTTGGAATCTTTTCAGTAATTTTTGAGTTAAAGAAATCCTCCAATGGGATGTTAATGCTTCCAGGTATTTGATATTCTGAGAACTCACTAGCATTTCTTACATCTAATAACAATACAGAATCAAGATTTTTAGCAAGTTCATCAGGTGTTATTATTTTTCCAGTTTTACCTTTTGATAGTTCTCCCTTCCATAATGAAATTCCACCTGATAGAAAATATGCATCTAATCCAAATGAAGTCATCATCTCTGCTGTTTCTTTTGCGATACTTTCAGGTTTTGAGATCAAAACAATTTTCGTATTTTTTGGAATCTTTGGCATAATCTTCTCTTTTGCCTGTGTATTACATACGGCATGCACTGAGCCCTTTATGTGAGATTTTTCAAAATCTTCCTTATCTCTAAGGTCAAACAAAAGTAATGGGACTCCTTGATCTAGATATTCACTTAGTTGTTCTGGGGAAATTTCTAAATTTTGAGTTGCTTGTTTCATGAGTAAAATTTGGATTCGTAAGATATAATCAAGAAGTTTATACTGCAATCAATTGCAATTATCATCAGATTTGACCAAAAAAACCTCAACTATTACATTTCGTATAGATGAGAAATATGAAAAAGGCTTGAGAAAAGAGGCTGAAGATAAACGTATTAGCCTTAACACTTTAGCAAATCAAATCTTTGGCGATCATGTAGAGTTTGACCAATACATGAACAAATTTGGAATGGTGGAGATGAGCAGGGGATCTTTCAAAGAATTGCTCAACTCATTAGATGAGAAAAATATTATTAATTTTGCAAAATCTATCGGGTCCAAAGAACCAAAAGATTTCATATTATTCAGATGGAAGGAAATTACAGTTCAGTCGATTACAGATTTTATCAAAATGTATTTTGAGCATTGTGGCTATGGAATGTGCGATATGCAAATTGAGGACAGTATAAGCACAGTTAGTGTCCATCATGAATTTGGAATAAAAGGTTCAATATTTTTAAAAGCATTTTTGGAAGCCATAATTCAATCAACATTGGAAAAAGAAGGAATTGTTGAAACTACAGATAATTCAGTTACTCTAAAATTTGTCCATTAACTTCTATTGTTCCCAAGGAAAATATTCCAGGTGCAATTTCTACAGCATTGTTTGGAATTTGAAAGGTTGCCCTTTCGTGTGCCTTATTATTTGTATTTTCGTTTGGAGCTGCAGTGGGCAACCGTTTTGGGGTAAAATGGATACCGATAATCAAAACAAAATACTTTGATAGAACGCAATAGTAAATGTTGTAATCGCAATACTGAAGAAAAAAAACCCATATAGAGAATATTTTATTATTTTATTCATAGTATCAATTTACCTTAAGAATATTTAAAGGCCATAATTTAGGTTTGAACTATTTTTGGAAATCAAAAAGTTTCCATGATCCATTGGGATGCAGCTACTGTTTTTGGGATGAAAATGGACGCATTTAGGGGTGAAAATGCTTATCTGAATTGAATTCATGAAATTCTGTTATGGGTTTGTTGGATAGATTTAGTCGTACGTTTGACAAGTATGGATATGACCTCGATGGTTTTGACAAAAAAGGGTATGACAAAAAAGGATACGACAAAAATGGCTATGATAAGGATGGATACAACAAAAATGGCTATGATAAGGATGGATACAACAAAAAAGGGTATGACAAAAAAGGTTTTGATAAAAAAGGATATGATAAAAAAGGATACAAAGATGGGTATGACGAAGATGGATTTGATTTCAAGGGTTACAATAAAGATGGGTATAACAAAAAAGGATACGACAAAAAAGGATACGACAAAGACGGGTATGACAATCGGGGTTTTTCAATAAATGGAATTCATATCGATACAAAAATTGCTTTTGATAAAGATGGGTATAACAAAAAAGGGTATGACAAAGAGGGGTTTAACAAAAATGGTTATGACAAAAAAGGATACGACAAAAATGGTTTTAACAAAAACGGATTTAACAAAGGCGGGTATGACCTATACGGGTATGATAAAAAAGGATACGACAAAGACGGGTATGACAAAGAGGGGTATGATGAAAATGGGTATGATAATAACGGGTATGATGGATTGGGATATAATCACCTAGGTTACGACAAGGAAGGATACAACCAAGAAGGATACAACAAATTCAATAAAAAGAAAAACGAAGTACAGTGATTAAAACAAATTTTTTATCTGAATACATTTAACAAAAATGTGCATTCTCACTTAGTCTATTTGCTGAATCTGAAGAAGATAACAGTATGCATAAAAAATAATTTCAAAGTTTTGAATTCTGCTTAGCCAACCTACCAATTTACGGATGAAGATGGGCGCAGGTAGGTATGAAAATTAAAAATTTGAGAAATTATCCTTACTTTACTAATTTCACATTTATAGGGGTTGGTCTTGATACAGTATTTGCAACTGGAGATACCTTTTTTGCAAGGTCAATTAATTCTCGCAGGGTTTCATCAGAGGCATCAGACTCGATCTTAAAGGAGATGTTGATTCCCTGATAACCAGGAT
>JBFIPZ010000066.1:0-4054 GCA_041609855.1 Nitrosopumilaceae archaeon | reverse complement strand
GATTTTGAAATATTTGTAAACATTTGGACTATACCCTTTTTTTCCAGGCATTACTTGGCCTTCTCCTCTGTTGGTTTTTCTGGGTTTGGTTCTTCAGATTTGGCTTCAGTTACTTCTTCAGATTTGGCTTCAGTTGCTTCTTCTGTGGCTTTTTCTGCTTCTGCTTGTTTTGCTTTGGTTTTTTCTAATCTAGCAAAAATGGTTGGATCTACGTGTTTTTTGGCCAAGACTTCATCATCATAAACAAAAAAAGTCCCTGTGACAATGGATTTTCCAGAATGGTTTTTTAATCTAATTGGAATTATTGTTTTGCTTCCTAAACTAAATTCCTTGTTTATCATGTCTATTGCCTCGAGTTTTTTTAGCTTCCCTGCCAGACCTGTAAAATTGCAGGTTAGTTCTCTTCTGGATAGGAATGTATTGTTTACATCACTAATAGTCTGGATTAAAGACATGTATCGAAAATCGATTTAATATTTCATATAAATCTTGAGAGACTGGTGAGTCTTGGTTCTTTCAAATTTAGAAATTTTTTGGGAAATTTTATGATTTAGCAATAATCTATCCATACCCTTAAGTTTAAAAAAATCTAGAAAAATCCATGGATATTTACGGCACTAAACTTCCAATTATTATTATAATTGTACTTGTAGGCGTTTTTGTATTTCAATTTATGAGCAATGATAATAATAGCCCTAGGATAGATTCTGAAACCTGTCAATTATACGTCGTTGACACTCAATTTAATGGAAAAAGATATCTGGATAAGTACGATCAAAAATGTTTGGATTTTAAAAACCTAAATCCATAAAAATTCCCCTCAAGTATTAACGAAGATATTTTACCTTCATAAAATAAAATTTGTTGGCTAATGGATAAAAAAGATATTTTGGTACTTTTTGGAATTCTTGTAGGAGTAAGTGTTCCAGTTGTTTTAGTTACACTGCTAGCAAACGGGACAATAAAATTTATTCCAGGTGAATAAACCCTTTGATTTTTTTGTAAAAGAAATGTCGGAAATTTTTTAGGACTATTCACATACACTATTGTTGGTACCAGTAATTCGATATGTTTCTTGAGCTGCCTCTTCCCCTTCTCCTGTAAACACATCAATATGTTTTCCAATTATTGACGCGCCAACATCTGATGATTGGAAGATTACTTCATCCCATGGTTCTGGTAGGGTTGGAATTATCAAGTTTGAATTGGGTTGAATTATTGTAGGATCAACTGCAATAATTCCTACAACAAGTACATTTCCTTCTGAATCCAAAGCATTGTCGTTAAGATGAAAAGAATTACTGTAATATCCCAAGTAGTCCCCTGCTAGAGATTTTCCCCAGCCATTTACCATTACTTTGTCTACAAAGTCTTCTCTAAATTCCCGGGTAATTTCATCGATTGTAATTGGAATAAATTCACCAGAATAATCTGCCTCAACTGGGGTGTGATATCCCGTGATATACCAATCTCCACTGCAGGTTGTGAAATAGTCCTGTGGGTTGAACTCTTGTTGTTTTATTGTACCACCGGATTGAATTAAAGCTCCGCTTCCTGAAAATACGGTTAGATTAAAATTTACAAAATCGATTCCAAGAGTCAATCCTTCTGGAACTGTTACAAGAGAGTTGTTCTGAATCCATACGTTGCCAGGCGCTGTTCTGTTCTCCATTAACGTACAATCTGATGTGACAATCCAGTCACCAGATAGTGGAATGGAGCAACCAATAATTGGTGGTTCCAAATCATCTGGTGGGATACCTGCAAAAACATTATTGACTCCTAATGAAAAAAAGATGGCAACTGATAAGACAATTAATTTAAGAACTCTCAATGGATAAGTAATTAGGATTCATTATTTAAAAAAAACTTTGCAATAGGTAATAATTGTAAAATAGTACCAATTTTGCAAAATTGACTAGAATGGTAATACATTACGAAAAAAAAATTATTATTTTTAATAATTTTAAGAATTGTAGCTTTTTAGTTATTACACAAAACCAAGAATATTACCCCCAATTATTTTTGTATACTTTATGAATTACACAAAAATTATCTTGTCTCCAATCGCACTGCTAGCGTTTGTAGTGTTTTCAAACTTACCTATCTCATTGGATGCAGAGTTGTGTGTAAACTGTACAATGGAAAACAACCAAGCAAATTCGCCTTTAGATATTATCGCCCCTGATGACATTCTTACATTTTCTACAAGTGAATTTATATCAATTGATGATTTGGGAACTCCGATTGTTTCAGGTGGTGGTATTCATCCTGTAACCATTACCAATGATGCTCCCTTACAATTCCCAATTGGAGAGACAACAGTGGTCTGGACTGCAACCAGCGGTGGGAAAAAGGCAACTGATACCCAAATAGTTGGCATAGCAAGTGCACCTTCTGGCACTGACCCTGCAAATAAAATCGTACTCTTAGAATTTGCAGATGGTTGGAAAAATATCTTTGAGTTGGGAAAACCAATTTTTGATAAATATGGAATTAAAACAACTCAATTCATAATTTGTGGAGACGTGAGTACCAATTCCCCATACATGACACCAGAAATGCTGTTGACTCTGCAATCTGAGGGACATGACATTCAATCCCATACAATGACACACCCTCACTTGTCAGATTTATCTCCCCAGGAGTTGGTTTATGAATTAGGTGGCTCTAAGGATTGCCTAGAGCAAATGGGGATTAATGATGTGAAAGTTTTTTCATTTCCTTTTGATGACGGATGGGATGTTCCAGAGGTGGTAAATGAGGTTTCTCAGCATTATGAATTTGCCCGTAGTCAAACCGGGGACTTGTTCTACCTTCATTGCAATTATCCAGAGTCATCTCAGAATGATTGCGGCACATTTGACAGTTTGGGAAATCTAAACGAGTTTCATAGGTGGTCTATTCCTACCTTTAATCATAATAATCTCGAATCCTCAAACTCCAATGACCTACAAACATTTCAAGATTTTATTGGTGTGGTAAATGGGGCGACTCTAAACACTCCTACAACTATTAATCAAATTCCAATCATAAACTACCACAAGATTAATTTTAATAATTCCCTGGAATTTGATTCTCCTAGTTTCAGCACCTCCACGATTTTGTTGGATGCAGAACTAAATTATCTAAAAGAAAATGACTTTACTGTCATCACGTTTTCTGATTTACAATATGACCAAACAAATGATCAATTTTTTGTACCACAAGTTATTTGTGACATTCCCAGTTCAGGTGATTGGATTGTTGGTCAAAGTTGTCATGTTTTAACTGATGTTATTGCTCCGTCAAGCGTAGTAATTCAAAATAATTCAGTAGTTACGATTAATTCTCAGGGAAGCTTGACAATTCCTTCTGGGGAAAATATTACTATAGTAAACGGTAGTGGCTTGCGCCTTGTACAGGGCGCTTACTTGGATGTTTTATCATGATCTATCTGTAAAAAATAATTCAAAGTTTTTGCTTTGAAGTGGAGATAAAAAATAATTTTGACAGGAATGAAACAGATCAAAAAGATCGCACGTATCAATAAATAGTAATTATTTAAATTCATTAAAACAATAATGGTTAATGGTCGGAGAATATCAAATACTCCGTAAGGACTCCCAACAAAGGAGGATTATCGGAGATAGATCAACCAAGTATGCCATTAAACTGTTGGTAGTATTATTTCCAATGTTAATTGTCCCCATGACTAGCTATGATTTTTTGATTTTTTACTTTAAACATTCTACTGTGATATATTCAAGTATGATATTCGGTCTAATGGTTGGCGTAATTTTATTATACATTAGTGAAAACCTTCCAAAGGCAATTTTTCGAAAATAACAGATTTTAGTTTGAAATTATTTTTTAGGAAGACCATTTTTGTTTAGAATGAACACACATTGGTTATTATCATTTTAGTACTCTCTCCTTTGGAATGACTGTAAGTTTAGATGTCTTCAGATCACCAATTGTAAAATCACTAGTAACAACTAAAAATGTTGAAAATACCTTTAAATTTTACACAAATCCAAAAAAACTGGGAATCTGGTTTTGCTTTAAAGAATAT
>JBFIPZ010000065.1:0-4139 GCA_041609855.1 Nitrosopumilaceae archaeon | reverse complement strand
TTTGATGCGATCCTGGCCTCCACCCTGTAAAGATATTTTTTTTCTCTTCGAAAATTCTTCAATTTTTTCAGAGTGCATCTTGGTTTCTAAGGTTAACATCTACTTATTAATTTAGTTGAAATTTCTCCTTGGGGAATATGATTTTTAATTTAATAATTTTCAGGGTTTATCTTCTCTAAAAAAATCTTAATTAGATTTACAGAAATATATTTAACTAAAGTAAAGACAAAATATCTAGTATGGTGGCTGAAATGAAAGCCAAGGTGATTTACACCAATTTGCTTAAGGAAGACTTAGTAATTATTCGAATTCGTCCGGATGAGGGTATGCCAGATTATGTAACGGGTCAATTTCTCACTATCGGAGTAATTGTTCCTACTGAAAATTATAAACTAGTCCGTCGCGCATATTCGATAGCTTCACATCCTGAAAATAGAGATTATTTTGAATTTGTTATAAGATGGGTAAGAAATCCTTTACCAGGGAGAGTGACAACCATGTTATTCCATGCAAGCGAAGGTGATGAAGTAAAATTGGGATATCCAACTGGGAATGCACTTTTAATTAATGAAAAACTCCCTAATGGAGAAAAAGACATGAGAAGGATAGTATGTGTTGGTGGCGGTACAGGTCTTGCTCCCTTCATTGCTTTTCCTAACCATTTACACGATGTAGGAGATAAACGGGAAGTAGTTGTACTTCATGGCGCAAGTTATGTAGACGAGTTAAGTTATAGAAGAATGCTTACAGACTTGGAAAATGAGAGTATTAAAAGAGGTAAAGATGAATGGAATTTCAAATATAGAGCAGCGATTAGCAGACCCAAAGAATTCTTTAATCGATCTTGGAGTGGGCAAGTAGGTAGAGTGGAATCCTTCTTCAAAGAAGGTAAAAATGGTTTATCTCCACTTGATGAATTAGTTGGTGAAAAATGTACTCCAGAGAATACCTCGATCTACATTTGTGGATATCAAGGAACGATTGATGGAGTAATCGATAATGTAAGGGCACGTGGATTTGTAACAAAAGATCATAAAAGAGAAGATGGAGGTTATGACATCAGATTTGAATCATACGGATAAATTTAGAAACTAAAAAACTAATAAATTTAAATTATTTGTTATCGCCAAGCTAGGATTTTTTACGCAGGATAAACTGCATTAGGGCTTCTCTCGAATAATCAATACCATGCTCCTCATCGGTGTGCTTACCAAAAACCTCGATCACTTCCTCAATTTCACCCTCACTTACAAAATCACACTCAAAACCATAGTCAGAACATCTTAGTTTTGCCATATTTTGGGAATCAACAGTGTACAATAAAAACTAAGGTGTGTTTTCAAACAAAAAACAAAATAAGTTATTTCTACTTATTTAGATAAAAACAAATTAGATTGGATTAAGGATCTAATCTGATTTCTCTGATATTTTTTTTGTAGGAGAAGAAACAATTTTTTGAGTAACGGTTTTCGTCAATTCTTCTATTATCTTTATTTTATTCTCATCTGTTTCACCCAACTTTTCTAGGGCTTTTTCTAATTCCTTTTTCCTTATTGCGTCTACACTGGCCTGGATATCAACTATTATGGGTTCAGCATCAACCCTTTTCATAGTGGCCTCAATTATTGGAACTTCTTTAGATATCAATTTTTCAACTTCAGGAACTTTACCCATCCTAATTTTTTCATTCTCCTCTACTAATTCAATAATCTGATCTTTAAACATTAATTTTACTCCAGGAATAGTCGAAACTTTATCATCAACTGCCCTTGGTTCAGAAATATCCAAAATTAAAACCCCAGTTTTTTTATTCCCCACAATTCTTTTAATTTTTTCATTTGTAATTAAGAAATAATCTGCAGTAGTTGCAACAAACACTATATCAAATTTATCAAATCCTGGGAAAATATCTTTGAATTCTATTGGGGTTCCTCCTAGTATTTTCGAAAAGCCGGTTGCACGGTCCAAAGTCATACTAGTAACATCAAATGCGTATCCTTTTTTTCCAAGAGCCTTTGCAACCCTAGCTGCCGCCTCACCTGTTCCTATTAATAAAATATGTTTCTTGTTGTCAATTCCTACATTTTCTTCAGCGATTTTTACTGATATATCTCCAAGCGAACTAACATTTTCTCCAATTCCAGTTGTTTTTCTAATTTGTGTGGCCACTCGGATACAAGTATCAAATAGTTTATTCAATACCCTTCCGGAGGTCTTGTATTCTTTGGCTTTTGAAATTGATGTTTTTAATTCTTCAAGAATTTCATTTTTACCTACCACTACAGATTCTAACCCGCACGCAAGTCTAAGTAAATTTAAGTAAACATCCGCTCCTGAATAAATTTCAAGAGTTTGATCAAAGTGATCAATTTCCCATTGATCAAGGTCAGTTAATGATCTCCATACATCTTGGATTCGATTTATTACAAGCCCTTTTCCTTCTGGCCTTCTTGCATCAGGAGAATCCCCCTTCTCAAGATTAATTATTAGAAAAATTTCAACTCTGCTTGATGTTTGAACAATAACACATTCTGAAACATCAGATATTTTTTTAAATTCTTCAGCAGCAGCATGGATATCTTTGAAAGAGAATTTTTCTAGTTTATGAATTGGGACATTATTATGAGTAAATTTTGCATTGATTATTCTAAAATTACCTTCAGCCATTAAACACTACCTTCATTTGTCAAATTTGTTCCTTCCTCCTTTTGCTGTGCGGAAAACATTCATTCCAAGATTGTAATTTTCAAATAGATTATCTATAGTTTTAAGATCTTCTTCTGCTTGTAAAATTTCTTGTTCACTTGCGTCCGGGTCTTTCTGTAATTTAGCTAGTTTTTTCTCTATTTCATCCCTAAAGGATGCAATGCCAGATTCA
Source organism: Nitrosopumilaceae archaeon (assembly GCA_041609855.1). Taxonomy (GTDB): domain Archaea; phylum Thermoproteota; class Nitrososphaeria; order Nitrososphaerales; family Nitrosopumilaceae; genus Nitrosomaritimum. The sequence goes on along the minus strand of JBFIPZ010000065.1, from coordinate 1,261 downwards.
TAATTTGATTTGCCATGATATTCGGGACTTAGTATAAGTTGTGGGTTATATTTTGGGGTTTGATCCTGTGGTATTTCTACTCGTCTTGAAATCTCTTCTTCCTCTTCTGGTGTAAGAATAGGTCTAGGGGGTGCCAATTCGTGTTTACGAAGGAAAAATTCAGGTTCTCCCATTTCTCTCCTAAATATTTGGTCTCTAAACCTTTGATTAGTAAAGGAACTAGTAATCTTTGTTGCAACTGCTTCTTTTGCAGCTTGTTTGTATTCTTCTTCCAAAGCTTTTTCTGCAGCTTCCTTTACAGCCTTTGATCGGGCCAATGCTGTAGAAGCTTCTGCTTCTGCAACAGCTGCTAATTCTGATGCAGTCATGCCTAATTCAGAAGATTTTGTTTTTTCTGCCTTGGGTTTAGAGGTTTTATCCGATGTCTCTTTTTTTGAAGATTTTGTATCTTTTTGAACCGGTTTGGAGCTATTCCCATCTTCTTTTTTTTTATCTTCAGACATCAAAAAATAGAATAATTGAGTAGAATTTTAAGCTTTTAGAATTTTTTTTGATCTCATAAAGAAAATGTCAAGATTTTCCTATGTTTTTAGATTTAGGTTCAATGCTGGAAGTTTTTTCTTTATATATTTTTGGTATAAATCATAAGAATTTTTCTGATCACTGCATTTTTTACAAATACATAGTGGAGATACATTTTCAATATCGCAGACATCTTGAAATTCGCAGCTTTGACAACCTGCAGAGCCGTTACAGATTGCGCATCTGAGTTCTTTGATTTGAGAACATTTTTCATGTTTAACACCTATTCCCTTTGCCCATAAACCTAACTCATTGATTTCAATTTTTTCATTACAAATAATGCATGTACCAGGAAACTTCATGGGAATTTTTCTCCAGCTCATTTAATTAACTCCATTTCTTTTTCAATAATTTCTCCGAAGCTTTCTTCAAAATCTAAATCTAATTTTTTATTCTTAATGCAAAACAAAACAAAAGGTAACCCAATAGTGGAAAAGGAACTCCTAGAAAGATGTAATCTTTTTGCGATAAAGGATGATAAGGATTTTATTTTTTTTCCATCCCACCGAATCCTATTCAAAAGCGGCCAAGATAAATTATATTTGGCATATCTTATTCGGCTGTCTTTTTGATAAAGTTCAATCAATGTTTCATTTAGATATCGTAATAGTCGCCAGTTTTGAGTTTTTAAAATTTTTCCATACAAGATGTCAGCTCTTGAAATTATATCTAAATATTT
>JBFIPZ010000064.1:0-4325 GCA_041609855.1 Nitrosopumilaceae archaeon | reverse complement strand
TAAAGGAAAATATTCTCAACAAAGAGAGAAAAGTTTTGGTGGCTAAGAATCAAATTTTTGGATTTAAATTTAAAAACCTGGTTAAGACCATATCCAAAGAACACCTTCTGGTACCTTCTCAGACTTAGGGGGGGATACAAGACAAATCGTGGGGAAGCCTATTTTGAAAATTGTAATGTCTCTAAAATGCCAGTGTCTTACAAGCTATAATACATAAGTTAAAAAAATTAGTAAAACTGTTTGTAATCTTACCAAAGCTACAGGATTTTTCAAATACATGATCATTTTGCAACAAATTCACTAACAAATCATTCATTGTGCTTTTATTAGATTTCTATTTAGGGTAACTATGGTGATTTACAGAACCAGTATGCAAATTGTTGGTGACCTTCTTACAGCTACCAGAGAATCTGGAGAAGAAGGAATAAAGACTACAAGATTGCTTGCAAAAGCCAATCTTTCCCATACAAGACTATCAAAATTCCTAGAGAATTTAACGGGCTCAGAACTGATCAACAAAATAGAGTATGATGGTAAAAACACTTTTGTAATTACTCCCAAGGGACGTCAATACTTGGAATCTTACATGAAATTCTCAAATGTTGCAGAATCCTTTGGTTTGGAGCTGTAAATTTTTTCGACAAGGTTCGTAATAATAATGAGAAATTGATTTAATTATCTTTGACTAGATAATACATTATGACTTCACTCCTTGAGGATGTCAATAGGATGTTGGAAATTGGGTATGGGGATATTCCAAGACTAAAGCATATCAAAGAAACCCTAGAAAAAAATAAAATGTTGTATGTTTCAGATAGAAAATATCTTCAAAAATTGACCCAAGATCACCCAGAGAAACCCACCAAAAAGACTAGCACTTATGGTTTAGAGAAGCATGTTGGTTATTCTACCAAAGATGATTTAGGCATTGAGGATTTGGAAGAAAAAATTAGAGTCGACCAAGAACCATCTTGATTTTACAATGAAAACCTTTGTAATAATATCATGTTTGATTTCAGTTACATTCACATTTGCATATGGAGGCTCCCCAATTCCGGAATGGGTAAACAATGATGTAAAACAATTGTATTTAGATGATAAACTCAACGATAAAGCCATAAAATCAATACTTGGAAAACTCTTCGATCAAAACTTAATTAAAAACAAACATTCAGTTCAGCAAATATACACAATCCCTGGAGTTGGTGAAACTGATTTCGTCAAAATTTCTGGACGCATAAACGAATTTGGTAGAACTGCAAATGTAAATTTGCAAATAATCTATCCTGACGGAAAAAAAGAGACCATAACTTCACCCCTTCTTGAGACTGGCCAGTATTTTACTGTCTATCCCATTGACGGGAAATCACAGATAGGAACTTACAAGGTGGAAGCAGAATTTGCAGGAGATACAAAATCGGTTTCTTTTTTCCATTTGACAAAAACAAGATTACCCAATTCTGACTTTCCTCCCTGGCTTGTTAAATCCTTTGAATGGTTAGCAGAAGACAAGATTACAGGTGAGGATATGATATATTCCATCCAACATTTGGCAAAATTGGGATTGATTGTAAATGATAAAGCTAAATCTCCTTTACTTCAAGTTGTAATTAATGGTGAAGAGTTGGTAAGAAGAGGTACAACACATACAATAAATGTCCGTGTTTCTGATGGATACGATCCAATAGAAGGAGCAAAAGTTAGTCTAACCATTGAAGATTATGGTGAAAAAATAATCCGTGAGTTTGATGGATTTACAAATAAAAATGGTAATTTTATTTTTTCATGGGAGATTCCAAAAAGCTTTGATGATATTGAGACCCTTTTAGCATACATTAGCGTTGCTGGGAACGGAGCATCGCAAACCCATTTGTGGAAGTTTCAAGTATATTGCTTACCGGGCACAATAAATTGTAACATTGATGGAAATTAAAAAACTTCTGATATTTCCTTTAATCAGTTTTTGTTGTAACCAAAATTCAAATATTAATTATAGTTAAAAGTTCATCGAAGTCTATTGGTTTTTTCAAAAAACCACTTACACCAGCTCTTCTTAACAAATTTTTTAATTGAATGTTAGGAATATCTTCATCAGAAAAAATGAAAATATTTTGATCTTTTAAAATATTATCACTTGCTAACCATTCAATAACTCTAACTCCTGTGACTACTGATGTACTTACATTCAAAAGAATAACGTCAAATTTTTCCTGTTGAATATGTAGAAGTCCTTTCATGGGATCATTTGAAACAATTATGGAAAATCCCCTTTCCTTGAAAAATCTAGAAAGCCTGGATGTGTTTTCTTTGTTATCATCAATTACAAGGATTTTCATATATAACTGAAAGTCCCCAAAATAAAAAAAAAGTTTGTTTATCATTTCTAAATAATTGGATAAAAATTCACAACCTTGTTTTCCCTAAAATAATTTAGTCTGTAAGTGAATCATTTTTAAAATAAGGAAAAATCTAATATCCCAAGTATTAATTATTTAACTGGAATGTTTCCCAAAGTAACTTTACGAGTCCGAATCAGTGAAAATGATGTTCATTATGCAGGTGACTTAGTGGATGGGGCGCATATAATGAAGCTTTTCGGAGATGTTGCAACAGAATTAACCATTCGTCATGACGGAGATGAAGGTCTTTTAAGGGCATATGAAAACGTTGAATTCCTTGAACCTGTACATGGAGGAGATTTTTTAGAAATTGTTGGAAATATTGTTTCCGTTGGAAATACCAGCAGAAAAATAATTTTTGAGGCGTTTAAAACAATTTCCTCATCAAACGATGTTGACCAAGAATCCGCTTGCGATGTATTGGATCCTCCGATTTTGGTTGCAAAGGCTATAGGTACTGCAGTTGTTACCAAGGAAAAACAGAGGACTAAAAGACAAGACAACGAGTCAACTGATTCTGAAATTATTGAGGATTTTAATAAAATAAAGAGAGGTGAAGCCTCCAGAATGTCTCAAAAGAATTAGGATTTATTTAATTGGATTTCACATGATTTTCTAAAATTAATTCTAAATCAAACTTTTTATCCAATAATTTCTAGTTCCTTTAAAAAATAAACTCACATTTTGAAATTTAAATTCTTGTTTTTTAGGATTATCTTCTAGTAATCCACACTAGAATAGATAATCCTAATGTTTGAATCACATTAATCGCAAACAAGTAATGTGCTACCATGTCAGCTGACATCATTAATGTCTTATCATCCATGTAAAGTGTAAACCAAAATATTACAATCACAATATTTTGAATCATTAGCAAAGCTGCGACTAGCACCAGACCAGAGGTATAGTAGGATCTAATAACTCTCATGTTCTGAACATAGGTAACAATTGTAACTGTCAACAATCCTATATTGAGAAATGCAGCCACTACTGCAGCTAACATGAAATCTACCAACAAACACCACTTCGGGAATATAATAAATTATTTTGTTCCAATTTTCTTCATTATCTCCTCTAATGCACTTTGATTTTTCTTCATGATATGAGTTAACTGATACTCTGCACCATATTCTTTTTGTTCCTTTACAATTAAATCATTTTTTGAAAGAATTTTAACATGATGTGCTATTGTTTTATGATCTAGATTCAATTCTTTGGCAATCTGGTTTGCATTCATTGGTGTATTACGAACTAAATTAAGGATTTTAGCCCTATTTACACCTCCTCTTGTCCCTGCAATAATGAGCCAAAGAATCATTTTGAATCTAGGATTGGATTGCGAGGATTCACCATCTGTTCCAGAAAATGAAAAAAAAGATTTTGGAATTAAATCTGGAACAGAAAAAACCGGGAAAACCATTAATGCTCTAAGCATTGATTGCTCAGGATTGGTATCAGATATAAAAAATTCCTTTTGTGATTTATCAAAAACATTATCTAATCGATAATTCAGCGCTTCCAAATAAAACTCCAAAAGCTTTGCACCAAATCAAAACTTTGTTGTATTTTCCAAGATCCACATTGCTTGGTAGGTCATAATTCTGATTTCCACTACTTGCCTTTAATTCCCCTAGATTGATAAAATCTGAAGCATTCCTATCTGTTGAAAGATATACAAACAGGTCTGGACCGTTAGTTGCTTTGAAATTTTCTAATCTTAGTACAGTCTTCCCATTTTCTAATGGAATCGTCAAGGCAAACCCTTGAGCATCATGTATTCCATCGCCTATGCCTACAAAAGTTCCAGTATATGAAACAGGTTTGGGTTCCTCCATCATAGTTTCCTCCATCATAGTTTCCTCCATCATAGTTTCCTCCATCATAGTTTCCTCCATCATAGTTTCCTCCATCATAGTTTCCTCCATC
>JBFIPZ010000063.1:0-4327 GCA_041609855.1 Nitrosopumilaceae archaeon | reverse complement strand
TTGCCCCAATTGAAATTGCAGTGTTTAGTTTCTGACCCTTTGAATCTTCTTTTTCACGTTCTACGATTTGTTGCGCTTTTCGCAACCGTTCTTTAAGAGTAGTTATTTTTCTTTTGTATTTTTTACGCAATTTTTCTATTTCTGTATCTCGCCTTTCACGGGCTACCTCTCTCAATCTAATACGAAAATAACGTTCACTTTCAAAAGGTTTTGAAGATAATTTGAAATTTTTACTAGTAAAATAATCTAATCCTTTTGTTCGGTAAAGATAGTCCTTTAATTCTCGTTTCCATTTCGAATAATTTTTTGGATTTGTTGCGATACTAGGAATATTTGAATAATGACCTTCTTTTGGTTCTTGTTTTTTTAAATTTCGTTCGGATATTTCCAAATTTTCTGCTTCTTCCCAATTAACATCAATTATGTTCTCTTGAAGATTAAAACACAGGCCAACTTTTTCGGTTTGTAATTTCTTCTTTGTTTTTTTATCTATAAAATGGACATTGGCAATTCCTACAAGTGTGGCTTGATATTCAGTACTTCCACTTGACTCATTTAGAAAATACTGAGGTATTTTTGACGGTAACATAGGACGTGAAGTAAGATTAGTTGAGTCATGACTTGGTTTGGTCTGAATCTTACCTTTGGCCGATAAGGTTTGATTTTTTTTATCTTTCATTAGTTTCTTAATTTGTGTTCGAGTTAGGGGGCCACGAAGATAGGACATTGCCCAACGTGTATGAAAAATCATGGGATTTTTTTCATGTACATTATGCAAAAGAAATACTCTTTTACCTAGATTTGAAATAATCTTATCCATATCTCTTCTCTTAAAACTGACACTACCCTTTGAGATTCCTTCTAGACCGTCTAACATTCTGGCTTTGTCTCGCTCAGTTTGTAAACGCCCAATGAACCAAGTTCCAGTATTTGATAGTCCTTTATAGTCCAAATCCACTGGATTTTGAGTTGCAAGAACAACTCCAACTCCATAGGCACGCGCTTGTTTTAGTAACGTGAGCAATGGCTTTTTTGAGGGTGGCTCTGCAACAGGTGGCAGGTAGCCAAAAATCTCATCCATGTAGATGAGAGTTCGGAGACTGGTGGTACCAGATCTTGAACGCATCCAACTTAATATCTGATTTAGCAAAAGCGAGACGAAGAACATGCGCTCAGCTTCTGATAAATGTGAAATAGAAAAAATGGCTATCCGTGGTTTTCCTTCCGCGGTATGTAGAATCTGATCAATTTCAAGTGGCTGCCCAGTTAACCAACCCTGAAAACCAGGGGCTGCAAGTAAATTATTTACCTGCATTGCAAATTTAAAACGGTCCTTGGATGGGAAAAATGATTCGATATCCATGAACCCAATTTTTTTTACAGGAGGGTTTTGGATTGCTTGAATAATTTTTCCAAGATCTACTTGATTACCCTCCTTCCAAAGTTTATGCAGTATCGTAGAGATTAAAATATGCTCACGACTTTGAATTGGGTCAGCATTGATGCCTAGTAATCCCAATAAACTAGTTGCTGTAGTCGAAACTCTGTCCCGAAGGAGGTCAGGCTCATTGATAACTCCTTGTGAAGGTGCCGAAAAAGATGATAATATTGAAACCGGAACACCTGCCTCACTTCCTGGTGTGTAAATAATAAAATCTGCAGAATCACGTAACGCTGAAATTCTCTGAGGGCTTTGACCGTAGCTTGCTAGTCCCTTTTGCCACATCTGAGCCTGTTGTGCAGAATATTCTTCTGGGGATATTCCTTTTCGTTTTGCATCATCCTCATTTATCCATGGTCTAAAATCTTGAGCAGTAAGGTTTGGAAATGTTAAGAGTAAATTTCCAAGGTCTCCCTTAGGATCAATAATGATAGCCGGTATACTATCTAGTATTGCCTCCTCAAGAAGCGTCACACAAAGACCTGTTTTTCCACTCCCAGTCATTCCAACACAAACAGCATGCGTGGTAAGATCTTTGGAATCATAAAGTAAGGACGATTGTTGTTCTTCCTTCTTTTCTAAATCATAGTGTTTTCCAAGGAAAAACTCCCCTAATTTTTCATAAATTTCCAATATGATTTTTCAAACATTGATCTAAATATTTTGTTTGCTATGAGGATAAAAAAATTAGTTATTTTTCATCAATTGATAATCCAAATAACATAATTCGCAAAGCAGGATATCTTCAGCATAAAAATAGTGATCGCTACTCGGGTCAAAACTAAGATTTCCACAATTTTTGCATTTTAAGCTATAGTTTGTGGTTTCTCGTCTAGAGTGGTTTTCGGTGACATAATCAATCAAGTCTTTATTATACAATGACCAATTTGACTCGGATTCAAACAACTTGAGATGTTATCCATCTTTTTGAATTTAACCAGTATGATTAATTCCTAGGGAATCCTTTTGTAGTTTGAATTCCTTGTTCGTTACTAATTTTCTTCTCTTAGTACAGTTGATTTCTTCTTATAGGTACTTCGTAAAAAAAAGATCAATCCTAGAATTTCAAGTTGTTCAACAAAGATTACTACCACTAGATGACTTAACCAGCCCTCAGTACTATCATTCATTATCGAAAAGGCAATTGACATCGCATAGTCGACATTTGAAACAAAAGATAGCTCATTTGCTCCTAATAACAAGTTTGGACCTTCTAGTTTTTCAATAGGAATCGTTTCAAGGAATAAATTCTGATTTGCAATTAACGCATTGTAAAATATTTCTTTGTCATGAAAATAAACGGTATTTCCCTTATCCATAAAATACAAACTTGCTCCAAAGTAAACCAAAAATACTATTGAGAAAATAATTACGTACTTTCCCGTCTTACCCCCTAGTGTTTTTCTCATTTGCCTTTCAAACATCTCTCCAAACCAGCCTAGTTTTTGCTTTTTAATCAGATAGACAAAAAACAAACCTATTGCAGAAACTGCTCCTAAGCTTCCCAACCAGTGTTCTGAAACGTAGGATGCAAAGATAATTCTAACAGGAAGGAAAATTCCTGTGGTTATTCCTAAGATTATCAATTTTTCTTTCAAGTCTTTTTTTTCTATTTTTTACTCATCTCCTTTTTTGGGGCTAAAGAACCGGAGTCTGGAAAACATTTTAGTCTCAATCAATTGTCGTAAACTTTCGTTTTAGTTCCTTGAGATATCGAACACTAATCCTATATGCCCTGATTGCCGAATAGATCTCAAACAGTTCTTTATAGGATGGATCTATTTTCTTTAGATCTTCTCTTCGAATACCAAAGTCCTCGATTGTTTCCCAAATGCTTTCTACTGGTACTCCGTTCTCATCTACGTGAATAGATGATAAATTCTTTAGAATCCCTCTGCCCAAATTGACCCTCGTCTCAAACATTCTTAATTTTGATAGGATCAACTCTCGATATATTCGAAATGGAAGAATCTCAAGAATCCAAGTTCCATTTTGGATCAAATGGTAATTAAAAATTAAATTTCATCAAGTAGGAATCATCAAAAATGCATAAATAACAAGATGCGCTCGATTTAACGTGAGATTGGGTTACAAATTATTATTTTCAGTATTTCTTTCATTTGCTTTTGTCTTTGCGACATCAAATGAAGCATGGGGGCAAGCAATAATTCAGGACATGTCCTGCCCTGGCTGTATAGAGGTTCCTCCTGAGGAATTAGATGTTTACAAAGATCTATTTCCTCTAGTGATTTGGACAGATTATCCTGTGTATGATCATTCCTCTGAGATTTTTGTTTGGGGATATATTCGACCAAATAATTTACAAATTCCAATCACTCTGACAGTAACAAATCCTATGGGAAGCATTGTTACAATTGAACAAATTCAACCTCCAGCAAGTGGAGATTTTTTTGTTACATTTAACTCCGCAAGCCCATTGTGGAAACAAGATGGTCAGTATATCATAAAAGCACAAAGTGGATCAGAATCAAGAGTTTTTAAAACTAAGATAAATCTGGTTTCAGGATCAGTTGGAGATAGGTTTGAATGTACTAGCGATGAAATTAGAGCTCCTTCGGACAGGGGAGGATTGCATTGTATTCCTTTGCCACAAAAACAGGACATTACCGGAATCAAGGCCTTCATAAATACTAAAACAAAAACATTAGAATTTGATTTGAAAGATACTAGTTTCCCAACATTAACAATATCCATTCCAAGATATATTTTAGATGCCAGAGCAGAAGGTGGTCTTGATTCCGACTATGTAATTTTATTTGATGGTGTCCCAGCTTCATATTCAGAACTAAAACCTTCTTCGCCTAATCACAGAGACATACAAATCCAAATCCCAGGAGATCGAGATACGGGCAAATTAGAAATTAT
>JBFIPZ010000062.1:0-4330 GCA_041609855.1 Nitrosopumilaceae archaeon | reverse complement strand
TACAAAAGCAAAGACTACAAAAGCAAAGACTACAAAAGCAAAGACTACAAAAGCAAAGACTACAAAAGCAAAGACTACAAAAGCAAAGACTACAAAAGCAAAGACTACAAAAATTCCCAAAACATTAAGGACTAGAACAATTTGCATTTCTCACAAAGAAGATGCCGATGGTATCAGTTCGGCTGCTCTAATCCGTCAAGCCTTTGGAGGTGATGCAATTTTGGTTGATTATCCAGGTCAAATGGAGGCATTAAGAGAAGTAGTTACAAATGAGAAATTAAAATCATTATACATTTGTGATTTGGGTCTTAGCAAAAAAACTCAGGATGAATTTGTGGACATTCTTACTACTTTACGAAAAAAACGAATTTCAATAACTTACATAGATCACCATGATATTGATCCTAGTATTATAAAATCCCTAGAAAAAATCAAAGTCAAAATAATTCATGATGTTAACGAATGTACTGCTGTCCAGGTTTATTCTGCATTTAAATCAAAATTATCGGATCATGCTTCTTTCATTGCAACTTGTGCTGCTATTACTGATTATATGGAAGATAGGCCAATTGGTTCTAAATTACTTCAAATTTACGATAGACAATTTGCTTTGATTAGTGCTACTGTTCTTACCTACAACATTGTTGGACATCAAAAAGATCCAGATTACCTTCTTTATTTGGTGGAAGAATTGGCCGACTCTAAATTCCCACATGAAATTCCAAACACTTTTGAATTTGCCCAAATTCAAGTAGAAAAACTATCACAAATGATTGCAAAGGTAAAAGCCGGATTGAAAACTATGAAAAATTTAGGTTATATGGAAATCCTCGATGCTGGAGCAAGCGGGGCAGTAAACTTCGTTTTGGGATTATCTGGCAAAGATGTAGGGGTTGCCTATAAAGAGAGAGTCGATCATGGCATCTATGCTGTTTCGATTAGGGGCTCAAAGTCGTTAAAGACTCACTTAGGAAAAATTGTCAACATTCTAGCATCTGACCTTGGTGGTTCTGGAGGAGGTCATGACAAAGCATGTGGTGCAGTGATTCCCAAAGAAAAAATTTTAACTTTTGTCAAGGAATTAAACAAAAAATTAAATTAAATTATTGTAACTATTTAGGAATTTTTTAACAATATATGATATTGATAATCTTCCAGGTCGGGCTGTACTTATTGATAAAATAACTGCAAGCATTATCAGGTCCCATTCTCCTTCGGAAATTAAAAATCCATCTTCCCATCTAATGTAAAAAATTACCCAACAATGAAAATGGCTCCTAACGGGGCTCCAATAACCTGATGAGCAAGATCATGAAACTTTGTCCCAGTTAACCTCTACTTGCGTGCCAAATTCCTTTTGATTTTGAATAAAAGGATTTATCCAAATTTCTAAAGAATATTTTTCAAAATTGGAACAATTTTTAATAATTTTCTCTGTAAATTAAACCAAATTGAAATTAAAATTTCTTGTACCTCTTGCGGCAATAGGTATTTTCTTGGTAGCCGTCACAATTTTACTTTCTTTTAATTTCACACCACAAACTTCAATTATTTCAGAATTACCCAAAAATAACTCGTATTCTATACCTACAACATTTACTATTATGGAAACAAATGGTATGAAGCACATTATTCCACTTGATAAAATAAAAGGAGGAGGTCCACCTAAAGATGGAATTCCATCTATTGACATTCCAAAATTTGTCGAAATCAAAGACTCTCAACATGTATCTGATTCGGATGTTGTTATTGGTTTGAAAATTAATGGGGATGCAAGGGCGTACCCACTTTTTATTTTGGTTTGGCATGAGATTGTAAATGATAAGGTAGGAGATGTTCCTGTTGCAGTAACATATTGTCCTCTATGTTATACAAATCAAGTGTTTGAAAGAATGATAAATGGAACTGATGTAGAATTTGGTACATCAGGCAAATTATACAATAGTAATTTGTTAATGTACGATAGGATGACTGAATCCTACTGGAGTCAGGGGTTAGGTTTGGCAGTAACGGGACCGCTCACTGGAATGAAATTAAATACCATTCCCTTTGATGTGATTACCTGGGGTGATTGGAAAAAACTCTATCCCAACACTTTGGTTTTAACCACAGATACTGGCCATATTCGATCCTATGCTACTGATCCCTATGGTGACTATTACACTGACCCTAGGATAATTTTTCCAGTGGATAATAAAGATGATAGGATGCATCCAAAAGAAATTATTATTGGTCTTCATGAACATGGAGTTTACAAAGCTTACAAACAAAAAGATGTGGAGGTTTACCAAATTATCAATGATGTAATTGGTGATAAGCCAGTTCTGCTTGTTTCGCAATTTCCCCAAAATTCTAGAGTATTTGATAGAAATGTTAACGGAGAAGTTTTAGAATTTGAAATAAAGGATGGGTTAATTGTAGACTCTGGCACCAAATCAAAGTGGAATTATGATGGCGTTTCAATTTCTGGACCATTGGAGGGAAAAAAGCTTACTCGAATGTCAATTGAGCCTGGTTTTTGGTTTGAATGGATAGCTTTTCATCCAGAAACTGAGGTTTGGGGTATTTGATGAACGCGATTCAAAAATCAATTCTGGTTGGCACTTTAACAATCATGATTTATCTATTTGTGGTGATTATTACTACTCCAGCCCTAGGACCGTTTGATGCAATTAATGCCGCCTTTCAACTAAATTTTATTGTTATTTTTGGAATGGGTGTGGGTGTTGGTTTACAAATTTTTCTTTCTGAGAAAAGTAAATTGCTTGGATGTAAACTAAAAGTAAGGAAAAAAGCATTTGGTGGAAACTCTGGTAGTACAGCTGCAACATCATTTTTTTCCTTTTTCTCTCTTGTTCCATTAGGTTGTTGTGGCTGGTGGCTCTATGCTCTCTCTCTTCTTCCAAGTGTAGTAGGTACAGGAGTTTCTGCAATATTAATTGAAAATAGTCAAACACTGGCATATATGGGCCTAGCAATAATCTTTGGTTTTAATGGTTTAACAGCGTACAAATTAAGAAAAGAACAAAGAGGACAAAGAGCTGAGACAATCAAATAGATTTTTTGTTTTTCCATTTTCTAATCAATTTTTTCATTTGTCTATATCCTAAAACTGGGAGAACACAATACAGACAACCTATTTGTTTAATTGAACAACAGCAATAACAATTGCATTTTCCTTTTTCGTGGTTACATTCTTGACAATTCATATCTTTTACTTCTAGGATTAGACCTTAATCTTGTTTTACAACATTGACAAACATATTTTTCTGTTTGAAAAAATAATGCACAAAGAGAACACCATTTTTGCCCAGCCTGATATCTCAATTTATTTGACATTCCCTTAGGTTTTAGTCGATCACATAACCCTGTACATTTTTGTGCCATTACTCTAAAGAATAGAAAAATCTATTTAAGAAAATTTCCAAATTTTAAACTATTCGGAAATTTCAATTATCGCATCGATTTCAGTCATGGAATCAAATGGCAAACTTGCAACCCCTACTGCAATTCTAGAATGTTTTCCTTTTTCACCAAAAATTTCAAAAATCAAATCCGAGGCAGAATTGATTACTTTGGGATGTTGTGAAAATTCAGGTTCAGAATTTACAAATCCTGAAAGTTTGATTATCTTTGAGACTTTATCCAAATCCCCTATCTCTCTTTTTATTTGAGCGAGAATATTGATAGCACATATTTTAGCTGAGTTCTGAGCCAATTCCAAATTTTGGTCTGAAACTTTTCCTGTAAATGCTACTTTTCCATTGTCAATTGGAATTTGACCTGAAATATAGACTAATTTTCCACTTCGAATGGCTGGAATGTAAGATCCAGCCGGAGTTGGAGGAAGGGGAAGAGTAATCCCAAGAGATTTCAATTTTTCTTCAATCAACGTTGCTTGATGCAGGTTTTTGTTTGATTTTAGTTTTTAGATATTTTGATGTGGGTCTTTTCGCCCTTGGAATTGTTTTGAAAAATCATCCTAGTTTTGTAACCTTTTTTCTGTAGAAATCCATCCAAAATTGAAATCCAAGGTAGGGAATGCCCGCTATTTAATTTAGATTCTACTGCAATGTTCTTATTGTTTGAATCAAAATTGATAGAACCGGAGCACATTATTTGCATTGCAGCATCTAACATTTCGATTACATCTTCTATTGATTTTGATTTTAAATTAATTCCATTTTTCTCTAAAAGCTTTAGCATGTCTGTGTCAAGTTTTTTTGAAACCATTGCCAAATTCAAAACATGACTTAATCCATTCTCATTTACTATTTTTATGAGTTTGTATGTTTCTTGAGCCTCAGCTTTTGTCATATCTGCAAGGCAT
>JBFIPZ010000061.1:0-4865 GCA_041609855.1 Nitrosopumilaceae archaeon | reverse complement strand
TTGGCTTTATTTTTAATCCTATTAGAATATTTTCTATTTTAGTTTCTTTCTTTTCTCTTCGGTTCTTTTTTCAGATTCAAATCTTTCTAAATCATATTCTTTGAGATCCACAAATTTTATTACTCTACTTAGATTTGGATGAACTTTGTGGATTTGGTTGTACATTTGCTGTGCAACTCGTCTGTAATCTACATGTCCTTGCGGAACCGTTCTTAATTCAATTAAATGACAAGCCTCCCTTAGATTAAGTTTCATAAAGTAAGGATAGTTGAAAGCAAAATTTACTACATACTGTCCTTGTTCAGGAAACTTTTTTCTAATTTTATCAAATGCATCTTTGCTTTTACTCATACATTCTTTGTATTCTTTTTCTATTCCTAAAATTTTAATTTCATTTGGAACATTATACCCATGATCAGTAGTAAGTAATTGTCTTTCTAATGTTAAGGCTCTATGACGGTGAAAGTCTCTAAACATTCCAAAATTATTTAAAAGATCAAATGTATAGTAGGTACTCTCAAAGGCTCTGCTTGGTCTATGTCGTCTATTGAGCCTAATCTTGATAAGGGAGTTTAATATTTTTAATTTTTTTTCTTTTGAAAATTTCTTTACTTGTTGTAAAAGATTGGTGTAATTGGTACTTGGGGATTGCTCATACAAAATACTTGTTATTATTTTTTCTATCGATGTTTTCTCTGGTTCATAATCTACTAATTTAGTTATCACTCCTGAACTGATTTTTGGTTTTATCTCTTTTGCAACAATAGACTTTGAAATGCTTTTGATTTGTTTCAAATATTTTTGATATGCCTTTCCATACTTGTCATCAGATCTTTTCACAAAGGATTTGATTGTAGTATCTAATTCTTTATTGATTTTTGAGGCTAAATCTCGCTCTTCATCAAGGTCTGAGGCCCTAAGAACGGTTAGTAGATATTCAAAGGCACGACCATTCCCAGTGATTCCCACATTCGTCAAGGTTGAGGCAGGAAGTAGGCCCCTTAGAATATCTAGGGCCTTGGCTTTGGTTGAACCATTGTAAATCATTTTTGCAGATTTAATGTCGTCTTCTTTGTTTAATTTTGAAAATGATTTTTCTTTCCCATCCTTTGAATCTTTAAAGAGATATTTTTCAATCGGATACTTTTCTCTAACATACATAATCATTGGTTCAATGTTTTTTGAGTAAACATCAAAAGAGAAATTGCATGTATCTTGATACAGATCAGCAAAGTTTGAATTCATTAAAACTGGATCTCGATAAAACTTGTACTCTCCATTAATTTTTTTATTCCAAACAACATATCTTGAGGATTTTTCAAGATATGATAACCCAATTCTTCGGTCTTCAATTTTTTTAACAGCAATGTTTGAAAGTCCTTCAATGGCAATCTGGGCTTCCCCCAACTCTGCTACCGAGTCATCTCCATACTCTAAAAGTACCTTGTCGTAAAATTGCTCTCCTCTATTTTTATTTTGTAAAAATTCATCTAAAAATATTCGTCTCATGCTTTTGTCAGTTCTACTATACCTTGACATCAAAGCTCCACGATCTACTTGCTTTGGGGTAATAATTGCAAAAACATTCCCATCTGAATTAGAAAAATGATTTTTTAAAATTATTTTTTCTTTTGCTGAGAATTCTGACAACGTTTCTGTCAGGTCTGTCAATTATTAATAGTCTATTTCTTTTTGCCGATTTTAATTAGATCGGGGGATTGATTTCCTTGCATTCCCTTTGCTTGCCATTTTAGCAAAACGTCTTTGAAAATTTCTGCATCTGCTTCATTTTCTGTATACATCAACATTGTCACCCATCTTCCTTTACCAGCTTGTCCACCAACAGAGTTCATCCAAAAATTACTTGGCAAAGTCTTCATTGCCTTGTTTTCAGGATCTTTTGTAATTTCGATCCATCGCCTTGAAACAAAATTCAAAATCTGCTCCAATTCCTCTCTTTGAATCATATAGATAGTTTTTTGCCTATTAATTTTAAAATTTCTAAGATTTTACTCGTGTTTTTCTTTGTAAAAAAAATCTTACCAATTCGGGAAACCTTTCTAACACTTTGAAGGTTATACAAAACTCTCAATTCTAAACATGCCCCACGACGATATCGATATAATCGGTAAAAAAGTCAAAGACATGTACGGTACATTCATGGGTAAAGTTATTGGAACGATAACAGACATCGACGGAAGCATCCAAACAGTGGGTGTTGACTGCGGTTCTCAAGGATTACAGCAAATCCAATTTGATCAACTAGTAAGTCAGGGAGATGTCGTAATATTCATTCCAAAATGGAGATTAGATTCTCAGAGGCTAATCCGTGAAAAACAACTAACTCTACGTCGACTCAAGGCTTTGATTGATATTGTTTCTGACAATGATGACATGAAAGAAGATGCTGAAATAATTCATGAAAAATACAAGTCAAAACTTGTATCACTTGAAGAAACAGAAAATCAAATCAAAGCAAAACTTGATGAAAGATTAATTGAGTTAGATGAACAATTAAAATCCGCAAAAATGTTGGTATTTGATGCAAAGCTACAGCACAAGAGTGATGAAATTTCTGCAGCTACATTCGAGACCGTGAAGACATGCGCCAATCATCTAATTGAGCACGTTACTCACGAAACGGCAGAAATCTCAAATGTACAAAAAAGAATCTCAGATCTAAATGTTGAAGCTAAAAATGCAACTGTCCCTTCCCAACAAGTTTTACAGGATTCAGCCGTATCATATCTGGACAAATCTGAACAAACACCCAACGTTCAGGCAAGACTTCCAGAGGCACCAAACACCAAGCCAATCACCTCGACTTTTGACTCAACAAGTCAAGCTGAGGAATCGCCAATCATTCCCCCAGCTCCAGTTCATGCTGAGGCTGAGACACCATTTCCAGAACCACCCCAACCGGTGACAACAGAGACTTCAAAAGATAAACCCAACGACAACGATTGGCTTGCCAGAATGGAAGCACAATAATTTTTTTATATTTTTTAAATTCATAACCAATACGTATGCATTAAATCAGTTTTGCTTTTCTCATCAGATTCACAATTGTTAAAAAAAAATTGAATAAAATTTGTCTGTTTTTTACTTAAAATCACGATCCAAAAAATATGCTTAAATTAACAGGGATTGGATTTAAACCCAATTTTTATTCTAAAACCAGATTTTTGTAGGCACAAAAGTATCTGATTTTTCGTTATTTTTTTGTTTTTAGGAATAAATTGATCAAATAGTCGATCAGATCGATCAGATCTTATTGACTTGATCCCCATAAATCAAAGCCCTCGATCATAAGTTCCTCAGAGAAAAAATGACTCAAACACCACAAGTAACAATATTTGAAAACGACCCAGATTCAAGTTCTTATGAACATAAACAATCTATTGATCAACTTCAAGTTCAATTCTCCAAATTTGGTTTAACTACAAATCAAGGTAAGGTGTACATATTCTTGGGCAAGTATGGCTCAAAAACCGCACCTGAAGTATGCCGTGCGTTGAAACTACCAAGAACCGAAACCTATCATCTTCTTACCACTTTACAAAACAAGGGAGTTGTTTCTGCTACTTTTCAGCATCCTATTAAATTCTCAGCCTTACCACTATCAAATGCAATAAAATCAATGGTAGACACAGAAAAGGAGAGAGTAAAGAAATTAGAAATTCAAGAAAAAGAATTAACCAAAATTTGGGATTCTATTCCAAACTTTCACAACGAATCAGATGTTGTAAAAGATGATAAATTCCAAATGCTGCAAGGAGAAAATCAAATTTATGGAAAAATCAATGACATGATAATTAACACCAAGAAAGATTTTCAAATTGTTGGCACTGAAAAAGATTTCTTGAAATTTTACCATGCAAACTTTTTGGAACCTCTTGATAAATCAGAAGTAAAATTACAAATTCTAACAAATTCCTCAGCTAGAACTCTATATGTTTTTGATGACATTGATAGAACAAAGGTTAAAAAAATCCCAAATAATGCAAATGGAAATATTTGTTTTATAATTAAAGACAACGAAGAGGTTGTTTTCCTTATGAAAAATCCTGAATCTGGCAAAGAAGATGTCACTGCAATGTGGACTAATTCTGAAGCAATGATTTACTCTAAACAATTATTGTTTGATTTGCTTTGGGCAAAGTCAAAAGCAATTTAATTTTTTAAATCTCTCGCAATACTTTTTTTGGGTAAACCTTCCCGAATCTAGGTTTTTTTAGTCTTCAAGGGATCCAACTTTGAATTGATAAACATTGAATCTAAAATGTCATAATCAAGGGGACTTTTCTCTTCAAATGATTTTAGAAAATATTCTGCGATCTGTAATTCTTTATCATTATTGGAAAGCATGATTTCCCACTAGTCTCATATTGCATAAATAGGGCTAGTCAAAATTCTTGGCGATCAGAATTAAAAGTCCGTAAATCAACCTTCAAAATTTAAAAAATAACAATTCACCTTCTAATTCTTACTTATCTTACTTTATTGCTATGTTCAGTTAAATTTACAGAGAACATTGTCTTCGGTCCTTATTTTATCAAGGAAACATCGATATTATTAATGGGAAATTCATCTTTACCTAATTCAGGTATGGCACAAATTTCAAACAGAAATCCCTCCTAATAACAAGAACAAAAGAATTTAGCTATATGTGATCCTTCTTTGTCCTAATTTTATTAATATCATTTTTACATTTACCAATTATTGAGTCAGAGACATCTCGCGGTGTTAGCTGGAATCAAAAAAGCTCACATAAACTAGTTAACCAATTACATTTGCCTCCGCTTTTGAGGGGGCATTTTAGTAAAAAAAATAAAAATCTAAAAAAACTAGATTTCTTTTATGAG
>JBFIPZ010000060.1:0-5161 GCA_041609855.1 Nitrosopumilaceae archaeon | reverse complement strand
TTTGTTTTCCTATTTCCTATAGTACAGTCAATCGAAATTACAAATTCATTCCTCTTAATTCAAATCAAGAAAACTCAATATCGGATATACTGAAAACTACTGATGTTGGAAGAGAATACGGAGGAGTTTTAGGAAACTCACCTCTTGTCCCAATAATAATTGATTCTAGCGGCCAAACGATCTCATTTCCACCCATAATTAATTCTGCAATCACAACCGTAACACCCAAAACAAAAAATCTATTTGTTGAGGTTACCGGAATTAGCAAAGAAGATGCTGAAGACATGCTCTCTATTGTAGCAACTATTCTTCAGACTGCGGGTTTTACTCTAATATCTACAAATATTACCGGATCTAAAAATTCTTCCCCAAAACTAGAATCAAGAAAAATAACTATAACTCCTCAATTAATCAATGAGTCTCTTGGATTAAAACTCAAAAATTCTAAAATTATTTCTTCCTTAAAAAAATCTAGACTAGATGCAGCTATAAAAGGAACCAATATTATTTGTAATATTCCTCCATATCGATTTGACATTTTTGGCTCAATGGACATTGTTGAAGAAGTAGCATTAGGTTATGGAATTGAAAATCTTACACCATTACTATCTCCATCTGAAACTTTGGGTGCAATCCATCCCATATCCTCTCAACTAAAGTCCCTAAGTCTGGTAATGATAGGTCTTGGGTATTTAGAGGCATTAAACTCTAGTTTAACTAGTAAAAAAATTCTATATGAAATGACTAATAGAGGATTAAACAATTCTATTGCCGTCTTAAATTCAAAGAGTCAGGAACATACCATTTTACGAGATTCGATTCTTCCAGGACTTTTAGAAAATCTATCAAGAAATATTCATCTATCGTATCCACAAAAATTATTTGAAACCGGAACAATATTTATTAAAAACAATCCAATTGACGAAAAAATTAACTTTGCTGCTGTTTTTGCCCATCAAGATGCAAATTTTTCTGAAATAAAATCAATTTTACAATCTGTACTAAAGATTGGGTTTAACTTAGATATTAAAACCAAGACTTCAACTCACGAAACTTTTGAGAAAGGTAGAACTGCTTCTATTTTAGCACATGGCAAAACACTAGGTACTATTGGGGAAATTAATTCTCAAACAATTGAAAATTATAAAATCCGAGTTCCAGTTGTAGGTTTTGAAATCACCCTATCTGGATTAATATTTGACTAAATCTATAATTAAACGCCCAAGAGCAGGCATACAGACGGATTAGGATGATGCGATCGTATTGATACCAATGATTTCTAATTCACCCAGGTATGCTACATGAAGGGCGACCCCGGTTTCAGAACCCAAGGAGGTTTTGGCTAAATACCAATGATCTTGTGCGAGTCAGAACCGGGGGACATTTATTCAAAGAAATAAAACAAACTCTCTTCAAAGGAAAAAGACTTGGTAAATTATTGGTTAGTAAAACAAGAACCTACTGGACCTCGAGGATATAGTTTTGACAATCTAAAAAAAGACAAAAAAACAACTTGGGATGGAGTTCACAATAATCTTGCCTTAAAATATATGAAAAACATGTCTCCCGGAGACTTGGTTTTATTTTATCATACGGGTACAGAGCGACAAGCAGTTGGAATAATGGAAGTTATTTCAAAACCATACCCCAACCCTAAGGAAGAAAATCAAAGGTTCATTGTTGTCGATGTAAAATACAAAAAACCACTAAAACGTCCTGTTACTTTGGATGAAATAAAAAATCAAAAAAAATTTCGAGATTGGGAGCTAGTTAGAATTTCTCGATTGTCTGTAATGCCTGTACCAAAAAATATTTGGGAAGATATTCTTAAAATTTCTCAAAATTAACCCAGGCAATCGCTTTATTGATATAGTCGATTTGTTTTATCTGAAACATGGCTACAGCTTATGTTTTAATAAACTGTGAACTAGGTTCCGAAGAGGCTATTATCCACCAATTAAAGGGCCTAGAAGGTGTAAAAGAAGTTCATGGAACTTTTGGTGCATATGATATTTTGGCCAAGATTGAATCTGATACCGTTGAAAAATTACGTGAAACAATAACTTGGAAAATCCGAAAAATTGAGAAGATTCGATCTACACTAACCCTTATGGGGATAGAAGGTCAAACATAACACACCCTTTTTTCTTATTATGATTTTACATTTTATTTTCGTTGTAAAACAAGAAGATCGAGAAAAACGCAAAAGCGAATTTGATTACATTGTTAAAATGAGCCAATTTTTTAAGGTGTGGATTAAAGAAAAATTTGGATTAGATTTTGAAATACGATGTGACGAGTTAATCACCACACCTAGAAGCCTTCTTCAAAAATTAGATACTCCGACATTAATACGTGATCATGAACAACGTGGAAAGGAAATTTACCATTTCTATCTTTGCTACTTTAGACCCTTGTGGACGGACTGCACATGTGAAGGGTATCATTCTGAAAATTTTGGGATGATTTGGTGGCAATCACCCAAAGATCCTAATGATACGCTATTTATGGCTGAAAAAAACTGTACCACAATTTCCCATGAAATTTCTCATGAACTATTAAGACAACTAAATCATAAAAAATACATTGAAATTGTTCATGATATTTGGACAAAACATCTTTTCTCTGATTTGTACTTTGAGCAATATGGAATTGATTTTAAAAAAACAGATGGTAAACCAATGTTTCTTGCAATTGACACAACAACTTTTCCAATTTAACAAAGATGGTTTAATTAAATTAAATTCTTTACGGGTTTAGCAATGAACTAGTTTCTTAACACTTGGTTACAGAATAAATATTATTTTCAAAATTGGCAGTTTTAAAATTAAGTTTGGTTTCAGGATCATCAGTTCTTAATTTATTCAATCTTTCTAGTTCAACAAGAGCGTCTCCCTTGAAACCCACAGAAGATCCATAAATCGCATCTGTCAGCATTGTTCCGTGATCACCTTTTTTAATATCATCTACCATTTCATAGAATCGTGTTGTCTCTTTTTTACTAACTTCATTTCCGGTTGCCTTGTTAAAGGCCACTGCGATATACATTCCATTATTTTTTACGGCAACAGGTATTTTGTGGTTTTTACCACTTTCTCCTGGAATGGTTTCATTTACAATTACTTCACATTTGTGATACATGCTTGATACATAGGCAAAAAACCTATACTGAGCATATTTTCCTGCAGCATCTTCTTCACATTCCACGAAAACTTTGTGTAAAAGCTCTAATGCTTCATCATTCATACTTTGTAGTCTATCATCAATTCTTCCTCTCTCCAGGAGATCGGATTTACATTCCTTGGCTACTAACACCAATATGAAATCGGGTAAATTATAATTTTTTAAGGCTGCTACAAATGCTCCAGCTTGAGACATTCCAAATTTTGGAAATCCTTTATTGACCAAATAAACACCTCATCCTATCTTGACAACTCCCAATAATCAAATATTGAATAATTTTTGGCTTATAATTGTTAAGAAAAAGCTCATGCCTGTCAATAATATTTTTTGAAATTGAATTAACAATAAATTCGGGTCATTTTTCTTATTATTTGTGGAAATAGAGAGTACCCCAAAATTAGTATCAGATGTTTATGATAAATTGAGGGAAAATATAGAAAAATATCGTAAAGTGGTTGGACGACCCTTAACCTTAACTGAAAAAATATTGGCGGGTCATTTGGAGGAAATTTCCGACAAAAATCTAGACGAACAAAAAAACTATGTTTTTCTCCGACCTGATAGGGTGGCATTACAAGATGTCACTGGTCAAATGGTAATGCTTCAATTCATGCAAGCAGGATTAAAACAGACCACCCTTCCAACTACAGTTCATTGTGACCATTTGATACGAGCCAAAATCGAAGGGGACACTGACATGAAAGTTTCCTTAGATGAAAACAATGAAGTCTTCAAATTTTTACAATCTGCTGCGGCAAAATATGGTTGCGGTTTTTGGAAACCTGGGGCAGGAATCATTCATCAAGTAGTTCTTGAAAATTATGCATTCCCTGGTGGCTTGATGATTGGTACTGATTCTCATACCCCTAATGCAGGTGGCTTAGGAATGATAGCAATAGGTGTTGGGGGATTAGATGCAGCTGAAACAATGGCTGGAATGCCTTGGGAATTACTCTATCCAAAACGAATTGGAGTTAAGCTAACCGGAGAATTAAATGGATGGACTGCACCAAAAGATATTATTTTAAAAGTTGCAGAAGAACTAACAGTTTCTGGCGGAACAAATTCTATAATTGAATATTTTGGTTCTGGAACTGAATCTATTAGTTGTACTGGAAAGGCTACCATTGCGAATATGGGTGCAGAAGTTGGTGCAACTTGTTCTTTGTTTCCTTATGATAAAAGAATGGAGACTTATTTGAAATATACAAACCGCGAAGAGATTGCAGATCTTGCAAATAAAAATAAAGAATTGCTGGTTGCAGATTCACAAGTAGAAGATAATCCAGAAAAATACTTTGATAGAATTATTGAAATCAACCTTTCAACTTTAGAACCTCACATAGTAGGTCCACATACACCAGATTTGGCTAGAAAAATTTCCGAATTATCTGAGGATGTAAAATCCAAAGATTACATTGATTCAATATCGGTTGCTCTAATTGGCAGCTGTACAAACTCATCATATGAAGACATGTCAAGAGTCGCAAGTTTAGCCGAACAAGCCAAATTAAAAGGAATTAAATCTAAAATCCCATTGCTAATTACTCCAGGGTCTGAGCAAATCCGAGGAACTATTGAAAGGGATGGTCAAATGAATTCATTGAAGGATATTGGAGCTACTGTTTTGGCAAATGCTTGTGGACCATGCATTGGTCAATGGAGTAGACCTGAATTAAAGGATGATGAACGAAACACTATCGTGACAACCTTTAACCGAAATTTTCCTGGTAGAAATGATGGTAGACGGAACACTTTAAATTTCATTGGAAGTCCTGAAATGATAATTGCCCTTGCATTAGGTGGAAGACTATCTTTCAATCCTTTGACTGATGATTTAACTGCAGCAGATGGCTCTAAATTCAAATTAGATCCTCCAAAACCTGCCCCGGAAGTACCTAAGGAGGGTTTTGTGAGACCAGAGGGTATTTTCATTTCACCTCCCAAAGAAACTGATGATATTGAAGTAATTATCGAT
>JBFIPZ010000059.1:0-5194 GCA_041609855.1 Nitrosopumilaceae archaeon | reverse complement strand
TTAAGCGAGCAAAAAACCAAATTAGTGAAAAAATAGCAACCTGTGCAAAAAAAATTGAAGATAAAGAAATCCCACTAAAAGATCTCACATTCAATGTAATGACCAGCAAAGCTCCCTCAGAATATGTTAAAACAATTCCCCAACACATAAGGGCAGCAAAGCAGCTTGAATCTATTCGTCAGGTAAAAAAAGGAGACATTATCTCATTTGTAAAAATTTTGAATAAACCTGGAGTAAAACCACTGGAGTTGGCAAAAAAAGAAGAAATTGACTCTAAAAAATATATGGAATTTATGGAGTCAACGTTGGACCAGATTACCTCTTCGATGGATATGGATTTTGATACAATTCTTGGAAAACCAAAGCAAACAGGACTGGATGAATTTTTTTGGAGTTAATCTAAAACATGGAAGTAGACGGTATTCTTTTGACTATTTTGGGAACACTGGCTGGAATTTTAATTCTTTCAGGTTGGGTTGAACAGATAATCAAAGGATATAGAACAAAAAGTCTAAAGGATGTTTCAAAATATTTGATGATTCTAATTTCAGCAGGTGCCGCACTATGGCTACTTTATGGAGTAATTGTAAATGACATTTTCATCATTGGCACCAATCTTGCAGCAATTGTTCTTATGGTTACTGTTTTGATCATGAAGAAAAGGTATGACCCAATAAAGACACTATGATTTGCAAATCAAGGGTTAAATAGAATACAGAAATTTTCATAAAAAGATGTTCATAATAAATTGTAAAAATTATGAAGAGATTGCGGGGGAAAAAATTATTAAATTTGTAAAAATTGTTGAAAAAATTTCCAAAAAATATAAAATTAAAATTGCTGTTGCTCCTCCCCAACACCTTGTTGGGATGGTATCAAAAGGCCATACCCCAATCCTTGCTCAACATGTAGATGTATCAAAAATAGGGAGTACAACTGGATTTGTTGTTCCGGAGCTCTTAAAAAAATCCGGAGTTGGAGGATCTTTGATCAATCACAGCGAACACAGGATTTCAAACAAAGAGATTGTTTCTCTTGTTTCAAAATTAAAAGAATTAAAAATGATATCTGTTTTGTGTGTAAAAGATGTAGCAGAAGCAAAAAAATATGCTAAATTAAATCCAGACTATATCGCTATTGAACCACCTGAATTAATTGGTTCTGGAAAGGCAGTTTCAAAAGAGAAACCTGATTTGATAATCAAGGCAGTAAATGCGGTAAAAGATGCAAAAAATAATACTAAATTACTTTGTGGAGCAGGAATTGTTTCTGGTGAGGATGTATCAAAGGCATCAGAACTTGGCTCTGAGGGAATTTTGGTTGCCAGTGGAATTATCAAAGCCAAAAATTGGACGAAAATCATAAGTGAATTTGCAAAAGCGTTGAAATAATTTTTTACCTATACTAAATTGATCTGTTTGAATTAGAGCAAGCTATTGGTAAAACCTATGCAAATAAAATCATTAAAATCAATTTCTATCTTAAAAAATTTATGAGAAATCGAATAATATGTTCAGAATGCAGAATGGTTCTAGAAACTAGATCCGAGAGAAGCATCCAGAAATGCGAAGGTTGTCAACTTTCCTAAAAAAATTACAATCCATATACCTGAGGAATATTTTATCTTTCAAATTGGTTTAAATCCCCCTACTCTTGATTGGATTACCGAGATAAGAAAATGAAGCAAATTTACTTTTTTAATGAAGGAGATGGGAAGAACAAAAAACTTCTAGGCGGAAAAGGATCAGGTCTATGCGAAATGACCAAGCTAAAGTTGCCTGTTCCTCCAGGGTTTGTAATTACCACCGAAGTATGCAAAAAATATTACCAAAATAACAGAAAATTACCAAAATCCCTACTTCCTGAATTAAAAAAAAATATTAAAAAATTAGAGACAAAGACTGGCAAAAAATGGAATTCATCTTCAAATCCTCTACTAGTTTCAGTAAGGTCTGGAGCTGCAATCTCAATGCCTGGTATGATGGATACTATTTTGAATTTGGGATTGAATGATGATTCTGTAGAGGGATTGGCAAAAAAAAGTGGCAATCCAAGATTTGCTTGGGATTCCTATAGGCGTTTTGTTCAGTTGTTTGGCAAAGTAGTTTTTGGGGTTGAAGATAAAAAATTTGACGAGGTTTTAGAAGATGCAAAAAAACTTCAAGGCGTTAGAGAAGATAGTGATTTAAACGAAGATTCACTGAGGAGAATTGTTTCAGAGTACAAATCCATCTGTCAAAAACATGCTGGTAAAAAATTTCCTTCAGATCCTTATGACCAATTAGAGCTTGCAATTAACGCAGTTTTTGGAAGTTGGAAGGGAGAACGTGCAGTGGTTTATCGCGAAAAAAACAACATTACAAAGGACATTGCCGATGGCACTGCAGTAAATGTTGTGTCTATGGCATATGGAAATATGGGCAATGACAGCGCTACAGGAGTAATTTTCACCAGAAATCCTGAAGACGGTGCCAGGGAGATCTACGGAGAATATTTGGTAAACGCTCAGGGAGAGGATGTAGTAGCTGGCGTAAGAACTGGCAAACAAGTCAATAACATGAAAAAAGAAATGCCAAAATCCTACAAACAACTAGTGGACACTTGTAAAAAATTAGAAAAACACTACAAGGAACCACAAGATATCGAGTTTACAATAGAGCAAGGAAGATTCTATTTACTGCAAACAAGAAAGGCAAAAATGAATGCAGTTGGAATGATTAAATCTTCAGTTGATATGGTAAAAGAAAAATTAATTGATAAAAATCAAGCATTGCTTCGACTTCAGGCCGACCAATTGGAACAACTTCTTCATAAAACACTTGATCAAAAAGCCGTTAAAAATCATCCCCAAATAGTTAAAGGGATAGCTGCATCTCCAGGAGCTGCAAGCGGTTTAGCTGTATTTGATGTAAAACGAGCAACTTCAATGGGTGAGAATGGAACAAAGGTCATTTTAGTTCGGGAAGAAACTAAACCCGAAGATGTTCCTGCTTTTTTTGAATCGGTAGGTATTCTAACGAGCAGAGGGGGTAAAACGTCCCATGCAGCAGTTGTAGCAAGAGGAATGGGAAAACCATGTATTGTTGGATGCTCTGATATGAAAATAAATTATGAAAACAAAACTGCCACAATTGACGATAAATCTATCAGAGAAGGAGATGCAATTACAATTGATGGCAGTAGTGGTAAGGTCTACCTCGGTGAGGTCCCAACAATCGAACCTAAAATGACACAGGACTTTAAGACTATTTTAGAGTGGGCTCAAAAAACAAAAAAAATTGGAATTAGAGCCAATGCCGATACACCAGAAGCTGCAATACTTGCACGAAAGTATGGTGGGCAAGGCATCGGACTATGCAGAACCGAACGAATGTTCAATGGTCGTGATAGAATAGGATTATTTGTCGATATGATAATGGCAAGCACTATTGAGGATAGGAAAAAAGTATTAAAAAAATTAGGTGAATTGCAAAAGAGTGATTTTATTAAAATTTTCAAGGCCATGGAAGGCTATCAGGTAACTATTAGATTGTTAGATCCTCCTCTACACGAATTTTTACCAAACCCTGAAGAGCTAGCAGAAAAAATTCATCAATTAGAATCAAAAGCAAATGACAAAGAACTAGCCGAAACTAGAGTTATCTTTAACCGAGCACGAGATTTGGCAGAAATTAATCCCATGATGGGTCATAGAGGAGTCAGGGTTGGTGTAACATATCCTGAAATTTATGAGATGCAGATACGCGCCGTATTTGAGGCTGCAGTATTTTTAGCAAAAAAGAAAGTCAAGGCTCATCCTCAAATCATGATTCCTCAAGTTAGCAGCATTGCTGAATTAAATCACATAAAGAAAATTTATGATACTATTAAAGAGGAAATGGAAAAAAAGCACAAAATGAAAATAAAAATTAATTTTGGAACCATGATTGAGGTAGTAAGAGCTGCATTGACGGCAAATGAACTTGCTGAAACTGCTGAATTCTTTAGTTTTGGAACCAATGACTTGACTCAGGCTACTTTCAGCTTTAGCCGAGAAGACGCAGAGGGTAAGTTTCTCCCTGAATATTTGGAAAAAGAATTACTGGAACGAAATCCCTTCCAATCAATAGATGTCAATGGGGTTGGAAGCCTAATGGAGATTGGAATAGCTAAAGGTCGAAAGATAAAACCATCCATGGAAATTGGTATTTGTGGCGAACATGGAGGGGATCCAAATTCTATAAAGTTTTGTCATGGGAAAAATCTTAGCTATGTAAGTGCCTCACCACACCGAATTCCAATTGCCATTGTTGCAGCAGCACAGGCAGCAATTGAACTTCCAAAAACCAAAACCCGATAGTGATACCTATATTTTAAAACATAGTTTGATAATTGAAAATACAATGTTACCACGAGTAGACTCTATCAAACAGATTAGGACCAAAATTGGAATCACTCAAAAAAAACTTGCATCACTAGCAGGTGTTAGTACATCTATGATTAATCAAATCGAGTCAGGTCGAAGTCAACCAAGTTACAACACTGCAAAAAAAATTTTTGATATTCTTGGAGACATGGAAGGAAAATCTTCTTCTCACAAAGCTGGTGATTTTTGCAGCAAAGATATTGTAAAGTTAAAACCAACAAACACTCTACTTGATGCGATAAAAAAAATGCATCACCTATCGATTAGCCAAATTCCTGTATTTGACAAGAATGAACCTGTTGGTGTAGTTTCTGAAGACGGAATTGTAAAACATTTGGCTGATGTGGGGGAGGCTGAATTAAAGTATGCTCTACTTTCTGATACAATGGAATCTGTTCCACCAATAGTTGATTTTGATACTCCTGCAAATGTTTTGGTTCCGTTAATTAGATATTCAAAATGTATTCTTGTGTCAAAAAAATCTAAAATTATTGGTATTATTACTGCATCAGATACTTTGAAAATGATGGAGTAGAATAATTATTTTGGATGAGAACACAGTTCTGCTAATACTCCATGTAGTGACTTTGGATGAATATAAGTAACCTTGGTTCCTGCTGAGCCGGGTCTTATTTTTCCCATGTACTGAATTCCACAATTCTCCATCCTTGATACCTCACCATCAATATCATTTGTCTCCAAAGCCAAATGGTGAAGTCCCTGCCCTTTTTTTTCTAGGAATTTTTGGATAGGGCTATTCTCATTGGTAGGTTGCATTAACTCAATTCT
>JBFIPZ010000058.1:0-5230 GCA_041609855.1 Nitrosopumilaceae archaeon | reverse complement strand
CGCAGTATATATCGGTGTATCTATAGTTACAACTGCTGGAGTAATTGGAACTTTTCTTTTGATTAGAAATTCTGTTAAAGGAATTTTAAAAAAAGGCATTCAACTGGTAATAATAGGATCTTCAATCCAGCTTTTCTCTGGTTTGGGAGATTCCATTTCCCATGAAATTTTTGGAATTGATGGATTAATCTCTTGGTCTCATCAGCCTTTGGAAATTGGTATAGTTTTGGCTACACTTGGAGGATTTTTTATTGTTAAAAGTAAACAACACACTAAACTAAAAATATTTTTACCCTTTTCAATATTGGCCCTTTTACTTTTTTCAAGCTGGTTAGCATTTAATGCATTTCTAATATTTGGTCATGTAATCCAATGTATACCGGTTTATGATATATTCTCATCAGGTTGTTCAATTCTATAATCGCGTAACTTAATGTATAATGATATTACTAACATTAATCCTCCTACTAGAGTAACAATTCCTGGAATAACCATTTCTCTACCATTAGTATCGCCAAATTCTAATTCTACATTAAGCTGATCATTTGAAAGGTTTGTAATCTTGGCAAAATATGTCCCCCCCTGCTCAAAATCAAAATAACTAACTGACATTTTAGTTTCAATAATTCCATCAGAGATTACATTGCGATTTTGATCTAAAATCTGTACAAAAATTCCTTTTCCTGAAAACTCTGGTATGAGAATCCGGTAATACCCTATATCCTTACCCTCAAAAAACAATTCAATTTCAGAAGACTCTGATGGTTTTAAAGAAAAATTTTCTGAAATTCTTTCTCCTTCCTCAAAAACAATAGATAACCAAAACATTCCTAAGATTGTTAATCCTATTCCTATTTTGAACAATGATGGTCTCATTTTACCTAATCTTGGAAATATTTTACTTAATAAGATAATCTAAAGGGCTCGGAGGGCTTCGATCCCTCGACCTAGCGGTCCGAAGCCGCTCGCACTATCCAGACTGTGCAACGAGTCCAAACAATTAAGAATTTAACAGGCCTAAATATCTGTCTAGACACTTTGAAAGTTTCCAAAAAAGTGGTAGGTGTAGAATATGCAATAAGAGACATTGTAGTTGCTGCAAGAAAAGTTCAACAAAAAGGAATGAAAGTTGATTATCTTAACATTGGAGATCCAGTACAGTTTGGTTTTCAACCTCCAGATAATGTTAAGAATGCTTTAATCCATGCCATAAAAAATGGAAATAACTTCTATTCAGAATCTGAAGGTATTCTGGAACTTAGAGAAGAAATTGCAAAAAAAGAAAACCGAAAAGGACTTTCAATCTCATCTGATGATGTTCTAATTACAAATGGAGTATCTGAAGGACTTGATATGGTTATTTCCTCAATTGTAGAAGACGGTGATGAAGTTCTTTTACCCGGACCATATTATCCACCCTACGCTTCTTATGTTAGACTACATGGAGGAATTCCAATCGAATTTGCTGTGGATTTGAATAATTCAACTCCAGACATTGAGGACATTAAATCTAAAATAACATCAAAGACAGTTGCAATTTGCCTTATCAGCCCCAATAACCCAACTGGTGTTGTTTTCAATGAATCATCTCTAAAAAAATTAGTTGAAATCGCTAATCAAAACAATCTCTACATTATTTGTGATGAAATTTATGACCAAATTGTTTTTGACGAAAAATTTGTAGGGATTGGAAAAGTAGCTAGTGATTCTCCGGTAATTATTCTTAATGGATTTTCTAAAGTACATTTAATGTCAGGATGGAGAATCGGTTACATTGCTTTTAATCAATCCCCTAAACTAGAACCAATTCGTGAAAATCTACCAAAACTTGCAAGGGTTAGAATTGCTGCAAACCATCCAGTTCAGTATGCGGCTTTAGAATCTTTGCGTGGTCCCCAAGGCTACATTTCTGAATTTGTATCTGAATGTAAAAAAAGAAGAGATCTTGTTGTCAAGAGACTAAATTCAATGCCTGGTTTGTCTTGTTCAAACCCCAAAGGATCCTTTTACGCTTTTCCAAAGATTGAAAACAACAAGTATAAAACAGATAAAGAATTTGTGATGCAACTTTTGGAAACTCAAGGAGTTTTAACAGTACACGGTTCTGGTTTTGGAGAAAAATATGGAAGTGGATATTTTAGGCTGGTGTTTTTACCAAGTATGGAAGTTTTAGACTCTGCAATGAATAAAATAGAAAAATTTGTTTCTTAATAATTCCAAATTGAAAACTTTTCAGGAATTATTTCAATAATACAATCGGTATCCTCTAATAACTCTGCGGCTGATTTATTGTTTATATTTTTAAAATATCGTAAAAGTATCTTAGTTGCAATTTTTTTTACTCTAGTTTTTTCCATGATAAGATTTGCATCTCCTTTCCCATTAATACCAAAAATATTAGGAGCATTAATTCCCTCATCGATACAAAATGCAACACGTTTGTTTTTTTTTAGATTTTTTACTTTTTGGGTGCGAGTGTTTGTCCCAATGTAAATTTTTTTTGAACTATAGATATACCACACAGGCACAATATGAGGGGTTTTACCTTTACCAATTGTTGCTAGTCTTAATACCTTTTGAGATTTTAAAAATTCATCTCTTTGATTCATGTTTTCTTAGACCTAACAATACAATAAAAATCCCAACGGAGATTGTTGCAACGGATATTTTTTCACTATTAATTTCTGAATTAAACAAAAACTCTAAAACAAAATCCTCTGTCCAGATAAAGTACTGCCTAATCAAGGCGATAGCTCCAATTACAATAAACAAAACCCCAATTGCGGTTGTAGGATTTCTACCCCTCCGATAATAATTGGTACTCATTTATGTCTAATTAGATAATTTTTATGCCCGGATTCTTTATTTTATTTCGAATCATTGCATTAAGTAACAACGGAGTAGAAATTTCTGCCATATAGGATAATTCTCCTGGTCCCAAGTAAATTGGTCTTAGTCCTTTTATTTCATTTATCAATCCATTTACAACATTAACGGAATCTTGGTCATCTCCACAAACAAAAATATCGTAATCTAGTTCCAAAGTTGGATTTACTAACTTTTTTTCAGAGATTACATGAAATGCAGAAACTAGTTTAGATTTATCTTTTAGATATTTGGAAACAAGCTGATAAGAAAACGGTTTATTTTCCTTGATTGGGATAAATTCAAAGCCTACATCTGTTTTTACCATTGGTACAATTGGTGATATCACAACACAACTTTCTTTAATTTCAGGTAAAATTTCCGAGCAAAGTGTATCAATATTCTCATAAGGAATTGATAAAACTAAGACATCACTCTCTTTTGCAACTGAGGTATTATCGTTCCCTGAAATTGTTCCGTTTATCTCCCCAAATGACTCTTTTGCTAGTTTTGTATATTCTTCAGCAGAACTTGATGCTCGTGAAGCGTCTCTTGATCCTATTATTACATCATGGTTTTTGGACCATCGTAGGGCAAAACCTTTTCCCATTCCGCCAGTACCCCCAATAATTCCTACTCTCATGTTTTTCATCCAATAATGTTATTATTATCTCTATTTGAAGTTCGATCTAGTTGGGTTCAATTATTTTTCTAAGACATGGTCAAGCATTAAACAATACACAGAGGATCCTAGCAGGACGTACACCTGGTGTTCCACTTACAGAAAAAGGAATTGATCAGGCAGAAAAAGCTGCTAAATTTTTGGAAGATATGAACATCTCTGCAATTTATTCAAGTCCAATCGAACGAGCGAAAAATACAGCAAATATTGTTGGAGAACATAATTCTATCGATGTTAGAATTGATGATCGGTTAATTGAACTTGATATGGGAAAATTTACTGGAATGCCTTATGATAAAATTTTTTCTAGTCATGGGAACGTATTCATGAAATTCTATAGAGGAGAACTTGAAATTGCTCATAATGGGGTAGAAACCTTTGCAGATGTTAAAAAACGCGTACTTGGAATGGTTGATGACGTGATCAAAAATCATCCAGATGAAAATGTTGTTTTGGTAACACACATGGATCCGATCAAGGCAATGCTATCCACTGTTGTTTCGCTTTCTCCGGAAAATTTATTTGAATTAATTATTGCAAACGCTTCACTAAATATTTTTAAAGAATACAACCGCAAGTTTTCAATTTCTGGATTAAATGTAATGCATCCAACCCGTTTTCACCAAGACTGGTAGCTAATAATCTTGAAAACCCTTAAATAGAAATTATAGGTCACGTCAGTCACCGATAATGAGGGAATTACTTGGGTTATTCTTAGTATTGGCAATTTTAGTTATAATTCCCACAGTAGATCATGTCTTTGCATCCCCCGATGAACCAGGTGAATATATAGATCGTCGAGTTTTGATTTGGAATTTATTCTTTAGAATGATGGTTGCAGCTTTTACTGTAGGTGCAGTTGTTTCTGGAACAATGATTTGGCTTTGTTGGAGATTTAGAGAATCTCATCCCAAGGCAACTCCAACTGAATATGAAAAAACTGGGGAGTTTGGAGCATCAGCATAATGGGACATCATTCAAACTGGCCTGAGTGGATTTACGTGGGTGTTATTATTGCAATTATGTGTTGGGTTGGTGCTGAAGCATGGAATGTTGAAAGACTAGTCGAGCATGTTCCATCTGATGCTGAGACAATTATAGTAACTGGACAACAATGGTTCTGGACATTTGAACATGAAGATGGAACTAAGGAAGTAGGGACCTTACATGTGGAAGCTGGAAAAGCCTACAAATTTGAGATCGTTTCTACTGATGTTAATCATTCATTTAACATACATGATTATGTTGTTCTAATGGATGCAGTTCCGGGACGAGTAAATACAGTCTGGTTTGCTCCCGATAAAGCAGGAGAACATGATATTCAATGTAGAGAATATTGTGGGTTGATTCATTATAATATGCGTGGAAAATTAGTTGTGGAGGAGCCATCGACATGATGCTAACCCTTTTATCCAAAAATTATTCGATTGTTTGTGAGGAAATTAAGTCATGGTA
Organism: Nitrosopumilaceae archaeon; assembly: GCA_041609855.1. Taxonomy (GTDB): domain Archaea; phylum Thermoproteota; class Nitrososphaeria; order Nitrososphaerales; family Nitrosopumilaceae; genus Nitrosomaritimum. The sequence goes on along the minus strand of JBFIPZ010000058.1, from coordinate 228 downwards.
CTAGAACTTCAAAAACCACGTCCAGTGTGGCAAATAATGTTCTCTACACACCACACAGATGTAGGACTCCTTTATCTTATCATGTCGATAGCATTTTTGTTCTTGGGTGGAACCCTAGCTCTTCTGATTCGAGCCGAACTCTTTTTCCCTGGAGCTCAAGTGATAGCAGATTCAATGACATTTAACAGAATTTTTACGGTTCATGGAACTACATTGATCTTTTTGTTT
>JBFIPZ010000057.1:0-5281 GCA_041609855.1 Nitrosopumilaceae archaeon | reverse complement strand
TTAGATCTCTTTGAATTTTACCGTATTGTAAAAATATGATGCATTTGTTTCTATTGCATTTTTCTTTGGAACTTTATCTAATCCTACTGCATGAGTCTCTAAAGCAGCTTGGGCAGAACCTGCAGCAAAACAAAGGGCCCAAAGTGAATCTTTTTCTTTTAAAATAGTACAACTAAATGCTGCACAAAAAATATCTCCAATCCCTGTTGTATCATTTATTGTAATATTAGGTAAAGAAAGTGAAAAAATCCTTTGACCCTCTAGCATTGAAATTTTTTGTTTGTCAGTAAGAAGTACATAATTTACGCCCCTTTCATTAAGATCTTTCATAGCTTCTATTCCTGAAAGTTGAGAAAGAGCGGACATTTCTCTAGGATTGACCTTTAAGGCCGTAACACCTGAAAGATTAATTTCAGTCTTTTCCAAGAAAATTTTTTTCTGGTTATCTATTCTACGTAAAAATCCTTGAGGATCTAGTAATAAAAATTTAGAATCTTTTTTTATCATTTCAAAAGTCTCTTTTGAGATCTCATTAAAAACAGGACTTATAATAAAACCATCAGCATTAGTTCCTGAATATTCTATTTGATCACAATTATTTTCAACAAATAAGTTTCTATCTGATCCTATGATTTCTATTTTAAATTTTGTAGTTAATTTATCGGATACCGAATTTTTTATTTTGATTTTTTTGTCTAATAACAAATCCTCATACGGAAAATCCGTTCCATATTTAGTAAAAATTTCTACTTCATGTTTTAAACTTCGTGCAGTTAGACCTCCATAACAGACTGGCCCGCCTGCTTGAGTATAAGAAGAATTACCTATTACAATCGAATCAATTGTACAGTTAGAGAAAATTGCTAGTTTCAATTGTAAAAAGGAATTTTACTTAGGATTTAGTTTTTTGCATTTTGTTAAAACATTGATGGCACAAAATTTGACCTTTGTTAATAACTAATTCGACATTTGAAGTTAGACAAATGTGACATAGGCCTCTCATTTTTTTCTATGTAATTCTAATCTTTTCTTAAATTAAAACTAGCTATGCTCAGAAGAGGTTTTTTGCCTTTTTGGAAGCGTTATTGTGAAGGTGGTGGGATTATTTGTTACCGATATATTTCCACCATGGTCTTGAACTATTCTTAAGCAACTGGCCAATCCTAAACCAGTACCTGTTTGCTTAGTTGTAACTAGAGGATCAAAAATCGATTCTATGATATCCTTATGAATACCTGGGCCGGAATCTACTATTTTGACTGAGACACTGTTTTCTGTCTCTTCTATTTTGATAGATATCTTACCTTTACCTTCAATAGCCTGTTTAGCGTTTGTAAGGAGATTATCAAAAACCACGTCCATTTTTTTATCATCATACTCCAAACAAACGTCGGTTTGAGGTAATTCGACATCAATACGTTGACTAATTTTTGCTTTTTCCATTGAACTCTTTATCGTTTCTAACAAATGGTTCTCTGAAACCTTTAGAGGAATAGGTCTTATGAAATCTAAGACATCTTCTATTTGTGCGGACATTCGGGTGATGGCTCTATCCATTATTTCATAATGACGAGATCGGGACTCATCAAAATCTATCTTGTTTTTTATTTTTAGTAGATCAATTGATCCTTTCATCACAGATAACGGATTTCTTAGATCATGTGCTACGCGAGAGGTTAACTCCCCAATTGCGGATAGTCGCTCGCTTTGATTTAATTTAATTGCCTTCTGATTAATTTCATCTTGTAAAAATTTTATTTTATCTTGGTAATCTTTCTTGGCTTCTTCAAGGTTTTGAATAATAGATTCTATTTGGTTCTTGATATTTTCTGCAAGTAAATTTTCAAATTCCACTTGAAGCTTTACAACGTCCGTCGTTTGTTTTCCGTTATGAATAACCTCATTATTTATTTCATTGATTAAAGGTATTAATGATTGGTCACCATTATTTTTGCTTTTTTCTTTTAATTCAGTTAGAGATTGATTTAGTTTTTTATTTTGTAAAAGATACTCGTCTAGTTCTAAATGTAATATTTGGATCTTTTGTTTTAAAATACTATCTATGATTTGATTGAGTTTTTCGATGGAATTTCCTTGGAGTGGGGTAATCTCCTCGTTGTTAAGAAAAATTTCATCTATCGTTTCACCATTTTCTCTTAATTTATTTTCGATAAGTTCATCATTGTTTCCGTCTAATTTGTTATTGATACTTAATTGGTCAAATCTTCCCAAATTCGATAATTTTACAAAGCGTTTTAATTCTGCAATTGTGTTTGGATAACTATCATGATGCTGATTAGAACCAGCTGAATTCCCTGTTACCATATTGGAATTTGAGAAAATCTATCTATTCATTAGTAAGATGTTCAATTTATACACACATTTTTAGAGAAAACAAAATTAATTTTTCATTCTTTTTTTGTATTTAATTTGCAAGCATTCAATTTAGAATGGTACGTACTATCAATTTAGCTGTGAGTTAATCACAGATTCAAAGGCAGAATAAGGTTGTGCCCCGACTAATTTCACATATCCTATGTCATCATTTCCTACAAAGAAGGTTGGGGTTCCACTCGCACCATATTTTCTAGCATCAGAAAAATCTGCAGCAATTTCTGATTCGAACTGAGAAGAACTCAGACATGATTCAAAACTTGGTTTAAGATTTAGTTCACTTGCATATGCGTTTAATTTTTCGGCCAAGGCGGTTGAACCTAATCTTTGCCATTCTGCCTGTCTATCAAATAAAATATCATGATAGTCCCAAAAAGCATTTTGCTCGTCTGCACATTCGGCTGCAATGTGCGCAGGAACTGCATTTGCATGAATGCTAAGAGGCATATCTCTGTAAACTAATTTTGCTTTTCCCGTTTGTATGAAATTTTCTTCAATTAAAGGAAGAGTCTGTTGATAAAATCTTGAACAAAATGGACATTGAAAATCAGAAAACTCTACTATAGTGATCGGTGCGTCAGGGTCTCCTTTAACAGGATCGTCATCAAGTGAGATAAAAACTGGGGCGTTCGCATTATCTGCCTGAGGAACAGGTTTGTTTTCTTCTTGTTGCATGTTTAGAAGAATTTCTTCTAAATCTTCCTTAGTAACGGTATCTGAATTATCAAAACCTCCTAGAGAGTATCCTCCCAAAAATGCTGCTATTGCAATTGCCGCTACCATTCCTTTTAGTAAATTTCCGTTAGAATTTTTCTTAAAACCCTGTTCAGCACTACCATCAAAGTTTGAACTTGGATTCGAACTATTTTCATCCTTTTTTAGTAAATTTTCTTCTGACAATTCTATAATAATTGATTTTTGTTGGTATTTTAATTAATTGGGGATTATCCTCTCTCGGGATAATAAAATCTCCTAGTGAAATTGTTCCAATGTTGTAAGAAAAATCAAAGCCAAGATTATAAGTAAGCCCAACGAGGAAAAACATATGCCATTAAAACGAGCTAGTAGGGGTCGTAAAAAAGGAGGAAAAGGATCCTCTGGAGTAGTTCAATGCGTAAACTGTGGACAAACTGTTCCAAAGGATAAAGCAAAAAAAGTGACTTCAAGACTAAACCTAGTTGAACACACCCTTGCCAAAGAATTAAGAGCTCAAGGAGCATATATTGCCTCACCTACAATATTAAAATGGTACTGCATTTCATGTGCGATTCATTTTAAGATATTAAAAATCCGTTCTGAATCCTCAAGAAGACAACGTGGACGCTTGCGTTAACGAAGCTTCTTCGCAGTAGTTATTATTCTTTGTACAAAGGTTATCCCTGCAATAATAACTACAATGACCACTGCAATTTCCATAAAGCCTATAATCCCAACAATTGCAATAACTAACAATCTTTCTGCTCTTTCACCAATTCCAATTCCTTGCAATTTTATATTAAGTGCCTCTGCTCTGGCTCTAGTATAGCTTACTAACAATGAAAGGGATATTGCTAGTAACACCAAGAAAGGATCTGCATAACCTCCTATCAAAATTCCAAGAAAAATTGCAACCTCTGCAATTTTATCAAAAACCGAATCCAAGAACCCACCTTGGTTTGAGGTTTTGTTTGCAGCTCTTGCTACTTGACCATCTACAATATCAAAAAAACCCGAGATTAAAAGAAAAATCCCACCAAAAATTAAAGCAAATTCAAAATTTATTCCATAAACGACGGCAGAAACAAATGCAAAAAAAAGACCTACTCCTGTCCAAAAATTTGGAGACAAACCCGTAGCTGCAAATGCTTTTCCGATTTTTTCTAAATATGGTTTTAAAGATTCTCGTAAATTATTTAACACGAAGTTCCACGTATATGGGCGTATATAAAAAATTCATTTCCAAATTATTATTTGGCTAAATTCAGTGCAATCATAGTGGACATTATCTTAGCTGCCAAAGATGCTGTGGCCCCATTATCATATAATGGATTTAGTTCTACAATGTCCACTCCTTTCACCTTTTTTCCTTGTAATGCATAAATCATATCGAACAATTCCCTTGATGTAATTCCAACTGCTTCGGGATTTCCAACACCCGGTGCAAAGGCAGGATCAACCACATCTAGATCAAAACTTGTATACAACGTATCAAAACTGGAAACGGCATCTGTAATTAATTTAGGGCCCAACCCACTCCGAATATCTTTGTCACTTACCGTTGTAATCTTATTTTCTTTTAAAAATGCATATTCTTCATTAACAAAGGCTCGCGCACCAACATGGATAATATTCTCTGATCCGCGCTGTTCTATTATTCTTCTAAGATATGCTGCATGACTTTGCTTTGTATCCGCATATTGATCTCGTAAGTCATAATGCGCATCAAACACCACGTATCCTGTGTTTTCTGGAAACGTCAGAAAAGTAGCGAGTGTTATCAAGTGTTCCCCTCCCAGAATAAACAACTGCTTTTGCTTTTGCTGTAATTCTTTAGTAATTTTTGAAACCATTTGCAGCATTTCTGAAGAAGAAACAGTGTGCTTTGTGTTTCCAAGATCTTCAATGTTTACGTTTTCCAAATCTATCTGTAATGTAGGATGAAAAATCTCGATGTTGTTAAATGCATCGCGAATTGAATCTGGACCAAATCTGGTCCCTGGTTTGTATGAATGGGTTGAATCAAAAGGAACTCCAAAAACTATTGCAGCTGAATTAGCATTCTCACCAGAACTAGTTATTAGTGGATTCCGATTCATGTACAAATCTAAAAAGCTAATAATTACACAACTCCTTGGTTCCTAGAAATGCGGTATATAATAAATTAATATTTTTTAGCATTTTAAAATTT
>JBFIPZ010000056.1:0-5469 GCA_041609855.1 Nitrosopumilaceae archaeon | reverse complement strand
CTGCCACTCGACTAATTTTTAAGACGTCGCTAAGATCTTGACCTGACAAATATTCTGTGTTGTGAGTTTTTAAAAAGGAAAGTACCTTTATCAAACCTGGATTATTGCTTAAACTATACGCCAATTATTGGGCTTTATTTGAAGGCGATTAAATCATTTGTGTTTCAAAAAGATCTAAGGCAAAATTAATACAGCGTGTTTTTAATATTAAGTCGTGGTAGAAGGAAACTTTGCAACCTCGATTACCTGTATGGATGGTAGGATACAAATTCCATTAATAACTTGGATTAAAGAAAATTACGATGCTGATTATGTTGATACAATTACTGAGCCAGGTGTTGACAAAAAAATAGCTGAAAAGCATAATCTTGACCCTATACAAGCTAAAGTCTCAATTTCGATTAATGCTCACAATTCTAGATTAATTGTGATTTCGGGTCATTTTGATTGTGCAGGAAACCCTGTATCTGATGAACTCCATATTTCCCATATAAAAAAAAGTGTCGAAACAGTTTCTTCTTGGAATTTAGGAGTTAAGGTTATTGGTGTCTGGGTTGATTCCTCTTGGAAGGTTAATCTACTTTAAATTAAATCCTCAGCTAAATCTTTAAATTAACATGGTAAAATTATTCAAAAAATCTGGCCGAAAACCTGGTCGAGCACCAGGAAGCATAGTGCATATTGGAGAAAAAACAGAAATTTCCAAAATACAGATCATCAATTTTGATAAAGAACAACTATCAGAAAAAGAGGTCAAAAATATACAAGATTGTTTTCCATTCCTTGAAAAGCCTCCTGTAACTTGGATAAATGTTGTTGGATTGCACAAGGTAGATGCTATTGAAACCATTGGAAAAGAATTGAAAATACACCCACTAGTTTTAGAGGATATTGTAAATACAGACCAGCATCCAAAATTAGAAGACTTTGAGAATTACATTTTTCTTGTTATGAAAATACTTCAATTCGATCAAACCAAAAGCGAACTCAAAGCGCAACAGGTTAGCATCTTATGTGGTTCAAACTTTGTTGTTTCTTTTGTTGAATCTGAAAGCGATGTTTTCGAACCTGTTCGGGTAAGGATAAGAGAAGGTCGTAAAACACTGCGAGAGAGCAATTCAGACTATCTAATGTATGCCTTAATTGATACCGTTGTGGATAACTACTTTTTAGTTCTTGAAAGTATTGGTGAAAAAATAGAAACCTTGGAAAAATTGATAATACAAAACCCAAAACATTCCAATCTTAACTTATTGCACAAACTGCAAGATGATATGCTAATAATTCAGAAATTGATTTTGCCTTTAAGACGTTTCATTCCTACATTAGACCATAGTAACTCATCATTAATTTCCAAAACAACCAGGAGGTATCTAAAAGATGTAAATGACCACCTTGTGCAAATCGCCGATACTATAGATGCTACAAATGACAAACTCTCAAAAATGAACACTCTTTATCTTTCTGTGATAGGTCAAAAAACAAACGAAGTGATGAAGCTGTTAGCACTAATCGCCATTATTTTCATACCAGTAACATTTCTTGCAGGTGTTTATGGTATGAATTTTGAATTTATGCCAGAACTGTCTTCACCAATAGCTTATCCTATAGTACTGGCTGTTATGGCTGGAATTGGTATTTCAATGGTGGGCTATTTTAAGAAAAAAAAGTTATGGTAAAGCAAAATTACCTCTGAATTATAACGGAGATTTCCTTCCAGCCAAAATGTTTTCTTGTGTCTGTTTTTATTGTTTGGAAATATTTTCCTCTAATGATTTTTTGGTATTTTTCTTTTGCAAGAACCAACTCATTAACCAAACAATGGTTTTTAACTATTAAAGTCCATATTTTCGCATGGACTTTATGTTAGAAGAAGAACTCATTGACTTGATGACTTTTTGTCTACAACACCCTGAATCTAGTGAGGTAGAAAAAAAGAAGAATCGTATCACTGAGATAGGCAAAGAACTTTTTGAAGATGGAGGTATTGATGCCTTGGAGAACTTCTTTTTTGTTTTGAAAAACAGAATAACTGAGGAGATACACAAAGACCCAACTCCATTTCGTTCCTTATGGAATGGATTGTCTGATGAATGGAGATACTAGGTTTGGGTTAATTATTATTTCTGTGTAATACTGTAATATGACGAAAGAAATCCTTTAAGTAATTTCTTACCTTAGAAAAACTGGCGATAGAAGTGGTGTGTCCAGAAAATAATCCCATCCTGATAAACAAAATCAACAAAGTGATAAGAAGTGCTGTAAGTGATGGTCGTGATCATTTAAGTGATGCTGAATCCATTTATGTATTAAAAATCACTGATGCGTTAATTAAAGAATATCGACAAGTTTTGTTTGCAAATCAATAAATTTCTAACAAATCGCAACCCATTTGCTTAATTTTATTGAAACCATTTTTAAAAACCAATGTCTATATCAAATCCGCCATCGCCAACATCGGACCCACTGTCCATTTCATTACCGTCCATTCCCTCTGGAATGCTTTCTTGAGGTACATAATCTGACATCATCATTCCCATCATGCTGAACATCATTGAAAACATCATTATATCCATAATTCCAAAAAACATCATTGTAGGAAGAAATGATTTGTTATCATCCATGTATTGCTTTAATTTTTGTTTATCTCCAGTTTTGTAAATAAGAGACATCTGATTCCATTTTTCTTGCAATTCATGAACTCTTTCATCTACTTCCTTTGATCCCTTTTCCGTAATTATAATTTCTATTTTAGTTCCAAGCCATCCCTTTTTTTCTTGAACCTCGATGAACCCTCTTTCTTCAAGCTTCTCAAGAATAGAATTTAGCTCTTCGCCTTCAATCTTCGTGGTTTTCTCGATTTTATCGAATTTTTTTATTCCATTTTTTATGGCTCCTAGGACTATCAAGTCTTTTGGTTCAGGTTCCATACTCTTACTTTTTTTAAGAGATTAAAATACTCACTGTTTTAGGATTTTTTGATTATTTTGGTAATTTTATTAATTTGATAATTGTTTTTGGATCTTGGTAAACCCAAAAAATTGCTAGAGTTTTTTCTATAATTTCAAACAATATATTTATCAAAGATTTTGATTTTTTATGAAAAAAGACAATTACACTGATGATGAAATTAAAGAAATCCTTTCTTTAAAAAAAGTAGCAGTAATAGGAATGTCTCAACATCAAAATAAGGCAGCACACTTTGTACCAAAATATTTATCTGAAAACGATTATGAAATACTTCCTATAAATCCAAATGCAAATGAAATTTTGGGTAAAAAATGCTTTGAAACCATTTCCCAAGTAAAAGAGCAAATAGACATTGTCGATATATTTAGGCCCTCAGAACAGGTTCTCCCAATAGTAAAAGAATCAATACTCAAAAAACCTAAAGTAATTTGGTTGCAGGAAGGAATACACAACGAAGAAGCGGAGGAACTAGCCAGAAAGGCTGGAATTAAAATTGTGTTTAACAGATGTATGCTAGCTGAACACCAAAGGTTATGCGGATAATGACCTTTGAGGATTTTTACAATGAATTGGAGGTACTTGCTGAAAAGTATGAAAAAAACAATACCCTGATAAAAATTGAAAAAGATTTACCAAATAATATAATTAAAATTTTTGGAGAAAAAATTTCAGAATTAGCACGGGCAAAAAATGGGTTAAACGATGTTACAGAATTGGCATATACCACAGCTGAACATCATCCTTACTGGAATATTCTTTTTAATAGCTGTGAAATTACAAACACTGTTTTAGAAAAATGGAAAGATACAATTTCAATTCAAGATATTGATGAAATTCAATGGGCGATAAAAGAAATTGATCAAACTTTGGAAAAAATCAAAGATAAATTTCAAACACATTCTAGGCAGAGATAAATATTCTAAAACAATAAAGATTCTGTGCCAATAAGAATTGGATTAATAGGAAAAACAAATACTGGTAAAACCACTTTCTTTAACGCTGCAACGCTATCATCTGAGGAAATTTCATCGTATCCCTTCACTACAAAAAAACCGATCTCTGGAATTTCCCACGCTATCACATTATGTGTTCATCCTGAATTCAAAGTACAAGACAATCCTAATAATTCAAAATGTGTGGATGGTTGGAGGTATATCCCGATCGAATTAATTGATTTGCCTGGTCTTATCAAAGATGCCTGGAAAGGAAAGGGTCTTGGAAACCAATTTCTCTCTATTGCTGCACAATCTGATGCGCTGTTGCACATAGTTGATGCTTCAGGTGGAATTGATTCAACAGGACAAATCAGCGAAGTGGGAACTGGTGATCCAATTTCTGATTTTGCAGATATTGAAGAAGAACTTGTAATGTGGTATCAAAAAATATTAGAAGGAAATAGAGAAAAAGTTTCAAAATCTATTAGAACCGGATCTGATATAATAGATGCCCTTACCGATTTGTATCGCGGAATCGGAGTTACAAATTTACACGTAAAGGATACTTTACGTTCAACTAGTTTGACTGAAAAATCTTTTGATGATTTTGATGTTTCTGATAGTAAAAAATTTGCTTCTCATTTGCGCAGGATTTCAAAACCCACATTGATAGTAGCAAATAAAATTGATGTTGTTGGGGCTGACAAGAACTTTGATCGATTAAGAGAGCGTTACAATGATACAATTGTTATTCCTGCAAGTGGAGATAGTGAGCTTAGTTTAAGACGAGCAGAACAAAAAGGTTTGATAAAATATTCCCCAGGTTCAGAGGAGTTTGATATTGTAAAATCCGAAGAGTTGAATAAAAAACAAACTGCTGCTTTGGATTTCATTAAGCAAGGAATAATGGGTGAATTCATGAGAACAGGGGTCCAATTTGCTCTTAACATTGCCGTCTTTAAATTACTAAAGATGAATTCCATTTACCCTGTAGCTGATGACAAGAATTTATCAGATCGAAAAGGTCGAATACTTCCAGATTTAATTTTGCTAAAAAATGGGGCCACTGTAAACGATTTGGCTAGAGAAATTCACACTGATCTTACCAAAGGACTTCTTTACGCAAAAGATCTTAGATATAATCTAAGACTACCTATAGATTATCAATTAAGGGATAGAGATGTAGTTTCTTTGGTCAGTGCCTCAAAAAAATAATTAAAAAGAATTTTCAATTTTTAAAACCCTCTTAATGTAATTTTGTTTAGTTGAAATACCTATTGTAACAAAATTTTGTGACAACAAATATTCTTAATACCATGAAAAACGGAAGATCTATGGGGGATAGTAGTTAGTGAAAAACCATTTAGCTTTAATTTTATTTTCAATACTTGTATTTTCAATTGCGTCTTTAGCAGGGTTTGAACAAATAGCAAGTGCAGATAAGGCCCCCAACTTCTTCATATGTCATAGACCTCATAATAATACTGACCACGTGGTTCCAATCGTTGTCGATATTAGCTCGGTAGATACACATATCGGTCATGGTGATACTTTTTCCTGTGAT
>JBFIPZ010000055.1:0-5649 GCA_041609855.1 Nitrosopumilaceae archaeon | reverse complement strand
TTCTTCATAAGAGTTAGGAAAATGAAATTTAATAGAACTTTCGATTCCTTTTGAATCATTGTAAGTTACACCGATTACAGGAATTTTTAAGGAATCATGGATTTTTTTAATATCGATAATATTATACAAAGAAATTATTAAACCTGAAATTAATAGGTAGTTAATATCAGGTCTCTGTAATTCATCGTACATTTGAATTATTGTACCCGTTGCGTCATCGCCATCAAGAGTAGCACTTCCAAATACAAATCCATCAATTACAAAATCTCCCCTCATTACAACACCAGATAAAATAGATTGTTTGCAACTTGATCGAAAACTCTCCGCTATTGCTAATCCGCGTAAGCCTTTTTTCTCAAGATGAAGAGGTCTCATTCTGGTTTCTCCGAAGATAAGCTTTATAGCTAAACCCTGTAATTCCAATTATCATGCCCGAAATTACAGTCCATAACACAAATGAAATAAGGTTTGTTTCCTCCAATAAAGACTCTAACTAAATTAACCTTCTAAAGTTTCGGTTTAAGAAAATTCCAAATAAAAAAAATTGAAAATTAATTGAGGAATAAAATCAGCATATGAAACATCTAAATAGATTTGAAACAGTGAAATTTTGTGCCTGAAATTATATGTAAAGACTGTGGAAAACGTCTTTTCCACGAAAATGAGGATACCTTAAAGATCGAAGAGACAATTCATAGTAAATTCTGTAGGAAAAAGGAAGGCCAAACCCAAAGTTATATGCACAGAGATGCATCACATTTAACCACGTTTGATTCTGAGAGAGAATACGACGTAAATGGGACACCGGTATTAAAAAAATAATCTTTTATGATTAGGAATACCTCAAAATTATATTCTGGGCAAAAAAGATCATATCTATGGACAGAGAGTTTTATCACGATATTGTAGTTGTTGGTGCAGGTCCAGCAGGATCTTCTGCAGCATATCAAGCCTCAAAAAATGGAGTAAAGGTTGCTTTATTAGAAAAAGAAAAATCCGTTGCAGAAACAGTTAGAACTAGCGGAGTAACATGGATTAAAAATATTAAAGAATTTCAAATACCAGATGATTGTTACAATCCAATTAAAAATTATTCCTTTTGTTCTCCAAAAAACCAAGTGACAATTAAGGATTCTTTGCCTCAAGCCGCAGTTTTAGATGTAAGGAAAACTTTTCGTTGGTTGGCAGAAGAAGCAAAAAAAGAAGGAACTGAAATATTTGTAAAAACAAATGTTATAGATGTTATAAAAAATAAGAGTAATGATATTGTAGGAGTCAAAGCCCAGAACCCAGAAGGAACGGTTTCTTTTTTTGGGAAAATAATAATTGATGCAAGTGGGTTTGGATCTGTGGTTGGCAAAACAATGGGTTTTGTTACACAATGGAAAAAATTTGGGGTCGGAGCAGAATATGAAGCAACTGCAAAGAACATAGACCCTGACACCTGGTGGTTGATGGTTGGAAAGAAGTATTCCCCCGCAGGTTATGCATGGATTTTTCCTTTAAGTAAAGATACAGTTAGAATTGGAGTTGGGATAGGAAAACCCGATTCACCTGTTGATCCAACAGAGAAACTAAAGGAATTGATAAAATTAAAAGAGGGACCCATTAGAAATTTAGAGGAAATTAATCCAATAGAATTCCATTATGGATTAATTCCAAACGAGGGTTTATCGCGAAAGACTGTTTACAATAATTTAATTCTTGTAGGAGATTCAGCAGGTCAGGCAAACCCCTTGGTGTTAGAAGGAATTCGGTATGCAATCAAGTTTGGGAGAAATGCAGGGATGGTAGCTGTCAATGCATTAAAATCTGGAAAAACTGATCAATCCGCCCTAGAGTCCTATGAAGAGAATTGGCGAAAAGAAATCGAATCAAAAATAAAATCAGCTAGAAAAATCCAGAATAGATGGCTGGGCCTTTCTGATGATCAGTGGGATGAAGAATTAGATATTATTAAGGAGTTAAAACCAGAAGAGTTTTTAGATTTTATAAAGGCGGATTTTGGTTTATCAAATATCTTAAAACTTGCCACACATCACCCAAAACTTGCAGTAAGACAACTTTTTGGATTGATAAAGGAAATAGGAAAATAATAGACGTAAATAGATAAACGGTAAAATAATACATCTTAATTTTGAAAACTTTGTTTTATGATTTATGGAATATTATTTCTTTGAATAAAATCAATAAAATGAAATACTGGAATTTTGTTCAAATTCTAAGAATTTGCTTTTCGATGTTCTCGGTAAGATTTCAAGGGTATTATTAGATAGTCACTTTGGTGTAAACCTAGAATGCAATCATTGTGATATTGTTCTGCCGTTTTAGTCTTACATGACTTGCATATCAGACAAATTATTTTTTTGCATTGAGCACATTGTGCATAGTTAATTAAATTTCCTCCGCAATGTCTACAAGATTCATCAGGCAATTTCTTTTCATTTAAGCCATAAAAAATTTGAATATAAACAAAACGTAGAACTCGTTCATCGACTATGCCCCCAAGGTTATAAGGGGAAAAAGATAACCCGAAAAGTGGATCAAGTTAGAAAAACCTTTGATCAATGGGCTCAAAATGGAAGAGCAGACTTGATGGAAAAAGAACATGGGAAAAATGTTTTAAAGTTTCTAGAGAGAATATCTTTTGAAAAATCCTTTACTTTTTTGGATATTGGTTGTGGGAATGGATGGGTAATACGGAAAATTTCCCAAAACACGAAATGTAAAAAAGCCGTAGGAATTGACAAAAGTAAAAAGATGATAATTCAGGCTAAAAAAAATAAAACGAATTCTAAAGAAATTTACCTTCACATAGATTTAGAATCCTGGAAATATTCAGGGAAATTTGATTTTATTTTTTCGATGGAGTCGTTATATTATACAAAATCCATAGAATCCTCATTAAAAAAAATATTTAAATTGTTAAAACCTGGTGGATGGTTTTTCTGTGGAACTGACTTTTACACGGATAATAAGGCAACAGTAAAATGGTCTGAAATAATGAATATGCAAATGCACCTACATTCAAAAAAAGAATGGAGGAAATTTTTTGTTAAAACTGGATTTGAAACCAAAACTACACAAGTAAAAGATTTACAAAGTAAAAAGAAATGGAAGCGTGAAATGGGGACCTTGTTCATTATTGGAAGACGCCCAGAAAGGCAAAATTCAAATTAAATAAAAAAATACAGACAATGTGTGAGCTGGAGCACGAAATACTGCTACGGCAGAGGAAACTCCTCCCTCCATACAGGAAATGTGATCCTGAGATTGATAATCAGAGATGATTGGCAACGGAGCAGAAAAGATCCAACCTGGCGTACAATGATGGTAAAACCTGAGATTTCCAGAGAAGGAATGAAAAGAGCCGACCCACATGGAGCAAAGCCAAACAGAACTTTAGGATCCTGTACCAAGTTCAGGTAGGCTGCAAAGCGAAATATCGTGGAAACAAAAGGAGGGTTACTCCCAGCACACACAAATTCATTAAAAGGATTGACTGTTTTAACTCATTGAACTTGCCTGCTCTTTGCAGATACTTGCACTGCAACGACATGTTGCATCACATAAACAAGAACCTTGCATTTCACAGTCACATTCTGAGCCAATTTCTGCAGATGCTGCACAGCCACATGCAGCCTCTTCAGATGAGGGGAGGGATTTTGGTGGAGTTTTTTTAATAGTTGGCTCATCATAAACACTCCTAGTTTGTTGATAACCAACTTCATCTGTTAGTTGAGCCTCTCCTCTATTTGTTTGATAGCCTCCAGCTGATGCACTAGTCTGATACCCTGTTAATCTGCTAGGATCAACTCCTGTTTGGGCAATATCTTGATTCTTTAGAGCTCGATTACTAAATATAAAAAATGCAATTCCTCCAATGGCTGCCATACCTGCCATTCCATAAACGATAAGAACTGGAAATTCGCCAGTCGAAGTGGTTGCATAACCCTCGGGGGCTTTTGGAGTTATCCCAACAATTTCAACGCCATCTAATTTATCTAAAGCACCAAATCCAATTGAAGAGATGTTTGCAGCATCTGCAGACTGTACACTTCTTACTACGTATTTTTTGTCAGCATTAATTTCAGCTTCGAAGATTCTTTCAACTTGTCTTCCTTCCCTTAGACTACTCTCGCCCATTGTCCAGTGAGACACTACGAATCCGGATATTGATTCATCTAAACCAAAAGTACCTGCATCAACATTAATTCCAGTAGGATCAAACAAAAAGTGATAGTTTGTCATTGGCTGCTGTAAGATAAATTCTGCATCAATTAGGTTTTTAGACAAAATTTGTTCTGCTTCATTTCCTTTCAAAATGTCATAAACCAAAGGTTCCTTATCTTTTAAAACAGAAATTGGATGATTAATCCCTACACCATTAATTTCTATTTCTTTTGTTACTGTTAATCCCCTCCAACCCATGTCAACTAGAGTCTTAGTTTGATCTTTGGAAATTACATAATCAGTTAAAGTTCCCTCCAATGTTACTTTATAATCAATAGAGGTGTTTAGGTTTCTTCCTTTAAGGTGAAAATCATAATTTACAATAAGATCAGATATCCTAGCATGGCTTCCATCCTTTACGATCTTGGAGTTAAGGGCATCAATCAATTCCTGGACACCTGGATTTGAATTATCAGCAGTTCCACTAATGGTCCAATCTTTGGTGTGTAATTCATCAAACAACACCCCGCCATTTGGGTATTCAATAAATACGGTTTTTTGGTAATTAATTTTAAAGAACGACTCATCACTGTTAGGATTTAATCTAGCATCCATTTGTGCGGCCCATGCTGTAGAACTAGTACCTATCACAAAGAGCCCTGCGAGTAAAACTATCAAAAGTGTAGCCCTAGACACAGGTGAAATACTCAGATCAATAGTAATAAACCTATCCAAAAACCAGATCGAGAATTTTTGAAAAAGTAATATGGAGTATAAAGCAAGAACTAATGTTTTATGGGAAATAGGATGATAACAATCTTAGCAGGAGGAACGGGATCCGTTAAACTAGTTAGAGGTATAGTTTCCCAGGAGGACAATGTTAATGTAATTTCAAACGTGGGAGATAATTATTGGTTATATGGGCTCTACGTATGTCCAGATCTTGACACCATTATCTATGGTCTGGCTGATTTGTTGGATCATGAAAGAGGCTGGGGAATTAAAAAGGACACATTCAACTTTTTAAGGCAAATGGAAGTTTTTGGTGAAGAAACTTGGTTCAGGGTAGGAGATAGAGATGCTGCCACTCACTTGATTCGAACCAATATGCTAAAAAATGGAAAAAATTTGAGCGATATTACAAAGTGGATGTGTGAAAAATTTGCAGTTAGTGCAAATATAATTCCTGTAACAGACAATAGTATTGAAACCCGAATTACAACTGACAAGGGTGAACTTCACCTTCAAGAATATTGGGTAAAACATCGCGGTAAGGACGAAGTAAAGGGAATACAATACATTGGAGCAGAAAAAGCTAGACCAAACCCAGAGGCGGTAAATGCAATTCATGATGCAGACATGGTAATTCTTGCTCCTGGAAATCCCTTGACATCAATTGGACCAATGCTTCAAATCAAAGGAATAAGAAAAGAACTTTCCAAAAAGAAGAGAAAGGTAGTTGCAGTAAGTCCGCTT
>JBFIPZ010000054.1:0-5819 GCA_041609855.1 Nitrosopumilaceae archaeon | reverse complement strand
GATGATCGGATGCCATTGGATGGTTTTCTAGTAAAGCTGCCTTGTCCTCATCAGACATTTCACAGTACTCGTCCAATTTTTCTCTCATGTTATATTCATGTTTTGTATAGGAATCCTTGTGCTCTTCAATGTAAGCATCTCGTTCTGATTCATCTAGTAAACAATACTCTTCCATTTTTTCTTGATGATCGGATGCCATTGGATGGTTTTCTAAGAATGTTTTTTTATCTTCATAAGACATTTCACAATATCTGGCCAACATATCGTCCTTATCCCAATCATCTTTTTCTACATAATTTGGAAAATGTTCTTCAATGAATTCATCAATTAGATCTTCCCGTTCTTTTTCATCTAGATTACAAAAGTTTGATAATCGTTCTTCAAATTGTGCTAGTCTTGGATGATCCATGAATAATAGATCTCTTTCTTCATCAGTCATTTCGCAAAAATACTCTAACCTGTCATCAAAGTCATGGTCCTCATCTTCTAATTCTGCAAAGGCTATTGCAGTTCCTGTGCTTATACCGGTAAACATAATCAGTGAAAAAACAACGCAAAGAAGTTGTATTTTTTTCATTAATAAATTTCAAAATTATTCCCTATAAAGGCTATTGGAACAATAATACACAATAATTAATAGTAATGAATTGCTATTGATGCAATTATGTCCGAAATATATCAAAAAGATATTGAGCGCATAGAATTGCTGGAAATTATAGCTAGTTCCAAAACGGGATTCAAAATGTTATCTAAAAAACAGTTAGAACATCTATATCAATTGATTAGCGAGAAATCCTATACAAATGATGTCAATACTATAAAATCAAAAAAAGAATTACTTGAACAAATAAACAATAGAATTTATGATTTAGGA
Organism: Nitrosopumilaceae archaeon; assembly: GCA_041609855.1. Classification (GTDB taxonomy): domain Archaea; phylum Thermoproteota; class Nitrososphaeria; order Nitrososphaerales; family Nitrosopumilaceae; genus Nitrosomaritimum. Next base: position 4,945 of record JBFIPZ010000054.1, on the reverse strand, counting down.
GAAGGAAGAATAATTCTATAGAGTTTGAGAATAATTGGATTAATCGTTTAAAAATAAAAATTGATTACCCTTGAGAATTATACCAAGATTCTGCTAAGTTCAAGAAAATCTTTTTTCGTATCACTATAAGGAAATATTCAAAGAAAAATGAATAATTTGCATGAACCAGTTATTAGCAATTGCTTTAATTTCTATTTAGAATTATACAGTATGTATAGTGCACAATCAGAGGATTTCATCGAAGTCCTAGCAGCATGGGCTAAGGTAATTGGAGTTAATCTAAAAAGATAAGTAAAACAAGTAATGTATGAATTTTTTACAATTTCTAAAACTTACTCCTCCAATCAAAACTGTAAATACATTTTTTATTTACAGTGAGTAATTATTTTTTATTGAATTCAATTTATTCATTAAACAAAAAAATTGAAAACTGTACAAAGTGTCCAAGACTGGCAACCTACATCAGATATATTGCAAAAAATAAAGTTAGAAGATTTTCTAATCAAGTATATTATGGGAAGCCACTTTCAGGATTTGGAGACATTAAAGCAAAATTACTAATCGTTGGCCTTGCTCCAGCAGCTCATGGAGGTAACAGGACGGGGAGAATGTTTACTGGTGATTCTTCTGGGGATTGGCTTGCAAAAATAATGTTTCAGTATGGATTTTCATCTATTTCCACCAGTCAAACTGCTGAAGATGGAATGGTATTAAACAATGCTTACATTACGGCAGCAGTTAGATGTGCACCACCTCAAAACAAGCCAACCAAACAAGAAATGGAAAATTGCTTTAATTATTTACAACAAGAGTATAAAATTCTAAAAAATGTTGCAGTAATTTTGTGTCTTGGCAAAATCGCATATGATGCTACATGCAAGTTAATTAATGTAAAACCAGAAAAGTTCGGTCATAATAAACTATTTAAATATAATTCTATCAAAATTTTAACTTCCTATCATCCTTCAAAACAAAATACTCAAACAGGTAGGTTAACCTGGAGGCAATGGTCGGCCGTTTTTCAAAAAGCCAAACGCCTGACAATGTAGAAAATTATTTATTGTAAAATAAAGAACAAACTATTCTAATGAAAGTGCTACTTTTTGCAATTACTATTTTTTCATTAATTCCTTTTGTGTTGGCTCAAGAATATCCTGATTTAGGCGTAAAGGTGGAGACTGTTGCCGAGAATCTAAACATACCTTGGTCGATTGCCTGGACACCAGATTGGACAATATTTTTTACTGAACGTAAGGGGGATCTCAGAATAATTCAAGATGGAATAGTTTCAGAAAAACCAATCCTTTCACTAGAAGTTGGTGGGGAAGAGGGAGGGCTATTAGGTATAGCAATAGATCCAAACTATTCAGATAACCATTACATCTATTTGTATTACACTAGCAATGATTTTTTATCAACTCAAAACAAAGTAGTTCGGTATGTTGAATCAAATCTGAAATTAACTGAAGATAAGGTCTTGATTGATAACATTCCGGGTGGACTATATCATGATGGTGGAAGAATAAAGTTTGGACCTGATGGAAAATTATACATTGCTACAGGAGATGCAGGAAATGGGAGTTTAGCTCAAGATAAGAATTCCCTTGGAGGAAAAATACTTCGAATAAATCCTGATGGAACGATACCAGAGGATAATCCATTTTCAAATTCTCCTATTTATTCATACGGTCACAGAAACCCCCAAGGGTTGGACTGGGATAGAGAAGGAAATCTTGTTGCCACGGAGCATGGACCCTCCGGGTTTCGTGGAGTAGCAAATGATGAAATTAATGTGATTAAGCCCGGGGAAAATTATGGATGGCCAGATATCATTGGCTCTGAAACAAAAAAAGGACTCATTACACCGATTTTGAATACCGGAGAGGAGACCTGGGCCCCATCTGGAGCAGAATTTTATGATGGTGACAAATTTCCGCAATGGACTGGAAAATATTTTGTAGCTACACTTCGTGGAAATCATTTACATTTAATCGATTTTGATCTAAAAAATAATAAAATTTTATCAGACCAAAAATTGTTTACAGGAGATTTTGGACGACTTCGAGATGTTGCTACAGGTCCAGATGGATACCTGTATCTTTTAACAAGTAATAGAGATGGTAGAGGATCACCAGAAAATAACGATGATAGAATTCTACGAATAGTTCCGTTAAATGAAATTAATAGTTTTGAAGACTGTGTTAAGGTTGGAAATCCTGTAATGGAATCTAATCCAAGACAATGTAATTCTAATGGTAAAATTTTTGTAGAGGAAGTCAATATTTCAAATAAAAGAATTCCTGAATGGGTAAAAAATATTTTTGTCTGGTTTTCTCAGGACCAAGTTTCAGAAGATGAGGTGCTCAATGCCATCAAGTTTTTAGTACAACAAAATATAATCAGGTTAGATTAAATTTTATTTTAACCAATCCAAACCTGCACCAAAATAATATCCAGCAAGAATGGTACCTGTAGACCAAACTAGAGAACCTGAAAAGGTATACAATACAAACTTTGGAAATTTCATTTGAAGCAATCCAGCTGGAACGGAGATCATTTCTCTCATTACTGGAACCATTCTTCCTAAGAAAACTGCCTTGTCACCATATTTTTCAAACCAGATCTCAACTCTTTCTAGTTTCTTTTCTGAAACCTTTACAAACCTAAGATATCGTAACAAAATTGTTCTTCCAAGTTTTAGTGCTATTAAATAAATTCCAGTAGTTCCAAGGGTGGCACCAGTAGCGCCTAAGATTATTAGGGGAATTATTGAAATTATTGAAAGTCCTTGTTGAGAGGCTAAAAAACCAGCGGTAGGAAAAACTGCTAGTGTAGGAATAGGCGGAATAATAGTCTCAATTAGAGCTGCCAAAAAAACTCCTTCATACAGATGTTGTGATAAAAATTCACTAATCCAAATTAGAAATGAGTCAAATGGCTCCAATAAAATCTCAAGACAAAACCCAACTAAATTACTTTACACAATAAATGGTAAATATTATTCAAGTTTTCTTAGATCATCAAAAAAAGATTCACCTTCAAACGGGATTAATCCTCAATGGCTTTGATTTTCATCTTCGAGAAAAATTTTCCTAAACGGTTTTTCGTTTATGTTTAAGGAAGATAGGACAAAAGCACATCTCAGACCAACAAATTATCTGTGGTCCTGTAATTTTGGCCCGTTTCATAGAGCTAAGAATCTCTATATCATAGGGTTTTTGATTTTCAATAGAGACACTGGTTAGATCTTTAAAAAAAATTTTCATTTTTTCTGAAATAAATTTAGATTTTATGTAATAAATCATTAATTTTCTCTTTTAGGAACTATAAATTAATCTAAAAAAAGCTAACCGAGATTGACAGTTTTCATACATCTAAATTATTAATCACAGATTTGGAAAAAAAGTACTTGAGCTACAAGTTTTTAGATCATGCAACTGATGCGTTTGTAGAAGTTACTGCCAAAGATCTCAAAGAAGCTTTTTCTGTCTCAGCAGAAGTTGTAATCAATATTACACTTGACCAGGAAAAAGTGGAAGAGAGATTTCAAAAAGAATTTTCTGCTTCTGGAAAAGACCTTAGGTACTTACTTTTTAGCTGGCTTGAGGAGATTACATTTGTCTTAATTACTGAAGGATTTGCCATTAGGAGAATTGATTTTAGCATAAAAGAAAATAGTGGATATACCATTCATGCCAAAGCATTTGGGGAACCACTTGATTTTAAAAAACACAATTTTAAGGTGGAAATCAAAGCCCCAACGTTTTATGAGATGAAAATTGAGCAAAATAACGGTGTCTTTATGAGATTTTTACTGGATCTGTGACTTGGTGAACTTTTCTTATCAATTCAATGGAACAAGTTATACGTATTTTTTAAAAATGAAACAATCAAAGTGAAAATATGCTCAAAAATTTGATGGTATTTTCGGTTTTTTCACTTGTAGTTTTGATGATCTTCCCAGCTTATGCAGCAGTAGAATCCTTCTCCTTAGAGAAGGGGTTTTACACCAATGAGGAGGATTTAGTGTTTGTAGGAGTTGAAAAAGAGGGGAAAAAATCCGTCTTCATTATAGTTCGTGACCCTAGTGGAGAATACGTCGGAATGTTTTCAGATCCATCCTCTGATAATGATGGTTCCTTTTCAACAATTCCAAGGACCGTAGAAACTTTTTTCACTACAAGTGGAATCTATAATGCAACTGCATTTACTGATGATCAAAATGAGAATGAAGGTATATCAATAAAGTTAGAATATGATGGAAATAGAATAGCTGAATTTGATGATTTTGTTTTAACTTTAAAACCAATTTCCGATAAAACAATAACTGAAAGAAACACTCTTTCATTTACCGCAGGTGTTACCGATAGTTCTTTGGATAAATTAATTTTTAGTTTGGATAAAAACCCACCAAGTGGTGCTTCAATAGATTCAGATACCGGACAATTTACTTGGACGCCCTCAGCTGCTCAAGGAAATCCAGCAGGAATTCAATACAATTTTGATATTGTTGTAGTAAGAGGTATACAAGAAGACCGTGAGTCAATCACAATCACTGTTACAGAACCGGTAACAAATCCTCCAAACGACGAACCAAGGGATGAACCTAAGGAAGAGCCAAAGACTGAGCCTAAGGAGCTTGGCATTGCACCATTTGTAGATACATCAAAAGATCCTCAAAGTTATGTTGAGAGGTATAACAATGAGCCAAGCTACAAGAAATGGTTTGATGAAAACTATCCCCAGTATGACTCAATCCAGCAAGCAGTTGGATTGGATAAACCTAAGGATGTATCTAAAGACGTCGAATTAGCGCCATTTGTGGATCCCTCAAAGGATCCCACGTATTATGTTGACAGATACAACAATGAGCCAGCATACAAGAAGTGGTTTGATGATAACTATCCCCAGTATGACTCAATCCAGCAAGCAGTTGGAATAAAGG
>JBFIPZ010000053.1:0-6056 GCA_041609855.1 Nitrosopumilaceae archaeon | reverse complement strand
TGCCTTACACATTATGCGAGATCATCGAATTCGCAAACTTCCAGTCTTGAATAAAAAAAAGTTAGTCATAGGAATAATTTTACAGGCAACAATTGCTAACGTGATTAGGGATGCAACAGCTACGCAGCCTAGGCTTCTTAGCCCTCCCGTTAAAGCGATTTTGGGGAATCTTGGTTTTGTCTTACAGTTTGCAGGGGTACTTTTGCTTGTACCAGCTATCTTATCAACTGTTCTTTATGATACGGTAACTGCCACTGGAATTTACCTTACCACTGTTTTACTTCTAGTAACGGGATTTTTTTTAAATTCATATGGTGAGAAGGCAGCTTTAAATTTGCAGCAGGCCTCGATTCTGGTCTTTAGTAGTCTTTTCATATTAACATTATTTGGTACAGTTCCATATCTGTATGTTACACCATTAAGTGATGAACCATTACAAGCTTTTGCAAACAGTTTCTTCTCAAGTGCAGCTGGATTTACAACAGGTGGGATATCATTAATCGATAAGCCAGAGGAATTGCCTCAAAGCTTTACCTTCTATCGTAGTTTTACACAGCTAGTCGGCGGGATGAGTTTCATTTACCTTGTAATCACTGCATTTTATCCTGAGGGTAAGCTTCAATCAATGCGTGGTTTTCTAACGGGAAAGACCTTACATCTAAGAGAACTCTTTGGAACCATTACGGTAATTTTTACATTGTATATCGTAATTGTTGCGTTACTTTTGTATTTATTTGGAGAACGAAACATCATAGATAATTTCTCCCTTGCAATGAGTACATTAGCTACAGGTGGGTTTTTACCAAACTCTACAATTTTGGAAAAATTAGTTTGGCAAGAAAAATTAATTTTAATGGCAGCTATGATACTAGGTGCTCTACCATTTACATTTCACTATGGTTTTGTAAGAAAGAAATTTCTATCTCCTAAACTTGGAAAAGAGGTTCTCGTTTTCTTTGGGATTATTGGAATTTCCATCCCGCTTTTTATATGGGCAAGTGGTCTAGACCCGATTGTTGGTGCTTTTTACTCCGTCTCAGCCAGCTCAACTGCGGGGCTTCAACTAACTTCGCTTGATTCGTTAAGCGGTGGCGCTCACGCTATACTAATTATTTTGATGTTAGTTGGAGGCTGTGGTTTTTCAACTGCAGGAGGAATAAAGATACATCGATTCTTTTTACTAAAAAATATTAGAAAAATGTTTCATTCTAACACAAGAAAATCTCTTTCCATTGAAAATAGAAAGGAGATCACATCAACCTTAATTATAATTATTTTATTTCCGGTAATTGCAACCATTACTGCTGCTCATTTGACCAACATTACTGATGCTAGCTTCGAAAATGCCTTCTTTGAGGGAGTTGGATTGATTACAACAGGGGGTTTATCAGCCAATGTCATCACAGAAGAACTTGATCCTGCCACAAAAATTATTTTGGGCTTTTTAATGATTTTTGGTAGGCTGGAAATTATCGCAATAGTGTATATTTTTATCCCCAAGCTTGCTTAGTCAGAAAAATAAAAATTCAGATAAAGTTTAATTCAGTAATTAAGATTTTTGACTGTGAATTTGAGAAAAAATAATGGAATTTTCCTAATTAGTATCGGGTTTATTGCGATGTTTGTCATTTTTGTTATCTATTCTAGGTATCAAGATCCCATAATGGTAACTCCTGATGCTATAGAATCTTTTCAAAGATTTGCAAATATCTTTTACATTGTTTTAGCGGCATCATTTGTTGCTATTTCATTTGGTTTACTGAAGTATCAAAAGTTCAAAGTATTAAAAAATGAAAATGATCTATTATCGATAATTGCTCTTTCCACATCAAATCCTAGATCAAAAAAGATTTTTGTTATAACTCTTATACTGTATGGGATTTTTTTTTCTTTAACCTCAGGCACATTGGTGTACCAACCCGAGGTCATTTTTTCGTATCATTATGGAGCGACCGTCCCATCTGCACAGATTGTCCCATGCTGTGACGAACCTGGATATTCCCCTAAAATCCTAGTATATTTAACAGAGCACATTGGTCTGCAAATTATTCCAATTAACCTAGTACTGCAACTAATTGTATCGTATTTGGTGGCAGTAAATGTTTCCCTTGCGGTTGTTGCAATTAGTTATACAAAAAAGGGAAGCGGTTTTAGTAGCATTGGTGCAGCAACAGGATTATTCATTGCTTGTCCAACTTGCGTAGGATCATTTCTTGCAATTTTTGTAGGTACTGCAAGTGGTATTGCATTAACTATTGCACTGGTACAGTTTCAAACCCTTTTAATTTCAATTTCAATACCCATACTTTTAGTTACACCTATCATTATTGCTAGAAAATTAAGAAATTCCGATGGAAGTTGTGTTATCAAGTCGAAGTAAATGGTTTAACTTCAGGGCACTTCCAATTACCTATATCAAATCCATCGCGTCTCAAATATTTCAAAGATAGTTTGTAGACAAGTTCATCATGGTCAACTTTTTCTAAAATTTGAGACCATGGTATTTTGCCATGCTCTTTGATAGTTTTTTGAAAAGTTTTGTTCATCGATTCTGCTAGTTCTTTACATTCATCAAAGGTCTTACCATTTTTGTAGGCATGAGTACGCCTATCGCAGCTTTCCATATTTTCTATTGGAATATCAAGAATAAAAACTCAGAGTTTCTTTAATTTTTCAGCAACCAGTTTGAAAATTTCTTCATTATCAAGCAAAACAAACGGGATTCCGTTTTCTTCACACGCCTGCCCACTTTCTGTATCTCGTGTAATTAAGACAAGATTATTTTCCTTTGCATAAGTTATTACAGAAAAATCAGTACGCATTTTGAGTCCTTGTGCGCGGAGTTTTTTTACACTAAATGCCTCATAACCTAATTGTTTTAGTTTTTCATCCCATCCGTCATCCATTTCATCTACAAGAATTTTCAATTTCTTATCTGGCATGAAATTTCATATCAAACGAATAATATGAGTGTAAATGAATAAAGACTCTGAAAATTTAGACGTGAATTATACCATTTTTTACTAAAAATTCAATCCCATTTGCAAATTCCTGGTCAGAGATTAATCCATCTGCCCACCATTTGGCATTAGATCTAATCCAATTTGGAATAACTTTTCCTTCCACCGTGTCTGCTTTTGATAAGTTTGGAATAGTAACAATTTTCTTGTCAATCAGAAATTCAATTCCTCGTGCAAATTCATCATCAGTGATTTGACCTTCATGCCACCAAAGGGCGTTATTTCTTATCCATTGAGGAATCTTTAAAACATTGTTTGATTCTATTGAGGAAAACTTTTGGATCATTTTATTTTCTGAATCCAAAACAAAGATGTTATCTGATGAATCAATCGAAATTCCACTAATATTGTTAAATTTACCAGGACCCGATCCCTTTGTGCCCCAGTTTTTTAAAAATTTTCCAGACAAATCATACACTTGAATCCTATTATTTCCAGAATCCCCAACATACAAATTTCCTAAAGAATCTAATGCAAGGGAAGTTGGGTTGTTTAATTTACCATCCTCACTCCCCTCGGTTCCAAGAGATTTTACAAAAGAACCGTCTGTTCTATAATGTAACACTCTATTATCTTTTGAAACTAGAATCAAAAGGTTGCCTTTTCCATCTATAACGATAAAATCTGAGGATGAAAACTTTGCTGCAGCAGTGTCAATATAATTAATTTCACCCTCATATCCTCCATCTGCGTCAAATTTCAGGATTTTATCATTTAACCTATCTGAAACAAAAAAAATTCCAGATTTATCTTTTGTAAGAGATGTTGGATTTTTGAGAGATTGAGACTCAATGGAAGAGCTGCCCCAACTCCTTAGATGATTTCCATTTTTGTCAAATGTTTGAATCCTTGAATTACCAGTATCAACTACATGTACAAAATTGGACTCCACCAATATGCCAGTTGGATTTTTCAGGTCTCCATCATCTGAACCAAACGATCCCCAGGAATCAATAAGCCTACCTGCCAAATCAAACTTCTTGATTTCTGAATTTCCGTAATCAGAAACAAAGATGTTTTGTGAGTCAACAAATAGGCCGCTTGGAGCGTTCATGTCAAGTAAATTTTCCTTTATTTCGAGAAGAATTTTGGGGCCTTGGTAATCAAGATCAGAAATAATTTGTTGGTTTTTGATTGGCTCTCCTTCAACAACAAAAAAGTCTGAAACAAGTTTTCCGCCATACTCTATGTTAATCTTCCATGGTCCCTCAGGAGTAGTAGCTGGAATCCTAACAGGAATTAAAATATCATCAGATCCTAAAGAGATTGAAAAAGATTTCTGTGTTTTACCAATTGGATCCTCAAGCCAATAATTTAGATTTCCAGCAACAATCGTATTTGTTTGAATGTTTGCAAGAATTGTCTCCCCAGGGCGGTATTGGGTTTTGTCGATTGTCAGTATTAAATCCGATACAAGATTTTGTCTCTGATTGGTTTCAGTAGAAACCACAAAAGAAGCAAATTCCGTTAAACCGCTGTATTCCAATTGAACATCATATGTTCCAGCTGCCTGAGTTGAAGCCTCCCCAACGGTTAGTCTGCTTAAATTTTTATCAATCGAGATTGTTCTTGTTAAGACTTTTCCCAACGGATCAATTATTGTCAGTTTAGCGTTATCTTCTAAGATATCTGAGACAACGATTTGAAGTTCCACTTTTTCCCCTATGTTATAGAGGGACTTTTCTGAACCCACAAAAATGGAAGTACTTTGAGTTGAGGGTTGTACCTCAAAAGGAATTTTTTTGATGACATTAAAATATTGAACCACTAGATTATATTTCCCAAATGGATTGTTTGCCAACAACTCATTTATTGGAAATTTTTGTGTAGTAGTATGCTGATAAGCTTTGGTACGTATCTCTAACATATGTTGAGCCGGTTTTCCATTTAGAGTGTCAATTCGTAAAAAATAATCTTCAGCTTTGGTTGCAACTGGTTCATGGTAATTCGTAGTCAGACTTACGCTTAGAATATCTCCCTCGTGATAGACCTCTTTATCCAAAGTTGCCCCTATTACCAGTGGTTCAACATATACTGAGATGGTTTTTTTGTTATTTTTATAAGAATACGTAATATCCCAATTTCCAAATAAGTTATCAAATGCAGTTCTGGTAATAGTATGTTTTACGATAGTGCCAGAATAACTACTCAATGTTCCTGACTTGGTAGAATTATTTGGCGTATCAGCGCTCCACATAATTTCCCCTCCCGTATAACCATCAATTTTTAGAAAAACTGTTATCCAATCATTTGGCTCAAATGATAATTTTTCAGGAGTGGCATCAATTTCAATTGCAGATACAGAAATCGGCGTAAAGAATAGGGGAATAAAAAATAAAAGAAATTTATTCATTGAACTATTTTAATAAAATTATTTCTTAAACATTGGAATTAAATAATTTCACATTATGCTTTGCCTATTCTAAACATTTTTGTGCCACAGACTACGCATGTTCCCTTGAGCGCAGGTCTTCCATTTTTGAGCGTAGTGGTCTTTGCATCTTTTATTTTTTGTTTTTTCTTGCATTTTACGCAGTATCCCGTTACCTTTGGTTGGGATTCTATCTCCTTGTCAAGTTTAGTCCTTTGATGTTTAATCGTTTCAAGATCTTTTTTAGCTTGTGCTAGTTCCTTTTCCAATGATTTCCGATTCTGTACAGTCTGTTCTAGTTCACCTTCCTCCATTTGCAGGGATTGTACCTTGTTTGCTTGTGCACTCAGCTTAGTTTTTTCATGTTCTATTTCTTTTGCAATCTTTTTTTGTAGTGCCGTGATTTTAGACAATTTATCATTTTCTGATTTTTTTGATTTTTCAATCTCTTTTAATCTAGCTTGAATTTCTTTTTGGATCTGATTCTGTTCCTTTTTGATTTGTTTTAATTCATTTTCCTCGGTTTTTACAAGTTGTTGAATTTTCTGTTTTTCAGTTTTTATCGATGATAAGCTAGATTCCTGAGAACGGAGTTCCTGCGGGATGTTTTGAGCCTCAAAGAATCTATTTCTCTCCTCTTGTACCTGACGAGCAAGATTTGCTCT
>JBFIPZ010000052.1:0-6086 GCA_041609855.1 Nitrosopumilaceae archaeon | reverse complement strand
TTGACATAATTCATCGGCCTCCAAAACAGTCAAACCTGAGTTGGAAACGGGAATTATAAATCCCAAAAAACCAAACCCAACTAAAATAAGCCCCACAACCACCAGAAAAGACAATTTCACATGAATTGATAATTTTACTCTCTTAATAAAATAATTTCAAAAATAAAAGGAAAAGAGTAATTGGTTGGTTGCCTGGTGAGGTTATTCGTTCAGTTTTTTTTGCCAATCAAAGTAATTTTTCATTATAGCATACCCACAAAGTTCCCTTGATGGTAAGAGTAAAAATTGGTCATACGAGGAATCTACCTTGAGCAGTTTGGTGACTTTTTTATCTATTTTTTCAAAATTTGATTTTGAGAGAAAAAATACTCCCTCCTTTGGATGATAGATGGAAACCTTGTTTTCAGTTGAATCAAAAGTGAAAAAAATCTTTCCACGGTAATACGGGATTGAAGCTCTCCTTATTCTGGTTTGAGATCTCATGTGACGCCAAAATTTTTTGTATGTTTGTTCTTGCATCACAATAGCCTAACGTACCTAATTGTTTTAACGATTTTTAAGAAAACCCAATCTAGTATTTTTTATCGGATTTTTAGGCGTAAAGTAGAGACTTTTTTTACTCAGTCAAAAATACTGCTTGAATGTATACCTAATTGTAAAATATATGGTTATCAGGTCCTTCTGATTTGAAATCTCAAAGCATTACCAAATCAAAATTTTCAACTGTTCTTCACAGAAAAATTCGCTCAATATACTTATGAATTTTCAAAAAAAACCAAATTTGTTATTTGGCTACCTTTGATCTTGGGATTATTTTGCAAGTTATTACCTCCCCGAATGCAGCGTTTGCTCAAATACGGGACAATGAAGAGAGGTACTTTACTCAATCCATTGCATTGCTAGTCATTTCATCTATACTTGGAGCACTGGCTATTCTCCCAATGGTAATGATTCCAATAAACGATGATTTTTTTGAGATGGATGGGACAGAAAATATTGATACTGGCTTTCCAATAGCGGAATCTGCAGTAGCGCTGTCTTTTGCCTCGAGTTTATTGGGTGGATTTGTCTCAGCTGCACTGTATTATTTTATTGGAAAAAAGCTTGATGGCAATACAAACTGGAAGAAGGTCTTTTCTGTAGTTTTTCATATTCATGCTGTCGTCATTCCAATTACGATTATAGTCGGTATTGTGCTTTTTTTTATGTGGAGCTCTTTTTCAACAATCCAGCCCTCAATCCTTTTAGATCCAAATATCAGTAATGATGATGCCTTTTCTGAAATTGGTCCTTTTATAGGATATGTAATCTTGCTTGTAACTTTGGGAATTGGGTTCGTCATTTGGGGATTGATTGTATCAATAAAGGCAATAAAGACTGTTCATGGATTCGGTACTGGAAAAGCATTTGGACTAATTTTATTGGTGGGACTGATCACTTCGCTTGCAAGCATTCCATTTGGTTTTGGATGAGCAGCTCAGAGGCTTTGCAATTTAATTTCTTTTAAAAAAATACTTTGAATAGAATAATCTCCAATACGCTTAATTTGATATTTCTTAAAGAAAACCTATGAGTTTTAGGGCAAGTGTATTTTCAGCAAAAGAGTTTGCAATAATTATTGGAATATCTATTTTTGCCTCTGCAATATTGTATGTGTCCTATGTGGTAGGAGTAAACGAGATCACCTCGCAGACCATTTTAGAGACAAACCAGACAGTAATTGGACAAGAGATTTCGTATCCTTCTGGTTCCCCACAAATTATATCCAAAATTGTTACCATTCCAGTTGGTGCTGAAACTGGCCCGCATATTCACGAATATCCAATGTTTGCATACATTTTGTCCGGGGAAGTAACTGTAGATTATGGAGAGAACGGTCTCAAGACATTTGTTGCAGGAGAATCTATAGTCGAGGCAATAAACTATACCCACAATGGAAAAAACAATGGCAAAGAGCCAACAGAAATCCTAGTTGTCCTGATGGCAGAGAAATAAAATTAAAGGTTTAGAATTATCCTGGCCCAAAAAATTTAATTTCGCAATTCTGATTATTTTTAAATGATCCTAGAATCACAATATGGCATGACTTGGGTTCCGATATTCAAGGTTGCATCAACTGATTTTGATAATGATTTGTCTATTCTCAAGAAAATTATGGATTCTTTTGAGAAAAAAATTCATTTTGATAATGGATACAAGTTTAGTCCAAAAGCAGATTTTGCAATGGGATGGTGGTTTTATACCATATTTGTCAAAATAGAATTTTTTAAAAAACTAGTCCAAATGGAGCATTATTACAATCCCAAAATTAAAGACGAAAGGGACATTTTGAAAATAATTCAAAAACAACTAAAATTGAAAGGCTCAAAGGGGAAAATCAAGCTTGATTCAAAACCATCTTTGTTTCAAAAATATTGGACATGGCTTTTGCGATAGAATAAATTCTAATTCGTTGCTTAAAACAAATTCAAAAACTTTTTCAAATAGATTTAGGTAAAAACCAATTTTCATCAAATAATAATAGAGAATTCCGTATGAAAAATATGATCAAGGATTGAAAAAAATTTTTATATTTTTATTTTTTGTGATTATTTTTCAAATTCCATTTGTCTCTGATAGTTTTGGATTATCTTGCGCACCTCAAACACTAAATGAAATTTACGAGGACAGTGATATTGTTTTTCTTGGAACCGTGATTTCAAAGGAATACTGGCCACCTAGCACAGGGGAGGCAAAGATTACTTTAGAGATTCAAGATCTGCTAAAGGGAACGCATCATAAAACCATTATTTTGTCTTCAAATGAATCATTTTGGGGCCATAACTTTGGAGCTGGTGTACAATATGTCGTTTTTGCTCAAGGAAATCAAGACAAGACTCTAAATTATTCTGTTGGATTGTGCACTCCTGTCTTTTATGGCTTTGAGTCCATCGTTAAAACTATAGAATTACTTCAAACCAACGAAAATACTGATATTGGAAATATGGAGGCTTGGAGAATCTATGACCAGTTGACTGAAAAGGAACAAAGCGAGCTAGAAAAAATTCGAGAATTTGATCAACAGAGAATACAAAAAGAACGCGAAACGCAAGAATTATCGAATAATATTTTTTCATACCTTGTAATTTTTGGAATTATTGTGGGAATATCAATAGGTGGTTACTTTATTTTAAAAATTTTACAGTCAAAAAAAATTTCTATAAATGATACTTGAAATCTCAAACTTGAAAAACAAAAAAATTGTAATTACAATTGTAACAAAAACTTTGCTACAAAGTTATCTTTAGTTTTTAGAAGCACCAAAAATGGGAATAATAAAAAAAATTATTTTTTTTAATGTAGGCACTTTAGTTTAAATAAAAATTAATGTTGCTTTTCAAATTCCCAAAAATGGAAACTATTAAAAAAAATTCACAAATTGGGTTATCCAAAAAAAAAATTATCAATAAACGTGTTTTTTCTTGAAAAAAATCATGGATAAAAGATTTTGTGTAGTACTTGAGGATGATGTCTATAAATTACTTCGATTGTACCAGGCAGATTTAATTAAAAATAATGTCAGTTCATGTAGCTTCTCAAAAGCTCTCAATCTTGCCCTTAGGAAATATTTTGATAAAAGATGAGTGGGTTTACCAAATGTCCTAATTGTTTTACAGAGGGTTTTACCATTCCATTAAAAGAAGAGAAAGATTCTATGGTCTGTAATCTATGTGGATTTTCCAAAAAAGTAACATGAACTTTTTTTAATCTCATCTTTCCCGAACAATAACTCCAAAACTTTACAAAAAAAATCTTAAAGTTTTTGATCTTGTTTGTGGGAAAAAAATCCTATCTAAACAAGTATCTAGTTAACCAGTAAGAAAATTTCTTAATGATTTACAAACATGACTAGGCTTTTCAGCAAATGGTGCATGACCTGAATCATCAATTATTTCAAGCCTAGAATCTTTAATGTTTTCTTTGAAAAATTTAGAATGCTCAAGTGGAATTACTTTATCGTGGACTCCCCAAAGAATTAAGGTAGATATGGGGTTGATTTTTCTTAATCTATCTTCTCCAATCTGGGTTGTAGCACTATTAATTAGAGCCGATTCAAATGCATGTTTGGCATTTGGCATATTTATTCTTCGAATAAATCCATCAACTAGGGGTTGGGGGATTCTTTGTGGATCTGCAACCATTTTTTCAAATGCTTTTCTTACATTTTCTTGTGTGGGGTTTATTGCTGCTTTAAAATATTCATCAAGTATTGGTGTTGGTTGCTCTAACATGCCTGACGAGTCAATTAAAACAAGTTTTCTGATATAATTTTGGTTTTGAATTGCAATTTCTGATGCAATATAGCCTCCCAAAGAGTGTCCAATTAAATCCAATTCTTCATTTTGAATTTTGATTTCCTTTAGAAAAGATATGATAATTTTTCTGAATGCATCGATGGTATAATCCATATTTTTTGGCTTTTCACTTTCTCCAAATCCTGGCAAATCAATGGCAACACAGTGAAAGTCCCCAGAAAGGTCTTGTGGAATACTCATCCATCTATCTGCTGCCGAACCCAGTCCGTGAATAAATAAAACATGCTTTGTTGCCTCTACTCCAGACTCGAGGTATCTTATTTTGAGTCCATCAACGTTTGCCCAGCTTTCATTCAATGATGATTAAAATTGAATCTATCTTTTATTGTTACATTTTTCTACCATTTCTAAAAAAATATTTTCAAAATTTTTTAAAAATAGAATTAAATGTTAAATTAACATTTTCCTTTTGCTTCTTTTGCTGGAGGGCAATTTCCACCAGAATCACCACCATCAGAAACTCCACCTTTGGGTTCCTTCTCTACTGTAACTATATCCTCCAAATTTTCAGCAAGTATGGAGGCCTTTATCTCATGGAAACCAACTGAAATGTCTTTTGTGTGCAGACCAAGACTATATGGTGCAGTAGAATCCTCACCGATTAAAGACCCATCCAAGTAAAAGCTAACTGTAGGATTTGTCACTCCAGTTACAGAAGCAGTGATGGTAATTTTTCCAGTTACAACTGAACCATCTAAGGGGTTGGTAATTGAAATTCCTGGTTCTTCAGGCTCTGGTGGAGTAGCTGATGGATACAAAGAAGAAACTCCTGCAATATCATCTGCTTGCAATGTACGTAGTACACCCTGGTATGAAGGATACATTACGGCAGCTGGATCACTTGAATGACCTAGACCTAAACCATGTCCGTTTTCATGTAGCATTACCGTTTCAATGTCGTAATGATTTATTCCATTTGTTGCCCAAGTAAAGGCTGTGTTCATCCCCATGTCTGCCTCATCTGTTGAAGTTCCTGACCACATTACCCCAAGCACGTTACTTTCAGCAAGTGGATACCATGCTACATCATTATACCCATCAAAATATTGATCCCCTGGACATTCATCCAAAAGAGAAGGACATCGACTAGTTTCGCCACCATATTCAAAGGCAAATGAAGAGGACTCTACACTGTTCCATGTAGAATGAGTATTAAGCAAAGCTACTAGCCCGCCTCCCCCTGAGGGATCATTTGCAGGATTGTAATGTTGAGTTACAAAATCATTATCAAGGGATTCATCTCCAAACTGGTCCCAATACAAACCAGTCTCCGTAAACTTTTGACTTACAAAAGGTTGTGCTCCATGTTTTGCAAGAGCTTGTGTTACTATTTCATTTTTATCAGCTCCATGTGGAACCAATACCCAAATGTGAACATTAAGATCTTTACCTGGCACTGTTCCCATTGCAGATACCATTTGTGGTGATTCATTTGGATTTTGGGCATTTGCCGTTAATGGATAAGCCACTGAACCTAGAAATAGTGTCAAAATAAAAAGTCCTGCAAAAACTGGTTTAGTAATTTTCAAAATCGATCAACCTTCATAATTGAATTTTTTATTAAAATATAACTAACTGTTAACAAGCAATGTTACAACTTTTGGAAAAAATTACTAGAACACAGTTTTGTTCTAAAACAAAAATACAAAAATTATTTCAAAATCCTTATGTTCATAAAAATTCAGGTAAAACCATGAACCCAAAGGACATGGAGATAGAATATCAGGGAGT
>JBFIPZ010000051.1:0-6099 GCA_041609855.1 Nitrosopumilaceae archaeon | reverse complement strand
TTCTTTCCCACTTCCGCCGGGTCTTATGGATTCGTGCAATTGATGCTTATACATTGGAGCTTCAGTATGGATAAAATCAAGTGGAACAAACTCTGTAAAACCACCGGTCTCTTTTTGAATTTCCCGTATCTTTGTTATGTGCTTAACTCGGTCCTTTGCAGTTTCAATATGCCCAAACATCATAGTTGATGTTGTATTGATTCCAATTTTATGGGCTGTTTTTATTACGTTAATCCAATCATCCACACTTATTCGCCCAGGAGAGATTTTATCCCTTAAACTTTGATCCAAAATTTCCGCTGCTGTGCCAGGGAGGGTGTTTACTCCAGCTTCCTTTAACCTAGCAAGATACTCTGAAATTGTAACATTTGATCTTTTTGCACCATAAAGAACTTCTTCGGGTGAAAAACCATGAATATGAATATCTGGAATTTCTTTTTTTATTGCTCTACAAATCTTCTCATACAAATCTCCATCCATATCTGGAGGGAGACCTGCTTGAATGCAGACCTCAGTTGCTCCTAATTGATATGCTTCTTTTGCCCGGCGAACAATTTCTTCGGTAGGTAGTAGATATCCTTCTTCTTCCCGAAAATCTCTACTAAATGCACAAAATCCACATTGCTTTATGCAGACATTTGTAAAGTTGATATTTCTGTTAACCACATACGTGACAATGTTTCCAACCCTCCTTCTCCTTAGTTCGTCGGCTACCATCCCCACTAAATGAAAATCAATTCCATCTGCATAGTAAAGAGTTAGACCCTCTTCTGCTGAAATCTCTTTTTCTGATAATGCTCGATTCAATACAGCTGCCACTCTAGGATCAGCATTCCTAAACAAAGAATCTAAATTTGATGTCATCTCCAATATTCCTCCTTAACCAAACCCTCTTCATTTTCGATGAATGATATCTTTCCTCTTAACTCTTTACTAAGAAACGAAAAAAATTCTGGATAAATTGGGAATCGGCATTTTAAACTGAATCCTGCATTTTTTGAATTTTGATCTACCTTTTTAATCTCTGGCCAAGAAAACTCAGGATTCACATAATCTGGAGTTATTGGAGAAATTCCTCCCCAATCATTTATTCCCACAGACAGAAAATTTTGATAAGATCGCGGTGATAAATTAGGGGGAATTTGTATATTCATTTCTGGCATTAAAATCCTTGTAAGTGAAACAATAATTTTAAAATATTTTTCCTCGGCTGAAGGAAAAGTGCTCATAAGTGTATCTGATTTGGGTTGAAAGTTTTGCAAAATTACCTCTTGTATGTTTCCATATTTTTTATGTAATTTTTTTATCGCAAAAATAGATTCGATAACCTCATTTGGAGTTTCCCCAATTCCTACAAGAATTCCTGTTGTCATTGGAATCCCTAATTTTCCTGAATTATCTAATACTTCTAATCTTGCTTTAGGTCTCTTGCTTGCAGCTAAATAATGTGGCATTCCTTTTTTGGAGAGTCTTTCGCTGCTATTTTCTAACATTAATCCCATTGAAACATTTGTTTTTTGAAGTTCTTTTAATTCGTCCTTGGTGAGATTTCCTGCATTGGTGTGTGGAAAAAGCCCTGCCTCCAACGCCATTTCTGAGGCGTGTACAAGATATTCCGGTGTGGATTTGAAACCGTTTTCTTTCAGCCATTCTTTTGCTTGTTGATATTTTTGTTCAGGTCGTTCTCCTGTAACAAACAATGCTTCTACACATCTATATTTTTTGGCAAGGCTTAGAATTTGTCTAATTTCTTCTTTTGACATCAAGGATAGTTTTTCCTCACCGGGTTCAGATTTGTATGTGCAATAAGAACAAGTATCCTTACACATATTGATAATATTGAAAAAGGCTTTTTTTGAAAATGTTACAGTGTTACCTTTGTATTTTTTTCTTAATTCTTGTGCTGCTAAAAATAATTCAAATGGATTTACAGTAGCATCCTGATATATTTGAAGTGCATCCTGATATGAGATTATTTTATCATCCAAAACATGGTTTAAACTTTCAGATTTTAATACAGTGTTGTTCAATAGGAAAATGCGTTTTTAGAAGTATTTAATGTTGTACTACTCTTCCCCATTTGGCCTTTCACCTAAAATAATAGTAACATTAGTTGTTCTGCTATCTCTTAAAATTTCTAACACCATTTCATCTCCCACTGATTTTGCTCTTTGTAGATGAATTAAAATATCTGAAATCTTTCTGACCTCCACCCCGTCGACAGAAAGTATGATGTCTCCTCCAACTAGATACTGAACTCCGTTTCTTTCAACATTATTTTCAGAACCCCTTAGTCCTGCTTTTGAAGCAGGACTATCCGGAACAACAGTAACTACTAAAAACCCCACCGCATCCTTGAGTTCCAGAACCTGAGCCAAATCAGGATCAATATCTCGTCCTGAAATCCCAATCCACGGATGTTTGTATTCTCCATTTTGTATTAAACTTGGAACTATTTTAGCCAAGGTTTGTGATGGCACTGCAAATCCTACACCAGTGAATTCTCCGGTAGCGGATTGTATTGCCGTGTTTATTCCAACTATCTCACCTCTCATGTTTAAGAGAGGTCCTCCTGAGTTTCCTGGATTAATTGCTGCATCTGTCTGAATAACATCAGGAATCGAATATCCTGCGCCTGAAGGAAGAAGTCGCCCCAACTGACTAACTATTCCTGATGTCATTGAACCTGATAATCCAAACGGATTCCCAATTGCAGCTATAGGTTCCCCAACTCGAAGATTTGATGAATCCCCGAGAGCTAATGGCTGTAACATGGACAAATCGGCATTGACCTTAATAACTGCAATATCTGTAAAATTGTCAACACCTATTATTTCTGCATTGTATGACCTACCATCAAGAAATGTAACTACAACTTTTGTTGCCCCTTGTACAACATGTGCGTTTGTTATTACATGACCTTTTTTATCAAAAACAAAACCAGATCCTACTCCTTCAGGGGTTAAACCTTCAATGCTCCTTTGGACATTAACTCTTAAAACTCCTGCCTCTGATTTTTCAAAAATTTCTATTAAGGATAGATTTTTTGAATATGTGGGAGTTGTTGTTCCAACAACGCTTACATCATGTCCATTCGTAACAATAATTTCAGGTTTTATGGTATTTGGTGGAGGCACCAGCATAACTGCAAAAATTACCAAAACTATTACTGCCCCGGCAATTCCTCCAACAATTACACCTGATTTTTCCAATAGACTTTGACTCTCTTGTTTACAACTAAAAAGATTTCTCCTAAATCCTTATAGAATCTTGGACGTGATCTTTCATCGAATAGGTTCTTCCCCTCCAAGAAACTGAAGAATCTTTTTTAGCCTGAAGGAGACCACCTAAAAATCCTAAAACCACCACCAAGCTTCCTATTGGCCCAAAAAATGCAAAACTTAGTTTGAGTTGAAGTCCTTTTTTGACTTCGATAATTGCCCCTGCATAAATCAACATTGATGCTATCGCAGCCGATACAAACAACGTTGAATTTGAAATTGTATCAAAAACAAAAATTGATGAGTAGATCAAAATTGGAAAGGGGATAAAAAGTAAAAACAAAACTGCAAAAAATATGCCGACCGCAATACCACCACTTTGAAGGTACAAAGGAATCATCAATCTTTTAAGTGCATTCCAAAGTGTGCTTCTGTCTCTTGCCCATATAGCCTCAATAAGATGGTCTCCCCTGACCATTTTCATTTTATAGCCAGAATCCTTGACTTTTTTTCCTAAGGCTCCATCTTCGATAATCTCTTGCTTTACACCCTCATGTGTTCCAACAGACTCGTATGTTTTTCTTTTAATAATAAAAAAACTACCAAAAAAATACCCTGTCTTTTTTGATGGGTCATTAACACGAAGGGCTGAAAATCTTGTATGTAAAAATGTCGATAACATTGGAAGTGTGACTTTTGTCCAAAAGTCTATTGACACCAATTTTGGAATTACCGTCAAAGCATCAAGATTTGAGGAAAGTAAATTTGATACAGCCAACGAAATAACATTTTTTGAATGTACTGTATCTGCATCGGTAAATAACAATAATTCTCCAGTAGCTTTTTTGAATCCTTCCATACAAGCCCAATTTTTACCCATCCACCCATTCGGTTTTGTTTTTGCTATAACGGGAATTATTCTAGAATTATTTTTTGCATATTTTGAAATGATATTTCCTGTTGAATCCTCTGAGGAATCATCGATAGCAATAATTTCATAGTTTGGATAGTCCTGATTTATTAAAGAATCCAAACATTTGGAAAGAAATTCTTCTTCGTTTCTTGCAGGAAGAATTACTGTTACCATGGGATTTGTATGTGGTATTTTTTCAAATTTATCAAGATATGGAGTTAATTTAAAAGACTTTACCATTGACCAAATTAAAAAAACCCACGCCCCAGAAACCCCAATTAAGATTGCAGTTAGTGAAAAATTAAAAATATCATTAATCATTGTAAAGGACTATCTCTCTAGTTCTTCCTTGATGCTCTGCAAAGCTAAATCTGTGCCATTTCTAATGTGCTTTTTTATCATTCCTGTAAACATTCCCATCATTCCCGTAAGTTTAATGTCCCAATTTGCTTGGAGTATGGTTTGGTTACCTTGCGGAATTAAATTTAGGGTCTTACTTCCACTGATAATTCCTTTTGTAAAAACTGCTACAATCTTCTCTTTAGGTAAAATTGTAACTTCCTGTTGACATTTTTGGTCTCTGAATGCAATTATGATTTCACGATTAACTATATTCCCTTCTTTTGAAATATTTCTAACTTCTTTTGTTCCCTTCCAAAATTTAGGTTCACTATCAATATCCGATACTAGACCCCAAACTTTTTCTAATGGGGCATTGATCTCAATCGAAGTTTCAATTATTGCCATGACTAAAGATAGAATTTAACAGTAAATATATTAGATTCCACTTTAAAGGAATTTAGACTGTGATGGGCATCATGCCTAAAATCCAGAACAGTAACTCCGGTTCTAACGGCATATGCCATTCTTCCGTCACAGTCCTTTCAATAAAATGGATTAGGAAAAAAATGACAAAAATTGGAACTTTTGATGCAGCAGGGTTTTGGAAAAATGCTTTTGCACACCAACGTGGAAAACTTTTGAAAAAAGTAAAAGTTCCAGAAGATCAAATTTTAATTCTAGCAAATAAAAAATATCTTGAATTACCTTCACCACTCAGATATGAAATTGAAACTAGTGGGATACAAAAAAAAGATCTTTTGTAGTAATTCGAAATTAATTTTAATGAGAGAAATAAGTTATTTTCATGTCTATTATTTCATATGATGATTTTACAAAATTAGATTTACGTGTTGCCAAAATTATTGAAACCGAAATCATTCCAGGAAAATCTAAAATCATTAAAGGGATCATTGATCTGGGAAATGAACGACGAACTGTAATAATAGGCGGCGCTCAATTTTACCGACCTGAAGAACTCGTGGATAAGGTTGTAATAGTAATTGTGAATCTTGAACCAAAAAAAATGGCGGGGGTTGAATCAAATGCAATGCTCCTTGCTGCAGACGTTGATGATAAACCATACTGGTTAACTGTAAATGAAGATGTTCCATTAGGAAGCCCAATAAAATAAATAGAAAATAAAATCTAATCGTAAACCCTTAATTTTTTTCTTTTAATATCGAATGTACATTATTAACTGATTTGCAAAAATCCTTTTCAATTTTTACTCCAATACAAACCAGTTTACCAGATAACAAAACAAGTATCACAGTTTTTGAATTTTTAATATAAACGCTAAACCGGGATACTTATCTGGATGATGTATTAAATATGGAAAATTTCTGTGATTTAATTGAGGTCCATTTCTTGATCTAGTTAGACTGAAGACACTGTTCATTATTGCGAATATTGGTTTAGTCCCTCACATTCCGGCACGGTTA
The DNA here is from genome assembly GCA_041609855.1 of Nitrosopumilaceae archaeon. Taxonomy (GTDB): domain Archaea; phylum Thermoproteota; class Nitrososphaeria; order Nitrososphaerales; family Nitrosopumilaceae; genus Nitrosomaritimum. The sequence continues at coordinate 181 of JBFIPZ010000051.1, read as the reverse complement.
ACATAATAATAAAAACAAACGCAAGTTTTCTTAATGGTTTGATTCTATCTAATTAGAACTTGTAAATCGACTTGTCATACGAATGATTTAATTTAGATTCTTCATCCGCACAGGTTATGGTGGATTTTACCAATATTGATCTTGATCAATTATTTGGTTTTAGCGATGATTCAAACCCTTT
>JBFIPZ010000050.1:0-6292 GCA_041609855.1 Nitrosopumilaceae archaeon | reverse complement strand
ATATTTGGCATATCTTATTCGGCTGTCTTTTTGATAAAGTTCAATCAATGTTTCATTTAGATATCGTAATAGTCGCCAGTTTTGAGTTTTTAAAATTTTTCCATACAAGATGTCAGCTCTTGAAATTATATCTAAATATTTTGCAAAAGAATTGTTATCCAAACTACTCATTATAATACTAGAGTAAAATGCATCTATTTTTTCTCTAGGATCAATTTGCATTGAATATAAAACCCCTCGTGCCTCATCCATTGAATTGGATTTAAAGAAAGAGTTTATCCCTTCTTCTACATTAATACTTTCAAAAGATTTTTCTGTCTGGGGGTTAAAGCCTGTTACAAGCGATTGAGTCATGTTGATCATAGACCGAATGTCACCTCTGGATTTATCAATAATTTTTATCAGGATTCCTGGACTAAGTTTGGTATCTTCCTTTTTCAAAATATTTTCAAGATAAATACGCATTAGACGAGGAGGAATGGGGCAGAATTTAATTGTCTTTACAACTTTTTTGATACTCTTCATTTTATCTTTAGAGTCACTGTTGGCTGCTAAAATTATTGGGACCGTTGGCTCTTTTAATATATGAATCAGTGCTTCTGCCCCTCCGTAATCTGCACGACCATGGATACCATCAACTTCATCGACAAAAATCATTGGAGACCCTAGAATGGTTATATTTCCCAATACTGGAGAGAGAATTTCCTTAATTCGAGTTTTACTCCTAACATCGCTTGCATTAAGACCAATAAGATCAAAACCAAATTGTTTGGCAGAGAGATATGCAATCGTAGTCTTTCCTATGCCTGGTGGCCCTATTAGCAGTAGGGGTTTTGTTCCTTTTTTCCATTTGGTAAACCACTCGACTATAGCTGCTCTAGATTCCTCATTTCCAATCATATCAGATATATTCTGAGGTCTATGCTTCTCGGACCACATCAAACGTATCACCTTGGGAGTTTGGATTCAAATTCGGACCATTTATCGGCTTTTTGTAATTTGTTATACCAAAACTGATTATAATGCTCAACTGTCAAGAATAAAAAATCTAAAAATTCCTTATGAGAAAATTTTTCCGGAAGTAATTCAATAGCAAGTCGAGCATCTTGTAGAAATAAATTACTTTTTTCAAGGGTAATTTCAAATCCTTTTCTGACATCATTAGCTAAAAGTGAATAATATAATGGCCATGAAGGGATTTTCACAAATCCATTTTTTATAGAATCTTCAATTTCATTTCCACAGCCTACTCCTTCTGCGGCTTTTGCCATTCCTAAATAGAAAATTTCTCCCAAGGGTCTTTCTGCCAGAGCCATATTTCTCCCTGCAGTACCCATTACAGATCTGTATTTTTTATAGGACAGGGTCATTTCTTCCTCTGTAATTTCTGTTGGTTTTGATTTTAATTCTTCATCAATGTATTGACCAATTCGTGCTTCTTTGAATCCTTCCTCAAACTCATTTAAAACCACATCCCCTCCTTTGGAAATTTTATCTCTTGCTAATTTCAAAATATAGGGATTCATCAATTTGTAGTCATCGAGATATTCCAAATCTTCATCTTTGTCAACAATTCTATCCATAGGTTCACTGAGATCAATTGCAAGTATATGACCTTCAACAATATTTTGTTTTAGGTTAGAATCTTTCTTTCCTGTAAATTCAGAAGCTCCATCAAATAGTGCATTAAAAACAGGAAATGTCATTTTTACGAAATTGGAGTTGAGTATACGCGAAACTCTATCTCGAATGATTCCTATATTATCTAGTTTAGTTTTGATAGAGTCGATTTCAGAGGATCTAAGAATAATTTCATTAGAACCAACTTCATCCCCAAAAGATTGTTGAGTAGAATTAGGTGAAGAGTCATTTTTAATTTCTTTGAAAAGATCTTGCGCAAATCTTTCTGCAAAGTTTGGAAATTCTTTTTCTGTTTCGTCTTTGTATTTGTTGAATAATTTATAGCCCTTGGATTTAAACAAAGCTTGTTTCATTATCTGTTTTCCAGGCTTTGTACTCATCAATGCTTCTTTGCTAACTACGGATTGATCTTTACCACTCACAACGGACAACTCCACTATTGTTATTTATGCTTTCAAAACCAAAAACTTCTTTCACTTAAATTACGAAGACAGTACTAAGGATCAATGGAAACAATTGAGGTTCTCCGTGTTGCTTCAAAAAAAATTTTCAAAAATGTCAAAGATTTAGCAGGTAAAGAAGAAGCAGCTGGTGATTTTGGAAGAGGCGCAGGTGGAGATATTTCTCGAAATATTGACATTATAGCAGAAAAAACTGTTTTGGAATTTTTTAAAGAGATTAATTTTGAATGTGTGGTTTTAGGTGAAGAATGTGGAAAAGTAGAATTATCCAAAAATCCCAAAGGATTTGTAATTATGGATGCCATTGATGGATCCGCCAATTCAGTTAGAGGGGTTCCTTTTTTTTGTAGCTCCCTTGCCTTCGCACCTGAAAATAGATTAAGTTCAATCACTGACGGGGTCATAACCAATTTAACTAATGGAGAGATGTATTGGGCTTCAAAAAATAAAGGAGCTTTCCTAGGAAATTCAAAAATTCATGTTAATAATAAAGATCCAATATACAAAATTGTAGGAATTAACACTTCAGGCGCTAAACCAGAATTAATGAGGAAGTTATTTCCAATTTTTGAGCGACATAATCACACCAGGCATTTTGGGGCAAACGCTCTTGAAATGGCAATGTTTGCGAGGGGATGGATGGATATCTTTATTGATCTAAGAGATAAAATCCGTGTTCAAGATATAGCAGCAGGATACTTAATTGTAAAGGAAGCTGGAGGACTTTTGTTAGATCAAAATTTTAAATCCTTGGATTCTGATCTCGACTATAAAACGAGAATATCTTTTATTGCAGCTGCAAATCAAAAAATTCTAGATGAAATATTTGCAGAAATAAAATGAACTAAAAAGTAAAACTTAGGTTAATTTTGAATTTATTATAAAATATTTTAAAAATTAAGCAAGACGGATAAAATACAATAATGTTGAATTTTTTGTACTTTTTATTTATTAAAAATTTTGAGAATTTTTCATTACATCTTTAATTCGTTTTTCTTCTATATGCATAACTTTTTCAAATTCTTTGCGTAATAAATCATATTTGATTTGTTTTTCATTTTCGTCCAGCTTTGAAAATCTAATTGCTCTTATTTCATCTACGATAGCGTTAATTTTATCATTAGTTTCAAACATTATTTCGTCAATTTTTAAAGTAGATTCATCATCCATATCTAAAAATGGCTTTAATCATAAATAACTCTTATACAATTTTGTTGTCAATCTGTTCCTAAAAAATAATTTCTAAATCAATTTTATAAATTTTTTAAACTCTTTGAATCTATTGCGAATTGTAATTGAACTAATTCCTGATATTTTTGATATTTTGTATTGTGATATATTTACATTATTTCTTATACATGCCATGTATATTACAACGGCCGCAACTGCATCGGGTTTTTTTCCTGCAATTACTTTTTTTTCTTTTAAAGAATCTAGTACGAATATGGCATCTCTCTTTGTTTGTTCAGATAATCCCAAGTTATTTGAGAATCTAATAATGCTATTCGTTGAATCAGGTACGGATACCTTGAGATTTAATTCTTGAAAAAGTATCCTATAACTTTGGGCTATGGATCTTCTTTTCTCATTCATAGATTTTGAAATTTCAATTATGGTACGAGTAGTTTCATAGTCGCGACAAGCTGCATAAAGACATGCTCCAACTACTGCTCTTACTGACCTTCCACGAACAAGTTGTTTTTCTGCTGCTTTTCTGTATAGATAGGATGCTCGCTCTATAATTCCTTCCGATAAAGCCATTTTTTCTTTGAGTTTGTTTATCTCCAACAGAGCAATTACGAGATTTTTTTTAGAAGTTGTATTTATTTTGCTTCTAGAATCCCATACCCTCATTCGATTAATGGAACCTTTCATTGAACTAGAAACAGGTTTGTGGCTTGAATCAAAATTTGATTTCCCAATTACGGTAGAAAGACCACCATCATGCATGGTTATTGAAATCCTAGGGCCTGTTCTAGATTTTTCAAAATCTTCTGAATACTTTTCAAAAGTTTGATCAACCATGTCGTTAACAAGGACTTGTCCACAGGTTTTACAAATTTGTTCACCCATGGTTTCATCATTTATAATTGTTAAATGATAGCAAGAATTTTTCTCTTGCACTTGTTGAATAGTTATTCTAATCGCCTTCCAGACTGTACTTCTATAACAGGTATCTGGCATTGCAAATGCGATTTCTTCTCTGTTGAATAATTACATTTTACACATTGGAATAAAATTGCTTCATTGCAAATTAAACAATTTTTTTTTACGATTAATTTTTTTCCGCAATTTTTACATGAATCAATTTTCATGCTTTAGTATACATCAAGATTTGATTTAAAGTATTTGGAAATTAGATTAGCCTAATTAGCTTATTCTAAATTTTCTGTATATTTATTCTCATTCTCTAGAATCAGAATATAAAACAAATTTTAAAACTAAATAGAATGTTTAATTAATTAAAATAAAAAATTTTGAAATAACATTTAGCAAATAATAGATAATTCTGAAAGTTCTAGTTACCAGCTAATCTTTTACATTCCAGCAAACTGATTGCCAAGAAGTGAATCAAGTAAATTCAATATTTCGGGATTATTTCCAATATACTGAACAATAATTGTATTTTTACCGTAAAAGTGTGGAGAATCCATCCATTTTATAAAACTCAATCCTATCTGAGTCCCATCAAAGGATATTTTTTCCTTGGCAGCCTCCATATTCATCCTAGAATTAAATTCGTAAATTTGAAGATCAATACCGCTAACTGATATTACCTTTGTAGGAACTGAAAAGAATGAATCATCGATAGTTTCTATTTCCTTAACCAAAAGACCCTTTGATTTTATTGCTTTCACAAATGATGGATAGTTTTCAACTTCTCCTTTAAATGGGATCACTATCTCATTGCCAGATTGCAACTTTTTCTGTGAATTGTCTAAGATGTATTGATTGTTTAACTCGTCCCATTTTTGGTCAGTTATTGCAGAAATTACAACTCCTTCAGAAACAATAAGTTCTATTGTGTGAGGGGTAATTACTTGGGTTAAGATCTGCCCTTCTCGGTTTCCATAACCACCATGTGCCGAATCAAAGGCTATTTTGATGAGATGCTGATATGGAGAAGTTAGTAAATTTACGGAAATAGTATCCAATGTATTAAGGTCTCCGTCAAATGCAAAAGTAGGAGTATCGACTACAAATCTTTGTGCAATCTCTAATGCTTCGCTTCTTTTGAGATCTTCTGAGGTTGCAGGTATTAAGGTAGGAACAGTTGGTCCTAATCGATAGAGTTTATCGAGAATTTGTTTTGCGTTATTCTGCGCAATAAATTTCTTGTAGGATTTTGTTTGTTCCTTTTTTAAGGTTTCAAAACCACTTTTTTGGTTTTTTTGTGAATCATCAAGTATAATCTTGTTTATAGTTTTTTCACCAAACGCCTTGGGAGACATTTTTTTTGAAGTGTCTGATTTTAGTGCATAGGCTTCTTGTAAAACTTGTGCTACTACCCCAGTTAATAAAATTGTAATAATTGAAATTGCTAAAATGGTTTTCATATTATTCCTTGATAAAATTATTATGAGTTTAAATTTATTTTACTATACCTGGCCTTGTATGGCATGCCTTTTGGAATTACTTTTGGTAATAATTTTACAATAGCATACCACAAATGAAAAAATTGTTTAATAAAATAGAAAAATTATGTCAATAAAGAGGTGAAAGAATGAATTCCCCTAAGGTAAAAAATTGGGACAAAATGGTTCACGCACCATTCAAAAAGGTAGTAAAGTTTGACCTTATTTGTATGGGAATCGGAATTGTAATAGGCATGGGAATTGGAGCTTTTATCGTAGCTAATTTCTAGACTGCATCCATAGGTAGTCTGTATCCATACCATATTTTTTTTATTTTATAAAAAAATTACAGGAACACATCTAAAGGCATGCCACAGAAAATTAGATATTTTTAAAATAAATTAATTGCTAATTATTTCAGTGCGACATAAGCTAGGCATGCCATAGGGATACCCTCGAATCCAGGCAGCGGAATTTATGACGCACAATTTTTTTAACTAAAACACTATGTTGAGAGTTTTTTTTAATTAAAGATATTTTTGGATTATTTTAACGAAATTAAAGTGATTAAACTAGATTTGTTAGATTTGATTTGATTTTTAAGATCTTGAATAT
>JBFIPZ010000049.1:0-6431 GCA_041609855.1 Nitrosopumilaceae archaeon | reverse complement strand
GCAAGTAAAGAAAAACTACAACAATGCCTTGACCTGGGAGCTGATTATGCTGTTGATCATAGAAAAGAGGATTGGAACAAGGATGTTTTTAAAATAACTAAGGAAATTTCTGCTAAAACAGGGGTTAGACCAGGAATTGATTTGACATTTGACCATATTGGTCAAACCCATTTCAATAAGCAACTCACATTGCTAAATTATGGAGGAACTTTAGTTTCTTGTGGTGCTACGACAGGATACGATGCACAAATAGACCTTCGACACATATTCTTTAAAGGAATTAATGTCTTGGGGTCAACACAGGGAACCAAAGCGGAATTGGATCAGGCTCTTTACTGGATGGGAAAAGGTAAAATCAAAGCAGCAATTGATTCCATATTTTCCTTTGAGCAAGCAGCAGAAGCTCATACTAAAATGCTTAAAGGAAACTTCTTTGGTAAAATCTTAATGAAGCCAGAGGGCGCATAGTCATTTAATGACACAGCTTTTTCGTAGTCTAATTTTTGTTCCAGGAAATAACTCTAGATTTTTAGAAAAAGCAAAGGCCCTCACCGCAGATATTGTTTGCTTTGATTTGGAGGATTCAGTTCCTGAAAAGGAAAAAAAACAGGCAAGAAAACTAATCAAAAAAGCTCTAAACTCACGTTCTGAATATAATTCTGCAATATTCGTAAGGACCAATTCTCCCTTATCTGGAAAAATACCAGACGATCTAAAAGAAATTGTTCAAAAAGGAATTGATGGGATCGTCATTCCGAAGATAAACAATATTAAAGAATTAAAAAAAATAGAGAAAAATTTACAATCGTTGGAAAAGATAAGAAAACTAAAAACCATCCAAATTATACCTTCAATTGAATCTGCTGAGGGGGTAGTAAACACTTATCAAATTGCCTCTTTTGGTAAACGAGTTTCTGCTGTGGTGTTTGGAGTGTTTGATTTGTTAAATGATTTGGGAATAGAATACACAAAAGATCCAGAAGGTGCTTTATATTCCAGAGGAAAAATTCCTGTCGACGCAAAAGCTGCAGGTGTTGCATCTATAGATGCAATTTGGCAGGACCTTAATGATACTAAAGGACTTGAAAAAGATTGTAGAAAAGGAAAAAGATTAGGATTTACTGGAAAAAGCCTTATTCATCCAGATCAAATCTCAATTACACATAAAATTTTCTACCCAACAAAATCAGAAATCCAATGGGCAGAAAAAGTTTACAAATCATATATGGCATCAGTAAAAAAAGGAAAAGGAGCAACTAAAGTCGAAGGAAAAATGATAGACGAAGTCCATTTTAAACAAGCTGAGACAATTCTAAAAATTATAAAAACTAAATATTAAAAAATGTTTTTTTGGTTTTTTCAGTCATTTTGTGATAATTTTCTAAAAAAGGGAATAGAATAAAGCAAAGAAAGATCCATTATAGGTCGATTGGTTAACCTGCTTGATCCCCATATTATAATTACTAGAATGTATGAATCTGAGAAATTCAATGAAATGTTAGATTTTTGCTTAAAATTGCTTGAGAAAAATCCCAAAGATTTAATGGCTTTACAAAATTCAGCATTATCTCTTTTAAAATTGAGACGATATGCTGAAGCTATAACCTATTGTGATAAAGTTTTAAATGAAAACAAGTTTGATAATTATTCTTTAACAGTAAAGATTCATTCCCTTGAAAACCTAGGAAGATTTGAAGAAGTACTTGATTGCTGTGAAATAATTCTCTCAAAAAACAAAGATGATGTTTGGGCTTTAAACACAAGTGGATTAGCCTTAAATGAACTAAATAGATTCAATGAAGCCATAGAATTTTTTGATAAGACTCTGACAATTGAAAAAAATAACATCACCGCCCTGATAAACAAAGCTATTTCACTCAGCTTTGTTGGAAATTCTAAAGGTTCAATCAAATATTATGATCTAGCACAAATAATCGATCCGTCAATGAAAGAATTGGCAATTGCCAAGTCCAGGGAATTTGAAAAATTAGGTTTTGAAGACGAAGGATTTTTGGCCGCACAAGGGGTTTTACTAAAAGACATGGAAAAAATAAAATCAGATGCAAAGAAAAACAAATGTTCTGTTTTTCATCAGTTTTGCCAGATGGAATTTCTAGAAAAAGAAAAAAAATCAAAAAATTAAACTTGAGCTGATTTCCAAGTTTCATTAAATCGTTTTATTGCCTCTTGGTATGCTTTAATAGAATCATCACCAGAAGTATTCAAAAATTTCTCCCATTGATCATTGAATTTTTTTATGCTCTCAATATTGGTTTCTTTAAAAATATTTTCAATCAACTTATTTTGTTGTTTGATATATTCAGGTCCCATTTCACCCCATGTTTGTTCCCAACTTGCACTAACTTTTTTTAATAATTCAGCATCTGACTCCATGGCTCTCTGACAAGCATCATGATAAGTCCTTAGTGTATCATTTGTAGCTTTTTGCCATTGGGCTAACGATTCCTTCCACAAATTTATTGATGCAGTATAATCTTTCCAAGCTTTATCAAACTCTATTTTTTTCGATGGAGAACTTGCCTTTTTTTTTGGTTTGACAGTTTTTTTAATAGTCTTTTTTGGCTTTACCTTTTTCTTTGCTGCCATAAAATAGAATAAAAATAGTAGATGTTAAAGCTTTCAACAAATCTGGAATTAAAAAATTCAAATTTTTTATAAATTTGAGGCTTTACTAAAGATCGCAAAATGTACATGATCTTGATTTTTGAATAAGTTATAGTGATTTTTACAAAGATTTCTTTGTTCCTTAAACCCGATCTTTACTATTTGAATTGCCTTTGATTTACACTCGGATATACTGCATTGCAATAATGACTTTGAACTCTTTTTATTAATAAAAATTTGAAATTATATAATTACCCAGATTGCTAAATTTTTATGATTGTTAAATTTTTCAGACAATAATGTCCGAAGATGAAAAGGGAAAAAGATTCCTTGAATTAATTGATGAACAAAACACTCTACAATGGAAAATTGTCGAAAAATTATCTTCGCTGATTGAAGAAAAATGGAATTCTATAGATAAAAAAAAAGAACTTGAATCATTAGTGGAAAAACACTTTACAATTACCAAAGAACTTAACAGTCTAGATGAAAATAACAGTATTTTATAACGCAGAATCTACCATTAAAGCGATAAACAATACTGCCAAGTATGGACTTGAAAATTTGAACAATGTCCATGCTGCTCTTTCCATAGGTTTTGCAATGACCCACGAGGATAATGCTACCATTACTGCACCAGAAGCAATTGCAGTCCACAAATAAACCGGACCTACCATAGGCTCATTACTTTCTGTTAACATGAAAAATGGTGTTATTGAAAACAAAACCATAACAAAAGTTGAAATTGAAATTATTCTTGAAGATGTTTTTTCCGATTGAACTGCAGTTAACATTGGGACATTTACTTTATTGTAGTCTTCTTTAAAATGCAGAGTTAGAGCCCAAATATGCATTGGAATCCAGATAAACACCAATCCTGCCATGGCAAGACCCATAGTCCATAAATCTGACATTGTAACTGCTACCCATCCAATCATTGGGGGTGCACCACCACACAAACCTCCTAAAATAATATTTGTTCTAGAGGTTCGTTTTAATGCATATGAATAAACTAGAACATTATTTACCAAACCAAAAGCAATAAACCCTGTAGCCCAAAGTCCTTGCTCTAAGGTTGTAGTGAAGGAGATAGCAAAAGCCAGAACAAGTGATATTCCAGCCAAGACCAAACCAAAATTTCTTGCCTTTGTGGCAGGATGAATTCGTTTTGAGGGGAGTGGTCTTTTTTTAGTCCTCTCCATTATTGCATCGATGTCTCTATCATGGTAGTTTGTCAAGGTATTGGCTGCTGCTGATCCCGCTGCCACTGAAAAAATTGCAAAAGCCCATGTTGCAGGAGCTACTTCAATATTGTAAATATTTGATGCCGTTAAAATTGCCCCAAACGCAGTAAATACTAGCAAATACCAAATCTTTGGCTTTGTTAATTCATAGTAAACAGCTATGCGAGATTCTGATCGTTGTTTCTGCAACATTAACCCTTACTCTTTGATGGCATATATGGCATTGCCTTTTGCCTTGACTTCATCTCGATGAATGATTCCGAAGACTGAATTCCATCTATTCTACCTATTTGCTCGGAGACCATTTTGTGCATTTGATCCAGCGATTTTGAATACATGGTTACCAAAATATCAAATCTTCCAGTAACCTCAGCTACTTCCCGTACCCCATCGATCTTGAATAATTCCTGAATAATATGATCTCGTTTTTTTGTATCCATGTTAATTCCCGTTAAAGCCTTTACATTATACCCAAGCTCTGCATCGTTTACAATAATAGTAAAACGCTCAATTAATTTTCTTTTAACCAACCTCTTTATTCTTGAATATACAACTGAAGAATTAACATCGATTTTTTTTGATAGTCGAGGGATTGAAATCGATGCATCATTGGATAATTCTGATAAAATCTGTAAATCGAGGTCATCAACCTTAGCCATCTAAAACACCTGAACCGATATAGTTTTCAACATCTTATAAAGTTATTATTGAAAAAATTGCAAAAAATATCTAAATTTTTCCTTTTTTGTAAAGCATTTCTGCTACCAAAACTGCTCCCTTTGCTGATCCCATTTTTTTATTGTGAGAGAACAACATATACTTTAAACCATTTTCAAATAACTCTTCTTTTTCAACTCTTCCAATTGTTGTAGTCATCCCTCCCCCAACTTCTCTTTCCATCCGTGGTTGTGGTCTCGTTGGATCTTCATGGAATGCATAGTAATCCTTTGGTGCAGAGGGCAAACCTGCGACTGAAATTGATTTATTGTATTCATCATAAGTTTCTTTTGCGCCTTTGGGGTCAATTTGTTTTTGAGTCTCAACAAATACAGATTCTGTATGTCCATCAATTACTGGAACACGTGTACAGGTACAACTAATTCTAATATCTGCATCCTCAATCTTTCCATCCTTTAACTTTCCTAAAATTTTCCTAGTCTCAATTCTTACCTTTCCCTCTTCTTTGGGTATGTATGGCAAAATATTGTCTGTAATTCCCATAGCAGAAACTCCAGATTTTCCTCCGCCAGAAATTGCTTGCATGGATGTCATCATGACTTTTTTTGCTCCATATTTTTCAAACAACGGTTTAAGAGTAATTGCCAAACCAGTAGTAGTACAATTTGGTAATGGTGCAATCCATCCTTTCCAATTTCTATTTCTCTTTTGAATATCCAAAAGCTCAGCCTGTTCATCATTTACCCCAGGAATAAGAATTGGAACGTCCTCTTCATATCTATGAGCGGAACTAGTAGAAATGACCGGAACATTAGCTGCCATATTAGTTTCTATATTTCGTGCTGCCTCAGATTCTACTGCAGAAAAAACAAGATCTAATTGAGATGTGTCAACCTCATCCACTCTTCGAACAGTCATGTCTTTAATGTATTCAGGAATTTCTCCACCTACATCCCACGTAATAATTCCACTAGCGTCCCTTATTGCATCCAAATATTTTTTTCCAGCTGATCGTTCGGATGCGGCAATCTGTGTAACCTCAAACCATGGATGGTTATTCAAAGATTGTACAAATTCTTGACCCACAGAGCCTGTAACCCCAATTATAGCTACTCGTTTTTTATCCACAGGTACAATCCCTTTATTCAATTAATAATCGTTATCTGATATTGACCAAAACATACTATATTAGGAAATGATATCCCCAAGCGTGAAACTCAATTCAGCGGTTATTTCACATAGACCAGTATCCCATGGGGGGGTTTATTCTACCGCTAATCCCAGGCTGGACATATTAGATTTTAGTTCAAACATCAATCCCATGGGACCAAGCCCAGGTGTGCTAAAAACCATAAAAAATCATCTACATACCATCCCAATTTACCCTGATCCAGAGTCACTTATTCTAAGGAGAGATCTTCAAAATTATACTAAAATTCCAATTTCTCAAATTGTGGTTGGAAATGGAGCTACGGAAATTATTTATAATTTTTGTAAAAGTTTCTTTTCGTCAAAAACCACTGTTCTAATCCCGATTCCAACTTTTGGAGAATACGAAGCTGCCGCAAAACTTGCTGGTGCAAAAATTAAATTTTTTAAAACAATGGATCTAAAAAAAGATTTTAACAAATTTATTTCTAAATTTCCATCAAATGGATGTATATTCATTTGTAATCCAAATAATCCTACAGGTAACCTAATTTCTAAAAATATTTTAAAAAAAATAATTATAAATGCCAAAAAAAAGAATACGATAGTTTTTCTGGATGAATGTTTCATAGAACTAGTACCTGGTTATGATGAGTCAATGATTGGGTTAATAAAAAATTTTGATAATTTATTTATTCTAAGATCCTTAACAAAATCCTATGGGCTAGCAGGAAT
>JBFIPZ010000048.1:0-6495 GCA_041609855.1 Nitrosopumilaceae archaeon | reverse complement strand
TATGCTGAAAATTGTTCATTATCTTAATGATATGGGCGCACCTGCTGTAATCCCAGCAACATCTGCCCCAAGTCAATCCTACAAATCACTTGAAACTTTAATCAAGACTGCATTAAAGAATGAACAGCTAGTAACCAAGGCAATTCACAAAATGGTAGAGATCTCCCAAAAAGATAAAGATCATTCAACATATGCATTTCTCGAATGGTTTGTAAATGAGCAAGTACAAGAAGAAACAAAATTTGAAACCTTGTTACAGAAATTTGATCTTATAGGCCGAGATAAACTGGCAATTAATGAAATCGATAAATTGCTTGGAACTCAGGCAACAGCAGAGGAACCTGCAGCCTAGTTTTTTTCTTAAATCATTAATACCTCAAAATAGTTTGTAAAATTATGACAGTGATCGTAACAAAAACACCCGGAGGTATAACTCAATTATTCAATACAGAAACAGGACGAGTTACATACAAATGCAAAGCAGAATCTGCTTTAATGCCAATTGAAGCATTTGGAGGGATTGTAAAATTTAATCGAAAAGGTGCACTGGCAACAGTGACAGGTCATTTAACAACACTTGATGCTTGCGATGTTATCAAAAAAGATGATCCAGGTTACAACGAAGCATTAAATGCGTTTATAGTGGCAAAAAAAGAATTTGTACAGATCAGGTTCGATGAGGCCCAACAAGAAATTCAGGAGTTAGAAAAAAGATTATCATAGCTTTTTAATAGGAATAAACTTGTTTTTATTGAAATTTTTCACATTTACAGCCCTTTACTAGACATCTGCCTTTTGCCTCAAAATGAATAGAATTGTCATGATAGCATCCAATTTTTTTATTATGGCAATTCATTATGATAAACCATTCCTATTGACCTTAATCTGGTTTTTCAGACAATTATAATTACAATAAAGTCCTGAAAGAATTGTTGGTTGGAATAAAGAGTATAGGTAGTTTTTTTATGTTTATACTAGGAGGATTTATTGCGATAATTGTGGGTTCATTTATGATACGAGGCACTATGCATCTTTGGGACAAGCAAAATTCTGATGAGAAAAAAGGAAAGTAAAAATTTCTTTGAATTTTAAAAATACAATTTAGTGAAGTAGAAATACTCCTTTAATCTAGATATAATATGGTGGGACCTCAGGATGGCGGTTTTGGTTTTGATCAATCAAAAAAATACACTAGTATAGAAAACATTAATCAAATATGTGTTCAATGCCAAGCCGGTCAGCATAAAAAATGTCTAGCAAAAACTAAACAACAGCAAAATTGCGAATGCGAACAGTGTATGATATATGGTTAATCTTGTTTTGAACAATTTTTAAATAATATTTTTTTTTCCAAAAAGCATGTCTGATCATTTTGAATTTGATTGTCCATATTGCGGAAAAGATTTTGGCAATGCGGTAATTGATTTAGCAAAGCATATAGGAGAAATACACGATTCACCAAGATCGTAACCTCGATGGAGTAGATTCAATAATACGTACATCAGTTTTAATGTGATGTCAAGAAAAGAGCAAGTAGCTGCTTGGGTTGCAATAATTGGTGGAGGCATTGGGTTTTTCTTTTTCTCAATTTATGCAGAAGACTTTTTTAGGTGACATAAAAATTTAATATTTTATTTTTTATTTGTTAATGATGGATGAAATTTCAGAGAATGTAAAGATATTTTTGAATAATCAAAAATTAGGTTATGTTGCCACAGTTTCTGAACAGGGTATACCAAATCTTTCTCCAAAAGGAACAATAATTGCATGGGATTCCAAAACATTGGCATTTGCTGACATTCGTTCTCCTAATACAGTTAAGAATTTAGAGAAAAATCCTAATCTTGAGATTAATGTTGTAGATCCAATTATTCGAAAAGGATTTCGGTTTAGGGGTTTAGGATCAATAATTAGAAAGGGCCAAAAATATGATTTAATTTTAAATTATTATAGGCAAATAGGAGTCAAAAGTCCAATTGGAGCAATTATAGTTGTTAAAATTAGTGAGGTCCAAGAGGTAACTTCCCCTCTTTACGACCTTGGAATATCCGAGAAAGAAATTACAGAAAAATGGAAAAAATATTTTCTTGATTTTTAATTATTTTTTGAATCTTTATCTTGTAAATTTGTTAGTTTTTCTTTTGTAAGGAGATGTTCATTACGTTCTTGTTCCAACAATCTTTGAACAGCTTCCAATTCTTTTTGGGACATACTTAATTTTGATTTTAATGACGCTACCACAATACTCGCAGCTTCTATTATTCCTTTTGTATCTGGTTGTTTTGAAATCTGTCCTTTTATGAATTCATTTTCCTTCTCTGAAAAAATACCAATATTTTTAGAAGTTTCTAGTTTTTGTTTTACATCAGATATTTGAGAAGTAATATCTTCCAACTCTTTCTTACTTCTAATTTCCTGTATCTCTATTTCTTTTAAAATCGATTTCCTTTCAGAAATTTTTTCTTTTAATTCACTATTCTCTTTTTTACTATTTTCTAATTCTTGCTTTGCATTTTTTAGAGTTGATTCAATTTTTTCCAACTCCTCATTATTTTTTTTATTTTTAAACTGATCTTCATTTATATTTTCAATTTTCTGTTTAGTATCTCTATATTCTCGTTTTACTACGTCGAGTTCTAGTTTTTTCTGATTGATGTCTTTTTTTATATCCATTAGATTTGAAACAGCCGAATCATATTCTCCTTTTACAGATTGTAATCTTTTTTCATACTCTGTAATTTGTTCTTGCCTTTCTCTGAATTCATTTTGCAATTTCTCTACTTCGCCTTCAAGTTCTTCTTTTAATTTTACTTCATCACTATTGTCAGGAGGATTTGATTTTGCTGTTTTCTCCTTTTCCTTCCCAAATAATCTCATAATTGCCCTCTGATCCTTCCTAAAAGATGAACGTTTCTTTAAATTCTCTTTTCCTTATTGCGGATAAATTTAAGATAAAACCCAACACTGCCAATAATTATGCCTCCCAGAAGTGCTATTATCCCTAGCTCTGGGCTTGTTGGGTATGTATTTGGCGCCAGAAACAACAAAAGAGCTCCCAAAATAATTAAAGCAAATCCTCCACTATTTCGTGCCTTGTTGTGTTGATTGTGAGCCATTTTAAAATCAAAGATATTCCGAAATTGTTTTGGAAACTTTCTTTTTTCCAATATCAGAAATAAACGGTCCTATCTTTGGTCCGCGAGATGTTCCTAAAATTATTTGATATAAAATCCTAAAAAAATCTTTAGGTTGGATACCATTTGATTTTGCAATCTGATAAATTGTATTTTGAATATCCTCTACCATTTCTTCTTTATCGAGGGACAGAGTTAATTCCTTGAGAGCTTTTTTGGTTACTTTATCAAGATCAATCTCCATTTTATCTTGTTGGTCGAATTCATCTGCATAATTTCCTGCCAACCTGATCAATTTTTCAATTTCTGATTGTGGTTCTTTTATTACTCCATAATCTAAAAGCTTTTTCATTACTCTTTGAATTCTATCTTCTTTGAAAATTTTTGATAATTCAACTAAAAGTCTGTAATTTACATGCAAGCTAGATTTTTTTGGGGGATTTAACAAATTTACATATTCGAATAATCCATTTGATTTTGTAAGCTTTGCTTGGTTGTCTACTTTAATCTTTCCAAAGTAAATATCTTCTAGTTCATTATATTCATTCATGAGAGATGGAATGTCTTCAAAACCAAGTTCCCTTGCTCCAGTTATTCTTTTGTAAAGTAAAAGCAAAATAGATTTTGGAGTTCCAAATTCTAACCATTTTTGTGCGGTAATTACGTTTCCTAAGGATTTAGAAATTTTCTTTCCTCCTTTGTCTAAGAACATTTCATATTTTACGTGGTGTGGTGGTGGATAATTTAAAATTTCTTTTGCAACCCAGTCGTTTACCTTGACAGAATCCATTATGTCTTTTCCATATGCTTCAAATCGAATATCAAAGGCAGCCCATCTTGCTGCAAACTCTACCTTCCAAGCTAATTTGCCTAAATCCTTAGTAATATCTGCCTCGCCGCTGTGATCACACCCCTTGATATTTTTAGAGCCTATTTGGGTATCGTGACACTTGTACAAAACTTTCCTTTCATCTGAAAGATATTTGGTAGATTCAGCAGTGTATAGTTTACTACAATTGGAGCAAACAGGAAAATAAGGTAAATACTTTTGAAATTTTTCTTGTCCTACAAGTTGTGATATTTTCTCACCAATTTTGGAACTATTTTTCAAAATTATGTGGATTTGATCCTTTAGTTCTCCTTGCTTATATGTGTCGATTGCTCGTTTAAATTGATATTTTACTCCTACCTGGTCTAATCCGTCTAACAGTATGCTGCTCATATGCATACCATAAGAATCATGACAACCAAATGGATCCGGAATAAGGGATACCGGCTTTGCAAGATGCTTTTCTAATGAATCTGGAAATCCTTCTGGAATTTTTCTTAAACCGTCAAGATCATCTGAATAGGCAATCAATTCTGAATTATAGCCAAAGTTTTCCAAGGCAAGCTTGACTCCGTAGGCTCTAACTGCATCCCCTAAACTTCCGATATGGGGAATTCCGGAAGCTCCAAGTCCGCTTTCAACTTTAATTAAGTCTAAACTTCTGCCAAGTGATTTTTCTCGTTCTAATAATTCTTGAGCTAATTTGTCAATCCAAATTCCCTTACCAATTGTTTTTGTTTCTGACATTTTTTCTCACTAGTTCAATATCTTACTCATATAGGGTCCATACAAAGAATATCCTAATTTTTGATAATACTCTCGTGTACCGATTGCACTTATCACAAGCAATTTTCGTGCATCAAACTCTTCCTTTGATATTTTTTCAGCTTCTTTCATTAATTTTTTACCTAGTCCTAAATGCTGTATTTCATTTTCTTCCTTTTGGCCAAGTTTCAACGATTTACCATACACATGTAATTCCCTAACAATACAAGAATCTCTTGAAACTTCTTTTCTATGTGCTAAAATACTTGGATTTCTAAGTCTTAAAAATCCGTAAATAGATTCATCAATGTCCTCATATGATAAGAAAACTTCCTCTCCTCCAGATGAATTGTAATTGATTCTATTGAGCCTCAAGGAATGAACTTGTGGAATTTTTTTTGATAGCCCAACCTCCCTACATCTAATACATTTACATGAAAATCCTTGCTTTGCAAGATTTTGATGAACAATTTGTCTGAGGTTTCCTGATTTTGGGCCTGCAACAATTTCTTGAGGACTTATTTCTCTCATAACTCGCATTATTCTAACCCATTTAGGAACATTTTTTTTCATTTCAGAGAGTACTCTAATCAAATCCTCATTTGAATACGGTACATACTTGCCCTGTTTATAGTCATCATAAAGAGGGGTGTTTTCTAAAACCAAAGACGGATAAATTTTTAACATGTCTGGTCTCAGTTGAGGATCATTAAACAATTTTTTAAAATCAGAAATATCTTCTGCAGGCGATACCGATGGGAGTCCTGGCATCATATGTGCTACTATCTTATATCCTGCATCTTTTGAAATTTGAAACGATTCAATCACATCGCCATAATTGTGCCCTCGATTAACAATTTCATAAACTCTTTCTTGCAATGACTGTACCCCAATCTCAATTCTTGTTATTCCGTAGTTTAGCATCCAATCCACATGTTCTTTTTTACAATAGTCTGGTTTTGTTTCAATAGTAAACCCAACATTTCTAATTTCTGCATGCTCATTGTTTGATATAGCTTCTTGAAGATTACTTGAGGTGGTTCCATTTAACGCATCATAGCAAGATTTGATAAAGTCTTCTTGGTAATCTTTAGGCATAAATAGAAATGTTCCTCCAACAATAACAATTTCCATTTTAGATGGATCATGTCCATATGCAATTAATTTATCAATCTTTGTTGTAATTTGTAATTTAGGATCATACTCATTTTCAATTGCATTTAGTGTGGATGGTTCCTTCCCTGTGTAGCTGTTGGGTGAGTTAAATTCAATTCCACCAGGACAATAGGTACATCTCCCATGTGGGCAGGCATATGGTTTTGGCATTAAGGCAACCACAGCAACTCCTGATGCTGTCTTGATAGGTTTTTTCAGTAAGGTCTTTTTCAATTTTGAAAAATCATTTCCTTGTGTCATTGAGAGAATTTCATGACTTTTAGGCATTCTACTTAAAGAATATTTTCTACAGATGGTTTTGATTTCTTTTTTGATTTGTAGCGAGGTGGGATCTTTAATCAATAACAGATTTTGCGAAATTTCAAAACATGCCCTTGAAAATATAGCATTCATCTCACTCATAGATAATCAGATTATTCATGACATAAATTCGTTAAATTACTTAGAAATCCAGCCTATTTCCTTGAGTTGATTCTTCTCTTTACTGGCTTTCTCTTGGTTGCAGCTCTTCTCTTTACTGGCTTTCTCTTGGTTGCAGCTCTTCTCTTTACTGGCTTTCTCTTGGTTGCAGCTCTTCTCTTTACTGGCTTT
>JBFIPZ010000047.1:0-6734 GCA_041609855.1 Nitrosopumilaceae archaeon | reverse complement strand
AGGGCAATAGACCATGCGCCAAATCCTATTTCTGAAACTTTAATGTCAGTTTTTCCTAGTTTGTTATACTTCATTTTTCTAAATTTAAATTAAAAATTTCATCATTTATGTTTATCCAAGATTTCAGTCCCTCCTCTGTTGACCCTTGGGAAAAAATGTTTTTAGATTTTGAGATGGTCGAAATTATTCTAAGAACTCTAGCCAAGACTTGTTATTAGAGGAATAATATCTTTTTTAACACACACAATCATTGGAATATCCTTTTTGACGTAAGTTGAAACTTGTGTCTCCCTTAATTCCATGATAAGGTCTTGAAAATCTCTAATATTGTCTACCTCAAAGGCTAACATAAAATCCTCATCATGGATACCAAAAGAATAAGTTGTGTTTAGTATGATTTGAGGGTATTTTTTGCTTACCTCTATATGCTCATCCATGATTTCTTGACGCTTCTCCTTTGGTAAAAGGTACCATTCACGAGTTTTAGTAAAAGGATATACTATTACGTGTTTTTTTGGTTCGGTGCCGGTGACAAAACCATGAGGTTTTCCAGCATCAACATAGATTGATGGTCTAGTGCATGAAAGATAAGTCCTAGAAGGTATAATGTATTTTCCAAATACTGTTTGGTATAATTTCTCAATTACATTTTGAATTTCTTCAACAGTTTGTGCTACAAACCACAACAAAAAATCTACATCATCTCTTAATCCTAGATTTGAATATGATCTAAACATTATTCCTGAATTTTTAATTACATTTTCAACTTCTTTTGCAGATTCTGATTTTGCCAAATCTGCCATCCATCTCCATTTTGGATCTACTTTGAAAAATGCAAAATTGAAAAAGTATTGATTGGTTTCTTCTGACATGTTCTCCCCAAATAAGAAACCCTATTTAAACAAAAACTAGATTCTTTGGTATTGAATTTCAATAATTTTTCTTTTAGATTTATTTCTTGATTTAATTTTAGTACTAGATTCTGGTATTCGAAAATATCTTGATAATCTTTTTTTTAATTTCTTTTATTCCTCTTCCTCTTACTGCTCTTTATCCACTGCCAATAACAGTTTGATTTTCTGGTATTTTTAAAATACTGTTTTAAAATTTTACTGTTAATTCATACAGCGGACTAAAAATGCAAATTAATTTTAATTAAACTTGTTTGAACGAGAATTTATTCTTAAGCGGTTTGCTCTAATGCCCACTCATAACCTTCGGATTCTAATTTGTCTGCAAGTGAGGCATCGCCTGTTTTTAAGATCTGTCCTCTTGCAAAAACATGAACAAAATCAAGTTTCTTTAGGAATTTTAGGATTCTTGCATAGTGAGTAATGATAATTATAGTTGCATCTTTTCCTGCCACTTCACTTATTGCCTTGGCAACCGATTGAACAGCATCGATGTCTAATCCTGAATCTGGTTCATCTAAAATTGAAATTTTGGGTTTTAGAACAGCCATTTGTAAAACTTCTGCACGTTTTTTCTCCCCACCTGAAAATCCTTCATTAAGATACCTTGAGAGAAATTCTTCCTGCAAGCCAACTTTTTTCAAATTTTCTTTTAGATATTTTTGGAATTCTCTAACAGTAATGAACACTTCCCGGTCATCTCCTTGCAGTGCTTTACTAAGAGAATTGTAAGCTGTTCTAAGAAAATGGGAAAATCCTACACCTGAAACTTCGGTGGGATATTGAAAACCAAGAAACAATCCTTTTTTTGCACGTTCATCTGCTGTTAAATCTAGGATGCTTTCACCATCCAACAGGATATCTCCTTGTGTGACTTCGTATTTTGGATGTGCAAGTAAAGTATAAGCTAATGTACTCTTTCCAGAACCGTTGGGTCCCATTATGGCATGTACTTCTCCAGGACCAGTTTTCAGATTAACTCCTTTTAGAATTTCTTTTCCCTCTCTTTTAACATGAAGGTCTTTGATTTCTAAAACTGCCATATTCCATTTTGTTTGGTTTCTATATTTAATACCGACGAAATTTAGCTAATCCTAACCTAAAATTAATAAAATGAAAAGGGGGGGGGGTTAAATTTTGGCCAGTGATGGTCTCAAAGCAATTTTGAGCTTATAGCATGTTAGAATCTCTTTACATCTATTTCTGATTGTAACCTCAGTAACGCCAGCAATACTGGAAACATCTCTCTGAAGGATGCTCTGGCCTAATAAAACTGAGGCAACATAAAGATATGCTGCAGCAATTCCATTTGGTGCTTTTCCATCAGTAATGCTACTGTCTTTGGTTTTTTCGGCAATTTCTAAGGCTAGCCTTTCAACTCTAACCTCAGTTTGGGTCAAATTTGCAATCTTTGAGATGTATTTGTCCATAGTAACTATTGGGGCTGTAATTTGACCCATCTCCATTACCATGGTTCTATAGTATTTTGCTGCAAGTTTTGTTTTGGACTTTACATCTTTTGATGTGCAGATTCCTCGGACAATTTCTTCAAGTGATCTTACCACATGACATTGTTTACATGCCATGTAAATCGTAGCTGCAGTAATACTTGCTACTGATTTTCCTTTCACCTCGATATGCCCATCCAAGTTTCTATAAATGAGAGAGGCAGTTTCCAAAACATTTTTTGAAAGAGACAAACCATTACATGTTTCTCCCATTTTCGATAAAACATTGGCTAATCTTCTCTCTCTTGGTGAGGACACCCGAACTCTTTGTTGCCATTTTCTGAGATTGTGCATTTGATTTGCAACTTCATGGTTTATTGATTTTCCACTAAAGTCTTTTGAACTGATTGAAATCTCAGTTGCAATTCCCAAATCGTGCTGGGAGTATGATGTTTGTCCCGTTGCTCTTGCAAGCTTCATTTTGTCTTCAAGATTCGAACTTTTGGTTTCTGGACCAGAATCTGCTATTTGGTCTGCGACTACTACGCCACAACCAGAACAGATTATTTCACCATTCTGAATATCATCCACTAAGGATGATCTACATTCAGGACAGCTTTGTTGTTCTAGAATGTTCATTTTTTTCTTCTCCTAAATTTTTCTTTCTTAGCAGGAAAACTTTCTACGGCGAAAACAGCTTTACCAATAAATTTTTTGATGTTATTGGTTAATGGAGTAGCTGAAGCAAATGGTCTTTTTACTGGACCAATTAATTCCATTACTTTTGCAACCCTGGTTCCTTTCTCGTCACAAAGAATCGTCCCCTCAGATAATTCACCTGATAGTTGGATGATCACTCTGCCACTAGCGGCAAGGTGCATGATTTCGCCTACCTCCTGCAATTAAAAAAAATAACGTTCGTTTTCTTTTCATAGACTTCTGTCAACAATACTTTAGCTAACAGCTAGATTTGATCTTATTTGGATTGTTTTTTCCTTTTCAAAAGTAATTTTTGGGAAATTTTGTTAAGAATACTTGTCTTGGGGGATCCTTTTGGCAAAACAATGTATCCAGACCGTACATATGGTCTTCTAGGGTACCTTACTTTTTCTTCAGTCTCTTTAATCTCAAAACCTGCAGCTTGTGCAGCTTCTGTTAATTCTTTTAAGGATGGGTCAAAAATACATTTTTCTTTTTCTAGTCTTCTTCCTTTAGATCTTGGCAATGTCTTATTGAAATAATCCAACCAGATTACGACATGTTCGTAATCTTTCATTATATCACTTTATTAAAACTGCACTAACTGTTCCGGACTGTCCGGGTCTTGAAACAACTCTGCACTTTCCTTCCGCAGTTTCTAATATTGCACCCTTTGTAATAATACCTCGTCTTTGGTAATCATTGTTTGTTGCATTTTCTAAAACTTTGAGAATTTTAGTCTTTTTTACTTTAGCGTCATTGGTTGCTAAATTAACAAAATCAATTGCTTTCAAAGCTGTTTTTGTGTTTTTACCTCTTACATGTCTTGTAACTGTAATTTGTGCCCCGTTAACTGGTTCGTTTGGAAACCTATCCGTTTCATATTTCCTCCGAATTCTTAATGGATGTCTTCTACCGCCGGTGATTTTACTTGTTGCAAGATTTTCTACTGATTTTCTCACGAAAAATCTTGAAATTACTCTAATTTATACAAAACGCAACCGTTTGCCCATGAAAAAAATTTCCTAGGCTAGTTCTGGAATTACTTGGGTTTTTGAAATTGTTTTCGTTTGCGCTGTTTTTCGAATTTTTGAAAATAGTTTTTGTTTAAGGTTTTCTACATCTCCCTGAATCCCAAAATATTTTTGGAACTTCTCGGTTGTAGTAAAAATTCTCAACCTTCCTACATTTTGGTGATTAATAAAATCTAGTTGCTTTAATTCCTTAAGATGGGAGTACACTCCTGATCCTCTTGTTTCAACTAGCTGTTTGGATGATATGGGTTGCATGTATGCAATATATGATAATGTCTTTAATGTAGCTCTAGGCAAAACTGGTTTTGAAGCATATTTTTTTACAGTGGAACTGTATTCTGGTTTT
The DNA here is from genome assembly GCA_041609855.1 of Nitrosopumilaceae archaeon. GTDB lineage: Archaea > Thermoproteota > Nitrososphaeria > Nitrososphaerales > Nitrosopumilaceae > Nitrosomaritimum. The sequence goes on along the minus strand of JBFIPZ010000047.1, from coordinate 2,296 downwards.
AACTGAAAAACATATGATCCATCTGGAAGTGTGATTATTTCTAGGGCCTTGAAGGCTGACCTGGATTTTTTCATCAAATTATTGAGAATATTGTATGTTTTCGTTCGCGATTCTGTGCCTGATGCCCTGATTAGCTCTTCAATTTTTAAGGGTCTCCCTGCAGAGTATAATGCAGCCTCAATTCGGGCAGTTGCCTCATCTTCATTTTCAATTTTGGTCAATCATATCATCTCCAATACAAAGTCTACTTTAAGAAATTCATTTCCCATTTTTGATCATTTTGTTGAATCTTGGTTTATTATTGTGACCTTGATATCGTCCTCGATTTGCTCGATATCTATTTTTTCATCTCTGGCCAAAAACAAAATTGCAAAAAAACATCTAATAGAGTCAATTACATCCAGTTCTGAAATAATGTCTTGGAGCATCCCAAACCCTTGATTTGAAATCTTTCGAATTATTAGGTCTTCATATTTTCCGATGATATTTTCAAGTGAAATAAAATATTCTTGAAAGTCAGGTGGTTCTATGGGTTCTATATCGATTTGTCTATTTCTTCTGGATTGAGGATTTGCAATAGAGCCAATTAAATTTTGAAGTAGTCCTAAAAGATCATCTAGAGATACCGGATATGTGGATTCATGTCGGTAGGGAATATCAATCAATTCAATGTCAATATCTGTCCTTTGATGAATTGGTTTCTTTTCCATTGCAGCCCTTTGCAAAGCAAAAATACTTTCTACCTTCATTCTGTAAATTAGAGACGATGATAAGGCTGCCATTCCTGCAATTCTTAGGTCCTTTTTCTCCGTTTTTTCTAGGATTCTAATTAATAAATTAAGAATTTCGATAAGATCAATATCCCAAACATCTTTTTTAACAACTGAATTGGGATTAAAAAGAATACTTACTGGTTCTTGAGAAATACTAATTGGCTTTCCTTCCTCACTCACAAATGTTTTAATTTTTTATTCCATAATATCTAGACGCTCTATTTTTTTCTCATTTCCAGTCAACTCTTATATTGTCAAGTAGAAAAAAACCCTCAATGAAATCAGCTAGAATTACTGGTCCTAACGAACCACTGGCAGTTTCTGAATCAGAGACACCCAAACCATATGGAAATCAGGTTATAGTAAAGGTAAAATCTGTTGGGGTTTGCCATAGCGATTTACACCTTTGGGAAGGAGGATATGATCTAGGCGATGGTCAATTTATGAAAGTAACTGATAGAGGAGTAAAATACCCTGTAACTCCCGGACACGAGATTGCAGGAATAGTTGAAGAAATAGGTAATGAGGTTTCGGAATTTTCAAAGGGAGATAAAGTTTTAGTTTTCCCTTGGATTGGTTGTGGAGAATGTCCTGCATGTAAAGTAGGAAATGAAAATCTTTGTGATACTCCTAAATCTATGGGTGTTTTTCAAGACGGTGGGTATTCAGATTATGCTTTAATTCCCAATTCTAAATATTTGGCAAAACTTGATGGTGTTGAGCTGGACTCGGCAACTTCTTTGGCTTGTTCTGGACTAACTGCATACAATGCAGTCAAAAAAGCAATTGTAAATTCTCCTGAATATCTACTGATAATTGGTGCTGGGGGGTTGGGTTTGATGGCAATACAAATTGCCAAAGCCATATCAAAAGCAAAAATCATTTGCATTGATAATGATGACAAGAAATTTGAAACTGCAAAAAAGATGGGAGCTGATTTTGTTGTTAATACTAGTGTTACTGGGTCAATATCTTCTGGAGGCGGAAGTGCCTCAGAAAAAATAATCTCTATTTGTAACGGGAAAGGACCTGACAGTGTAATTGATTTTGTAAATGCACCTCAAACTGTAAAATTAGCACTGACGGTTTTACGAAAACGAGGAAACCTAGTTCTTGTTGGGTTATTTGGGGGGTCTATAGAACTGTCTCTTGTAACAATTCCTCTCAAATCTATTACTATTCAAGGTGCTTACACTGGAAACTATAATGACATGGTTGAATTGATAGAACTTGCAAAAAAAGGTGTAATTAAACCAGTGATTTCCAAAAGATATTCTCTTGATGAGGCCAATACTGCCTTGGATGATCTTAAAGCTCGAAAAATTATTGGTCGAGCAGTAATAAACCCGTAATCAAATTTTATCCTTCTAAAATCCAGCCTGTTTTTATTTGTGGTTTGTCTTTGGTTTCTCCAATTCCTGTTGCATATCTCCAAACAAACATCGCATTGGTATTCATTTTACTTTTAATTTTTATCAGAGATTCAATTTCAGAATTTAGATTTCCATCTGCTGTTGTGTGCT
>JBFIPZ010000046.1:0-6746 GCA_041609855.1 Nitrosopumilaceae archaeon | reverse complement strand
TAATCAAAAAAAAGAAATTTCCTAATACGTTTATTAATCACATAAAAAACGTCCCGTTTAATGGCATTAAAAATATCACTTATTTTGGCGGGGATATCTATTGGTCTTTTGGTAATTTATGGAGCTGACGTAGCAGTGGCACAAGGTCAAGACAATGGCTTTCTTCCTTGGGATCATATGACTAGAGGTCTTGGATTGGGAGCACCTGCGATGATTTTACCAATAATTGCGTTTTTTATTTCAAGAAAAGAAGCATCGCATCCACTAGTGATTTTATTGGTTATTAGTGGAGTCTTGATAGTTATAGGAGGAATCGTAGGGATTCTCATGGCAGAGCCTAGTACAACTGAACGCGATCCTGTAGCAATGTCGGCAGTTCTTTTAGGTTTTGGGGCCTTTATTGTAGCGCTTGGAGCTATAAAGTTCAAAAAGTAGTAGTTCCACCAAATTTTATGCCATTTTGCTTCCAATGCAATGCAGAGGTAAACAAAACCTATGATTGTGAGCATACTAAAGAAGAACAATATTGTAAAGAATGCTATACTGAACTCCACTACTATCTAACTGAGAAATAATTAGTGTGAATGCAATCGAGTCTTTTATTCAAGTGGTTACTGATTTAGTCTCTGAGCATCTTTATCTTGGAGTATTTTTAGCAGCATTAATTGAAACAGTTTTCCCCCCAATCCCAACTCTTGCAATTTTTCCGCTTGCAGGATATCTTGCAGCACAAAGCAACCTTAGTTTGTTTAATGTAATAATAATGGGAATTTTAGGTGGTACAGGGGCAACAATTGGTTCAACTGTAATCTATCTTGTTGCATGGAAAGTAGGTAGAACAGTTATGTTAAGACTGCTTAAAAAAATCAGGATTACCGAAGAAAAGCTCGAAAAAGTAGAATTATGGTTCGAAAGACATGGAGACAAGGCAGTATTTCTTGGCAGAATGGTACCTGTGATGAGGGAGATGATCTCAATTCCTGCAGGGCTTTTAAAGATGAGGCCCACAAAATTTCTTCTTTACACATTTCTAGGTTCCTGTGTTTGGAGCACCGGCATAATTATTGTTGGTTACTATTTCGGATTGAGCTTCTTTGATGATTTGCTAAAGGGAATTGGATAACACTAGGAAAAATTGATAAAAGAAAACAAGATTCAATCGATAGGTATGAATGATAAAAATATGGCTGATTGTTTATGAAGGCAATTATCCTTGCAGGTGGAAGAGGGACTAGATTAAAACCTGTTACAGATTATGTCCCAAAACCACTTGTACCAATAAACAATATTCCAATAATCGAATTACAGATTAGATATCTTAAGAGATTTGGGATTAAAGAATTTATTATTTGTACAGGTTACAAAACTGAACAAATCGAGAATTTTTTCAAAGCCAAAAATAATCTGGGAGTAAAGATAAGTTATTCCATTGAAAAAACGGCTCTTGGTACAGGGGGAGCCATAAAAAAAGCTTCTAAATTAATAAAAGAAAAATCGTTTCTTGTGATAAATGGTGATGTTATTACCAATATTGATATCAGAAAATTACAATCAAAATTAAATTCTATAGCAATTATTCCACTAAAGACAAGATACGGGATCGTCGAGGTAGCCGATGACAAGATTGTTCAATTTAAAGAGAAAAAAGACATCAATGATTTATGGATGAATGCCGGAATTTACCACCTTTCAAAGTTAATTTTAAAAGACCTGCCTCAAAAGGGGCAAATTGAAAATACTGTTTTTCCAAAATATGCCAAAGCAAAAAAACTTTTCAACATTAAATTTAAGGGTGTAATTTGGTATTCAATAGATTCCTTTAAGGATCTTGAGGAATGCTCAAGAGACCTAGGAAAAATAATAAAATAAATTTTTGGGTTTTTTTAAGCACCTGTTCTATGAAGGGTTACCATCATGTATGCCATCTCATTTACAAAGGGTTCATCCTCTTTTTTTGAAGTAGCATACTTTGTGGCATGACTCCAAAATTCCTTTTCAGGCGCAATATTTTGGGCTTGAAATTCACTCATAATTAATAATCCGGGATTTTCTCATAATAGTCGACCTCAATGAAAATTTACCACTTGCTAAAACAGTTAAACTAGAATATACATACAGCTAATAGAAAATATGCGATTAGGGTATAGTCTTGGGTCCCTCTTAACTATAGACCAAGTGTTAGAGTGTGCACAAAAGTTATCAAAATTCCAACCCGATACTATCTGGATACCAGAGACATGGGGAATGGAAAATTTTTCGATGCTCAGTGCAGTATCTCAAAAAGTTCAGGTATCAAAAATAGGATCATCAATTATCAATATTTACTCAAGGAGTCCAGCGCTTCTTGCAATGGGGGCTGCCACCATAGATACACTTTCAGAGGGAAGGCTGGTTTTAGGATTAGGGGCAAGTAGTAAACCAATCGTAGAGAATTTTCATGGGTCAAATTTTCAAAATCCAATATCTAGAATGGAAGAATATGTAAAAATAATCAGACTGGTATTATCCGGAAAGAAAATTAATTTTGATGGAAGATTTTTCAAATTAAGAGATTTTTCACTACTAATAAAACCCCGACGAAGCACAATTCCCATCTACCTTGCCGCAGTAAACAAAAAAATGGTAGATCTTACTTGGAAGGTCTCCGATGGAGTGATTTTTTATCTTCGACCATTGAATGAATTAAAAACTACAATACAAAAAATGCAATCAAAAAAAAAGATAGATGTTTCTTGCCAACTAATAACGTGTATTTCAGAGAATTCAGAAGAGGCAAGAGAAAAAGCAAAAAAAACACTGGCATTTTATGTCTCAGTAGGTGAGATTTACAGAAATTTTTTAGCAAATAACGGCTTTGCAAGAGAAACACAAGACATCTACTCAGAATATCAAAAATCAGGATTAGAATCGAATCATCAATTTGTCACAGAAAAAATGCTAGATTCACTAACAGTATGCGGAAACGCTCAAGAATGCAAAAATCAGATAAAGCGATTCAGCGATACGGGTCTTGATTTGCCCATTTTGCAGTTTAATCCAATAGGAAATGTGGTAGAATCATTTGATCTTCTAACCTCAGTATTCAAAGGTGGCGATTTTGAATAAAGTAGCAGCAGTGGCATGTGGGAATACTACATTCTCCCGAGACGATTTACCGATTGAAAAAATTCTACTCCAAGCCACAAAAGATCTATTTGATAATAATCAGAACGTATCGCAAAAAGATATCGAAGCCGTGTTGGTTTCAACCAATGATAACTCAAAGTATCTTGCAGCAATTTTATCAGAACTTTCTGGAATTCAACCCAAAGTTTCACACACAATTGAGAGTCTTTGTAATTCTGGAACTAATGCCATCGTTTCTGGTTTTTCACACATTGCAGCTGGGATTTGTGATGTTGTATTAATCGTGGGAGCCGACAGGTTTGATAATCCAGGACAGATTTTAGAGTGGGACAAATCGCGGGGCGAATTCAAACATCCAGTTTATTGGGCCTCTATTTTTACAAATTCCTATAAAAGAGAATATGGAATTTCAGATGAAGATTTAGCAATAGTTTCTGCAAAAAATCACAAAAACGCACAGCTAAATCCTTACGCATACTCTAAAAAATCATTTACAGTGCAAGAGATTTTAAACTCTAAAAAAATCACGGATGATCTGAAAATTTTAGACTGTTCTTATCCCTGTACTGGGGCCTCTGCAATTTTATTAGCAAATGAGGAAAGAGCCTCTGAATTTACAGACAGACCAGTTTGGATAAGTGGCATCGGGCAAAAAACACTTTCAGCAGGTTTTACAAAAAGTCCAGACTTTTCTAGTATGGAATCAATAAAAACAGCAGCAAAAACTGCATATGCCATGGCAAAAACAAACCCAACAGAAATTGATCTGGTTGAACTCCATGATGCCTTTTCTGTTTGTGAGCCCATGGCCTTGGAGGCGTTAAATTTGACAGAAAAAGGAGCCGGCGCAAAGTATTGCAGAAATCTCTTTGAAACTGACGATAACACGGTTAATCCACGAGGAGGGTTGTTAGGTTCAGGGCATCCTCTTGGCGCAACTGGAGTTGCTCAAACCAACGAGGTGGTTAGGCAATTACAAGGAAAGGCAGATAGGCGCCAAATAAAAAACCCAAGCCGTGGCCTAGTTCAAAATATGTCAGCTGCTGCAACTTCATCTACTGTTTTAATTTTAGAATCATGAATTTTCAATCAGAATTAGAAAAAGGAGTTTTTGTTGTAGGAGAATGTATTAAGTGTAAAAAAATCATTTGGCCACCAAGTGAATTTTGTGATAGGTGTTTTGGCAATGTTGATTTTAGACCATCCTCAAAAATTGGAAAGATTCTTGAATTTTCAAAAAAGGGGGATTCGGTATTTTGTGTAGCAGAATTTGAAAAAGATGTTCGGATAATTGGGGCTTTAAAAAATCAAAAAAACCCTAGAATTGGTCAAAAGGTAAAGATTGAAAAATTTCATGCTAATAATGGAAAATATTCCTTTGAACTGACATCCTTAGAGGATCAGTAGAGTAAAGTTCGTTGTTCATAAAATAATGTTGAGTTATTATGTAATTACCTTGATTACTAAACCTATATTGATTAAATTTGTCATTGCATAAAAATTCCAAGCAAAAAATATCACTATTAGAAAAACCAGTTAGTAGTAAAAATAAAAAATTATTAAAAAAAGATACAAAAAAAATCGCCAGAACTCGTAGACATCGTGGGTATCATTGGGAGGATACACTCGTTAAAAGATTTAATTCGCTTGAAAATTGGAAGGCATTTCGGTTAGGATCTCCTAGTGTAGCTTTACCAGATATTTTGGTTATTAGTACACAGACCAGTACCATCATAACCATTGAGGCAAAATCTGGGACAACAAATTCATTACCAGTTCCATATGATCAAATTCAAAGATGCCTAAAATGGACCAATACTTTTGAATTGTACGAAACCAGGAAAGTTATTTTAGCATTTAAATTTCTATCAAAAAAGAGAATTGGGCTTGGGCAATATGAGAGTAGAAAATTAAGGGAATTTTACAAAGTCTGGGATTCAAATAAAGAAATTATTGACTGTGTATGTACCTATGAAGGAAATACCTACGGGTTAGTGGGTGGAAAAAGGGTAGAGTTGGAGCTGGAAGATTATAAACCGCCCTTTTCTTAATAATTTTTAAAGCAATACGCAAGAGAGCCGAATGCTTATTTAATAATGAAATTTTAATACCAAATGCATGAGCTTTGAGGAATTTGTAGATGAACGCATTTTAATCAGTCATGATGCATTTGGGAAAAAACAAATGAAGATAAAAGTACTAGAGGTATCCGATGAGCAAACTCCACATCAATGGAAATTTGGAGATCGTGTAAAAATAAACAAAATTTTAATCACAATAAAACATTTAGAGTCTCAACAGGTGGAAGAAGGGGAATTTAACATAGAAGAGATCGAAAAAGAGTTGACTGAAAAACGCCATTATACCTCTACAAATAGATGGGTTCCAACCGTTGATATTAAAAATGGATATGTAATTGGTGCCAGACATACCTCTTTGATAAGTGACGCTCTAGCACTGGACTACATTAATTTCTAAGTATTTCTTGCTCAAATTAAGATCAATCAAAAGACTACAAAATAATTAAAAAAACCTTTAAGAACTGGCGGGAAAAAACCTCAGCTATGATTAGTAAAGTAATCGAAGTAAATGGGACCAGTTTCAGACTTACCCTAACCGATCAAGTTGTAAACCAAGTAAATAACCTAAAAAGTCTTTATTCAGCAGCGTATGAAGATCCAGAAAGCTTTGATCAGGTAAGCACTGAGATTTCAAATACAATAAATGATATAGCCTCTGCCGTGGAGCCGACAGCTTCAGATAGTGACCTTGATGGATTGATTCAGGAAATAATCAAAGTAGTTGAGAATAAGAAAATCGAAGAGGAACAGGAATTAAAAGAAAAATCTTCTAAAAAGGCATCAAAAACCAAACAAAAGAAAACCAAATCGAAATAAACTATCTTAACTATTTAATCAGAAAAAAGCATATTCAAATATGTTATATTTTATTAGACATAAGATAACTCATGTCAAGCTGTGAATGTGGAATTTGCGGGCATTTTTCAGAAGAAGAATGTGTCAAAATTCAATGCAAATGCTGTCTTAATTTTCATTTAAGATCAGGACCAAAAACAAAGAAGGGTTAGGATGGTCAAGATAGGCAATGTTGACGAATTTACAAGGATTTTAGAATCAGACTTTGGGTTTATTGTTGAGATTCAAGATTCCATAAGCATAATTCACACAACAAATTGTTCCACAATAAATGCTAACAAATTCATTGAGAAAACACAGCGGGGAAGTAATTACCAGTTTCGATGGTTTTCATCTCTTTCATCAGCAGAAAAAGAATTTTCTGACTTGAAATCCTGTAACCAATGTAAAGCCGGCTAACTTTGATGACAACTACATTTTTTTGCAAGATGCTTTGAGCATCCTATTAGCCTATGATCCTTACACCCACAAATGATACATTTTTTATCATTCGACAAATTTCCTATCCTCAATTAACATCTCTAAATTTTCGTAAACTCTCTATTAGTTTTTTATCTTCAAGAGATTCCATTATCTTAAAACGGATATTTGCAAGTCGGCTTGTATCTTCTGAATAAAGTGGAGCCATAATATCTATTTCTCGTTCAAAATCATAATTTTCAATATAATATTTTGATCGATTAT
>JBFIPZ010000045.1:0-6819 GCA_041609855.1 Nitrosopumilaceae archaeon | reverse complement strand
TCATTAAATCTATTTTCTGGTGGGATGAAAATATAGGGCGATACATTAAGTAGTTCATAAATTTTATTTGTTGATTCTTGTAACATAACATTTTGTTTTTGTTCATCAAAAATTGTAAAAGGTTTGGAGTTGAGTCCGTGATTCGCAATTTCAATTTTGCCCTTTTTGATATTTTTAGATACGACATCATAAAGGTAAGGATCATTTCCAAACGAATCAATAATAACACCCAAAGTAACTGGCATGTTTTTTTTGGCAAAAGTGTTTATTAATTCAAATTGTACATCATTCAACCAAAAATCCTGGACACCATCTAAACGAAAAGAAACACAGTTGCAAGATAATTTGTAATTTTTAGAGGATGTGTGGTAAATCACGGGTTCAGGTACAGGCTCAAGTACAGGCTCAAGTACAGGCTCAAGTACAGGCTCAAGTACAGGCTCAAGTACAGGCTCAAGTACAGGCTCAAGTACAGGCTCAAGTACAGGTGCCATGGAATTTATTTTAACTAAATCAAAATTATTTTGGTTCCCAATGATAGCAAATCTGGTGTCTGACCAAGAAGGATCTTTTACTCCGTCTTTTAAAACTGATGTAGAATATATCCCAGAGGGAATACTTGAAAAGTAAATCTCTCCTTTATTTCCAGTTAAATAATTTTCTAACTTTAGGTTATTTCTTCCTTCAAGTAACACGGAAAAGTTTCCATCTGTTTTTAGGATTGGATTTGAATTCTCATCATACAATCTGAAAGTAATTAATTCTTCGACTATGGCAGGTACAGGAACAACAATTTTTTGGTTTTGTGAAATACCTTGTTGAATCTTAATATTTGAAACACTAGCGATTAAAATTTCCTCAAAATATACTTCAGCTGTATAATGATCTTGTACCCTACTTGTTGATTGGAGCCAATATCTTAGTGTGTCTCCATTCTGATTAGTAGTACCTATTCTCTGTTGTTCCCCATTTTGTGATTTTATCAATATTTTAGCATTATCGATTGGTTTTTCTCCATCTTCATAAAATACATTTAATTTTAAACCTCCAGGTAGAGGAATATTGATATCCAATTTTTCCGGATTATTTTTTAAATCTACATACCCTACTTCAGAGTACATTCCATTTACAAAAACTTCAACTTTGTACCTATGTTCCTTTGGAAGGTAGACAGATTCGGGATTACTATCTAAATTTTTTTCCAAAAATGGAATTTTTTCAGAATCTTGGTATATTACATAATTTGTTTGGTACGAATCGATCCTATCACCATTTGTATATTTTATTTCAATTGTTAGTTTTTCTGTCTCCTCTGAATATGCGGATGTGATTGGTATAACCAATGAAAAAATTATAGCAAATACAATCATTTTATAAATTTTAAATTTTTCCATTTTAATCACCAATTCTCTTTGCGCTAGTCCACGTAGCTTTTTTACCGGTTAATTGTTCAAAAATAGCTTTGAGTAATAAAAAGTCCACAATCTGTTTAAATCCAAATAATAAAAATCCGGCATAAAGTAATAATTTTGGATCTTCATTATCAATTCTAATCGCAAGTGCACACATTAGAAAATGAACAACAGTAAAAATTCCTGCTGCTTCTAAAACCCACCAACCATCACCTGCTAAAACTCCAAGAACTACGTTTGCAAGAGCTGTAAAACCGATAATTGGGGTAATAATCATGCCTAGGAAAAGGTAAGGCAATGCTAATTTTTGCAAATATCCAAATCGAGGGTTTGTTAGCGCGTCTGAATGTCTTTTTAAAACCTGAATATTTCCCCGATACCATCTTTTTCTTTGCTTTCTAAAATCACTAAATGTGGATGGTGCCTCAGTATATGCTACTGCCTTTACACTGCCTTGTGTGATCAACCCTGCTTTTAGAAGTTTTATAGTTTGATCAAAATCTTCCACAATAGTTTCCTTACCATAAGACCCAGTACCCGATACACATGATTTCTTAAATGCGCCTAGGGCCCCAGGGACAACAGTAATTGATCCAAATGTATCAAAAGCTCTTCTTATTACTTGAATTCCAGTTAGGTATTCCAAGGCTTGGCATTTTGTAATCCAATTTACCCTATTCCTTACTTTGATGTTTCCTGCTACGGCAGCTACATGCTTATCCACTTCAAATCCTTTTACAATTTCTTTGATGGAATTTCTTCCAATTATGGTATCTGCATCAACAATAACAATGATCTCACCCTTTGCATAAACAAGACCATAGTTTAATGCAGAAGCTTTTCCACCATTGTCTTTGTGTAAAACTTTAATTTTATTTTTAAATTCATTTGCAATTTCAAGAGTTCCATCGGTACTTCCATCATCTACAAAAATAATTTCTTTTCGAGGATATTGAGTTTCTATCATTGACTCTAAAGTTTTTTTAATAACTTTTTCTTCATTAAATGCGGGAACTATTACAGAAACCTTTGGATAATTTTTCAAATCTGGTTGAAGAGTTTCACGATGTTTACTTAAAACAGACATTGGAACAAATAACATGGTAGTCCAAAAAGAAATTGTCATTGCTGAAAGGAGAATTACTCTTGTTGGAGCCTCTAACAACGAAGTTCCTTCATAGGCAACCAATCCACCCATTACAAATGGTGAAATTATTAAGATAAGCAAAAAGATTGAAGGGCCTTTCCTGCCTTCCTTATTTTGTGAAAACATTTTATGGTGAGAATTAAACATATGGTAGACTGCCAATCCACCGCCCAACCCCATTGCCACTACGCTAATTGGGCCTAAAATAAAATAAATAGTACCTGAGAGAAAAATGAAAATTGCCGCAGTTATTATTACTTGAACTGGGTCGGTTCTGATTTTCTTTTCTTTTTTAGAGCGCTGGAGGTTAATCCTTTTCATTTTTTCGATATATTCAGGATCACATGACGCGGTAGGACTTTTTGAATTAACAAACTCTTTGGATTCAAATTTTTGTTTTTGTTTTGGATTAAACATGATTCTGTTTATCCTTTGATTATACTACTGCGAGCTTGTAGTTACAGCTACTTTGCCAATTTACTTCTTCTAGATTAAATTTATTTTCGCATTTCAAACATAAATATTCTGAATCTAGTTGGGAAAACACATCACTACAATTATTGCATATGTAATGATTTGGCAAAATTCTATAATCTACACCCAACGCAACAATTTCTTTGTTACAACTAGGACATTTATCTTGAAGATATGTTCTTTCTTCAGAAACATTACCACAGTTGTAATGCTCAATTAATTTTCCTAATCTAAAGTGAGAGCTGTTACAAGAAGGGCATGAAAATATTTGGGTGGTCTTGACTGAATTACATTTGTTACAGGCAACTTCTTTTCTCTCTCCCAAATTAACAATTTTTCCTTCTCTTTCTAATTCGTTAAGATGTAACCTAATGGTTTCATCTGAGAAACCAATCATTTGTTCAATTAAATTTAGGCTAACTTGTTTTGATGAATTTAAAATAAAATCAACTCTATCTATTACCTTTGTTTTTACTTCTTCCTCTGCATTTTCTAACATCTTAAGTTGTTCTGATTCCTTTTGGAAAAAGAAATCTTCTTTTTCAATAGTTTCAAAGGTATTTTTTAGACTCTCAAATCGTATCGGTTTTTCCAAATATTGGTAAATTCCAAGACGAATTAGCTCCTTTACCCCTTCATCTTCTTTTTCGGTCGCTGTTTCTAAAATTACACGTGCATTAGGTTGTATGTCTAGAATTTGAGTTAAAACTGATCTGCAATCCATATCAGGAAGCATGTAATCTAAAAGGACTATAGGCGGGGTATTTGCTTTGAACAGTTTTTTAAATTCTTTTACTGCAGTATAGCCATTATCGCAGGAATGAATATCTCTGTAATCCAGTTTTTCTAAAAAGCTCTTCAGTAACATCGTAACGGCAGGGATATCCTCTACAATCAAAACTGGGGGCTTAGTAGTCAATGCTACCCTTTTTCTTTATAATTTGCATAAATACTGCTGTGTGGTTGAATTGAACATAATTCGAATCTTATAAATAGAATTTATAAGAATTGGCGGAAGTGAAAAACAGTTAGATTAAAAGTTGAATAAAAATTTCTAGGGCATAATCATAAAAAAAGGTTTAAGGCATTTTACAAAAATTTAAAAAATAAATAATTTTTAATTTTTAAGATTTTTAAAATTTTAGAAATCGTTTAATTTACAAAAACCTAAATGTGCACCAGCAAAAACCGAAATATTGATTCATGGACCGTCTCTAGTCTTGGGTGCAGGCATAGCCTCAGCTACAATTATAGTTTCATTTTTAATTTTTAATTCAATAAACAATGAACCAGAACTTTTTTTCGAATCTACTACAAGCCCCTCAAACTCAATTGTCCCTAATGTAATTTTATCTACAATTACTTCAAATGGATCTCCCATTCGTGGAGATGTGAATGCTCCAATAACTCTAATTGAATTTGGTGATTATCAATGTCATTTTTGTAATGTACATTTTCACAACACAGAACATCTTTTGTTAGAAAATTACATCAATAATGGAAAAGTAAAAATGATTTTCAAAGATTTCACCATTATTGGTCCTGATTCTATAAATGCAGCTCATGGAGCTCATTGTGCAAACGATCAAGGAAAATTTTGGCAATATCATGATATTCTTTACAATAATTGGACGGGAGAAAATAACGGTTGGGCTTCTTCGGTTAACTTGTTGAGATTTGCCCAAGAAATAGAACTAGACATTGATGAATGGTCAGATTGTATGATTGAGGCAAAACACTCTCAAATAATTACCGAAAGTAGTAAAAATGCTCGAGATTTAGGAATAACTGGAACTCCAGCTTTTTTTGTGATTGGGCCAGACAACAATATAACCAAACTAATTGGTGCCAAATCTTTTGATCAATTTAAACAAATTTTTGATTCAGAATATGAAAAACTCTCATAATCAGAAATCCTAAAAATGGAATAAATTTGTGAGTAAACACGAATGTGGGAAATGGGGTAATTAGATCGGCTAAAATCAATTCACCTTTTTAAATATTTAGGCATAAATTCTTTGAATCTCTCTGTTTTTGAGCTAAACTTTATCAGAGTTAATCCTTATATGAGAACCCAAGGAGGCAAGCTTATGGCAGCAGGTATTGACGATATTGCTATTTACATACCAAGACTGTATGTGGATGCATCTGATTTTGCAAAAGCGCGAGGTTTAGATCCTGACAAATTACAAAAAGGACTAGGAGTATCTCAAATGGCAATTGTTGACACTAATCAAGATCCAGCTTGTCTTGCCTCAAATGCCTGTCTTTCTATTATGAAAAATAACAAATTATCTCCTGAAGACATTGGACGACTTTATGTGTCAACAGAATCTTCATTTGATGAATCAAAAGCAATGAACTCTTATGTTATTGGAATGCTTGAGCAAATTTATGGACAAGGTGCGTTTGAGCATTGTGGTGGAGTTGAAACAAAATTTGCTTGTGTTAGTGGATCGTATGCGTTGTATGACAATACTAATTGGATTAGAGCAGGAGAGGCAGAAGGAAAGGCTGCCCTAGTAGTTGTTTCTGATATAGCAAAATACGATATGGGAAGTAGTGGAGAGATGACTCAGGGAGCTGGTGCAGTTGCAATGTTGCTCAATGATAAACCAAGACTATTAGAATTTGACCCAAAGGTGACTGCAACGTCCATAAAAGATGAATATGATTTTTATCGACCATTTGGAAAAGAAACGCCGATTGTTCATGGACAATACTCCAATTTACTCTATATGATACAAGTAAGAAAAGCCCTAGAAATTTATAAGAAAAAAGCCATTTCAACGGGACTTATTAAACTTGAACCAGGTGAAACTATTCTAGACCACATGGACTACATTCACATGCATTTGCCATATAGCAACATGGGTAAAAAAGCACTTGCATACTTGGTACGACATGAGTGGCGGCAACTTCCAAGATGGAGAAAAATAATTCAAGAAATTGGAATAGAAGAACCAATACCAAAAGACCCTCGAGGAACTATTGAATCGGTTTTGGGAGACCAAGAATATATGGCAAAGGATCATGAATTTACAAAATTATTTACAAAAACACCTGAATTTCAGGAAGTGTATGAGGCAAAACTAGCAAGTTCTCTTATTGCCTCCAAGATGATTGGGAATTTGTATACAGCATCGCTTTACCTAGGGTTTAGAAGTAGTCTTGAATTTGAATATCAAAAGGGGATAAATCTTAATGGAAAGCGAGTGGGGTTTGGATCCTATGGGAGTGGTGCCAGTGCGATGGTGTTTAGTGGAGTAATTCAGCCAGAATATGAGGAAATTGTC
The DNA here is from genome assembly GCA_041609855.1 of Nitrosopumilaceae archaeon. Classification (GTDB taxonomy): domain Archaea; phylum Thermoproteota; class Nitrososphaeria; order Nitrososphaerales; family Nitrosopumilaceae; genus Nitrosomaritimum. Next base: position 490 of record JBFIPZ010000045.1, on the reverse strand, counting down.
AAATCAATGAATTTAGAGGCAGAGCTAGGACCAAGAAGAAAGTTAACCTTAAATGAATACGAGAGAATTCATGAAAGCAAATTAAGTCCTGAAGAATCAATGCTTAACCCAAAACAAGAATTCATACTGGTTAATGTAAATACAAGTAAGGAATCAAGAGGCGAAAGAAGATATGTTTTCAACGAATAATTTATGAAAAAGGAAAATCATCCAGTTAAAGATTATCTTTTTAGTTATATTAAAAAATCAGAAAAACGATTTCAAGATTTATTATCTCAAAAAGAATTTGATAAAATAATAAGCGAGATTTTAGAAAATTGTTATTTTAAAGTCGCGTTAATGGATACAAAAGAAGAAAGTCTTAGTGTTCTTGCTACCGGAATTTTACACTATATGCTTACTAGCGTAATGCTTCCGAGTCAAAGAAAAATAGAATATAAAAAATTGAAAATCGATATTGTGGTTCCTGATTTGCAAACATTAGAAAATG
>JBFIPZ010000044.1:0-7511 GCA_041609855.1 Nitrosopumilaceae archaeon | reverse complement strand
TTAATCCCCTATGAGAATAAAAATTAGAACTGAGAATTTGTCAAAGTAATGCTAGGCAGAAATTTATACTCGAAATCAACGAAAAAATTCATGATAAAACCTGGTCGTCCCGTTAAGGATATTGAGATTGATTCTGACACAACAATTGAGAAAATATTTGAAGAATTATCTCAATCAGGTGGATTTGAATCAGTTAATCTCTCAGGAGGATTAGAGATTTTAACAGAGATGATCAAAGATGACCAGTGTCTCAAATTTGTCTCCTTTGTTGCGGCTGTAGTTTCAACAGGGGTTAGAGGGATAATAAAAAATATGATCAAAAATAAGTGGTTCGATGTTGCCATCACAACCTGTGGGGCATTGGACCATGACATTGCACGACATTTTTCTCATTACAAAGAAGGTTCCTTTACGATGGACGACCAAGAATTAATGGACCAAAACATTCACCGATTAGGCAATGTGTTGGTACCTATGGAAAGTTACGGACCGATCATTGAAGAAAAGATGCAGTCCTTTTTGGAAGAGGAATATCAAAGTGGGAAAAAAGAGATGACAACTGCTGAAATTTGCAAAATGATTGGAAAGCATTTAGGAGAAGATTCTTTTCTTTATTGGGCCTACAAAAATGATGTCAAAGTAATAGTTCCTGGAATTATGGATGGCGCTGTAGGAAGTCAGATTTGGTTGTTCACTCAAAAACATCATGATTTTAAATTAAACATGATTGGTGATGCAGATCTAATTTCTGGATTAATTTTCAAAGCTAAAAAATCAGGAGCTTTTATGATTGGTGGGGGGATTTCAAAGCACCACACTCTATGGTGGAATCAATATAGGGAAGGGTTAGACTATGCATTCTATATTACTACCGCCCAAGAGTTCGATGGAAGTCTAAGTGGAGCGTTGGTTAAAGAAGCTATTTCTTGGGGAAAAGTAACACAAAAGGCAAAACAAACAACACTTCATGCTGAAGTTACAACAATTTTACCATTTATCTATGCAGGTTTGATTTCAAAATTAAAAAAATAAAATTTATTTTAAACAAATTTCTTTCTTAAAAAATTACCATATATCAGAGTACTCTAATAGTTCTAATTTTTTCTCATTTGGCTAAATGATGCCCCAAGAACTTTCTTCCTAGTGATTTCAAGTGTACTAAAAATCATCTCAAAAATTTTTTCTGTTTTATTTGCTAAAATTCGAATTATTATCCCAGATTCGTTCGGAAGAATAGAGGTTCCAAATGAAATATCTTTTATTTCTCGAATTCTCTCAATTATAGAATTTTCAAGATCCGAAACATTTTCCTTTCTGGTCAAGATGTAAACTGTTGATACTATTTCAAAATCTCCAAATACCCCAAAATCTTTTAATCTCTGCTTTTTTGGTTCTATTTTTGTATTTTCTAAAAATCGAATTTTCTCATCCTGGTTCTTACAATGTGTTTTTAGATAACAAATATCATATTCTAAAGATTCACCCATAGCAACTCTGCCTGGAGTCAAAATTTCTGAATAAATTAAAGTAGAGTTTTCATGAACATTAAGATTCACCTCTTGATAATATCTAGAATTTTTGTATGGAATTATTTGATCAGGAATATATTCAAGATAACAATTCTCTTCAGTGGTAATGTTCAAAATATTTGATGCATAATTTGAGTTCATACTGTAAATCCTAGTGGCTCCTTGAGTGGTAATGTGTGCGATTGCTTTGTTTTTTAATAAAACATCTATTTGGTATCTATCTCCTTGCAAAATTCCCCCTGATGGTGAAACAACAAAAAGATAAGCCATTTCTGGCAATGAGTTTTCAAGATATAGCGCACGTTGGATTTGTAATGGGGTTTGAAAATATTGTTTGGTAACTATTGTTTTACCTAAATTATTCATTTGAAATTCCAAGTCCAGGATACCAACTTTGCCTGATTTTCCTACACCCAATTGGTTTACTTTGGAATCATAATCTAGAATTTCTTTAGGTCTGTCAATTGGATTAAAAGAATCATGCCTATTCAAGAATCATACCTTTGGTGTAATCACCGATTTTGGAGCAGAATCAAGCAAAACGTCATGGATGATATGTTCAGCTACATTCATGACTCCCTCATCAGTTTTACAGTTTATGAACACAAACGGTTTTTCCTTTCTAATAGCTTCTGCATCTGTTTTCATTATTCCAAGATCTGCGCCTACCATCATCGCAAGATCAATTTTGTTAATTACTAAAAGATCACAACTTTCGATTCCCAATCCACCTTTTCTAGGATATTTGTCTCCTCCTGCTACATCAATTATGTAAATAAAATAATCTGCAAGAATTGGACTGAACGTGGTGGTAATGTTGTCTCCACCACTTTCAATAATTATTAGATCAAGGTGAGGGTGTTTAAATTCCATTTCTTCTATTACCGAAAGGTTCATGGATGGATCCTCTCTAATAGCAGTGTGTGGGCAGCCCCCTGTAGCAAGGCCAATTACTAAATTTTCAGGAAGTAACCCCTTTTTTGTGGCTAAATTTGTCCTCATCCTATTTGCATCTTCTTTAGAAATCACATCATTTGAGATAATGCTTACACTGTATCCCTTTGCAGCCAAAATTGGAACCAATCGTTCAATGAGCATGCTTTTTCCAGAACCAACTGGTCCTCCAATTCCAATTCTAGGAATATGATTCATGTTAAAATTTTAAATTTTTATGTTATAAACATTTTAGAGTCCATCTTTTCATGTGACATCTGAAAAAGATCCATCTGTGGAGCAAACTGCCACATTTCCAAAAGAGGAGTATTGGAATAACCCCTTACAGTCTTACTGATGGTTGGTTTGATACTGTGAATTATTTTTTGACTTTCCATATGTTGGATTAATCCTAGTCGTAACGCTGCGCCAATAACGCCAACACTAAAACCATACAACATCATGGCCATTCCTTTTTCTTTTTTTATATTTAATGAATTACAGCAAATTCCATATGCTACAGGAAACACTCCATGGATTTTTTGGTTTGTAATTCCATCTTTGTATTGATCTAAAATTTTATCATCTTTAATAAATTCTGACACACATTTGATTAATTGAACACCTGATCTTACCGATGCATTTCGGATTTCTTTAATTGATTTAATTGCAAAAACAAGCTTGTCTGCGTCGATAATTTTATTAAAATTCTTTTTATTTGCACTATCTATAGTGTTTGCAAGGGCTACACAATCTGTCGGTCCTATTTGCTGTATAATGTTTATTTTAATAAGATCAATTAGATCTAGTGTTCCATGGATTTTTTTTTCTTTGAAGAGAAATTCCAGTCCGTTAGAAGTAGTAAAAATACCTGTAGGGAAAAAGGAGTCAGATAACTGCATTACGCCCAACTCCTGCTGGATCTTATCAATGCTCATGGAAATCAGTCCCTGTTGTTGGGAAAAATACTTGTTCTTTTAGGGTCATATCTATTTGGCCAAGTATCCCATCAAATAACTTTGTAAATATCTCCAGTTCTGAGTCTGCCTGAATAGGAAATAAAATTTCATCACCTTGAATACTCACAGGTCGATGCCTATTCCCAATGACATGGCCCAAAAGAACCATAAAAGTAGGAATAGTATTAGGTTTAATTTTTATCGAAATTACCTTTTCTGGTGTTTGATCTAGAACAATTTTTTTTCCTTCATTTTGGAATATATCACCATGACGAAGTTTTACACCTGGAGCTAAATTCCACCCCACATCTGTTCCACGATCAGTTTTTCTTCTCAAAATTCTTTTTTCTAATTCCATCCTTGAAACCCTAAGCTTTTCAAAATTTTCCTTTTTTAGATCTTCAAATTCTTTATCAAAAAAAATATTTCCAATTGGAGAAGTGACTTTTAACACAGGTAACTTTGTATTTTGATAAAGTTATACTTTTTTTGGTAATTACTAACTTTTTAATTATTAAATACCACAGAAGATTATCAAGTGCAATGATGCTTACTCCTAGAGAATTAGAAAAGCTAAATGTTTTTGTTACCTCCGAACTTGCTAGAAGAAGACAAAAACGTGGATTGAAACTAAATCATCCAGAGGCAGTAGCTATTCTTGCTGATCATATTTTAGAGGGTGCAAGAGATGGTAAAACTGTGCCAGAATTAATGAGTTCCGGAAAAAATGTTTTGACAAAAAATGATGTGTTGCCAGGGGTAGCAGATCTTATTCATTCAATTCAAGTAGAAGCTACCTTTGAGGATGGAACTAAACTAGTTACTGTTCATGACCCAATTGTGTGAGAAATATGATTCCAGGAGAATATTTTCTATCAAATGAAGCAATAACTGCAAATGTTGGAAAATCTACCATTTCAATTAGTGTTAGAAACACTGGAGATAGACCTATTCAAGTAGGATCGCACACACACTTTTTTGAAGTCAACAAATCCCTTGAATTTCCAAGACAAAAATCGTATGGATGCCACCTAAATATTCCTGCAGGAACGTCGATAAGATTTGAGCCAGGAGAAACAAAAGAAATCAATCTAACAGAATTTGGAGGCAAAAAAATCGTCTATGGATTTAGTGGTTTGGTTAATGGAAATCTAAAAGAAAATCGAGATGATGCGTTCAAAGCAGCAGTAGAAAAAGACTTCAAAGGGATGACGGAATGACTCTAACCATCCCGCGAAAAACTTACGTTGATCTTTTCGGGCCAACGGTGGGGGATCGTGTTCGCTTGGCAGATACCGATTTGATTATCGAGATTGAAAAAGACTTGATCAAATATGGGGATGAGGCTGTATTTGGTGGTGGAAAAAGCATTCGGGATGGACAATGTCAAGCAAGTGGAGTGTCCAGAGCAGAGTCAGTTGATCTTGTTATTACCAATGCAATTGTAATGGATCCTATTTTGGGAATAATCAAAGCAGACATTGGAATAAAGGATGGAAAAATTTTCGGTATTGGAAACGCAGGAAATCCTAACACTATGGATAACGTTGATTTTGTAATTTCTTCAAACACTGAGATAATTGCAGGTGAACACACAATTTGTACTCCCGGAACAATTGATTCACATGTTCATTTTATTTCTCCACAGCAAGCAATGCATGCGATATGTAATGGTACAACCACAATGATTGGTGGGGGAACGGGTCCCGCTGATGGAACAAATGCTACCACTTGTACTCCAGGAAAATGGAATATTCATAGAATGATCGAATCAGTTGATGATATTCCTATGAATTTTGGTTTTCTTGCAAAAGGAAATGATTCTCTTCAGACTGCTTTACTTGAACAAATAGAAGCGGGTGCTTGTGGTTTAAAATTACATGAAGACTGGGGTTCAACTCCGGCCACAATTGATTCTGCTCTCAGAGTAGCTGACAAAACAGATACGCAGGTGGCCATTCATACAGATACACTAAATGAGTGTGGGTTTGTAGATGATACCATCCAGGCAATAGCAGGAAGAACAATTCATACTTATCATACTGAGGGTGCTGGAGGAGGACATGCTCCAGATATAATAAAAATTGCAGGAGAAGAAAATATTCTACCCTCCTCCACAAATCCTACAAGGCCATTTACAGTAAACACTCTGGCTGAACATCTTGACATGATGATGGTATGTCATCATTTGAATCCCAATGTCCCAGAGGATGTATCCTTTGCAGAGTCTAGAATTAGAGGGGAAACGATTGCAGCTGAGGACGTACTGCATGATATTGGAGTTTTGAGTATGATGTCTTCAGATAGTCAGGCTATGGGAAGAGTAGGGGAAGTTGCAACCAGGAATTGGCAAACAGCAGATAAGATGAAAAAGATGACAGGAAATCTTCCAGAAGATAATGCTCGAAATGATAATTTTAGAGTAAAAAGATATCTCGCTAAAATTACCATTAATCCAGCCATTACCCACGGAATTTCCGATTATGTTGGTTCTTTACAACCTGGACGAATCGCCGACATTGTAATTTGGTCTCCACAATTTTTTGGAGTCAAACCAAAAATGATCATCAAGGGAGGAGTAATTGCTTATGCACTAATGGGTGATCCGAATGCATCAATTCCTACAACTGAGCCTGTCTTGTATAGACCAATGTTTGGATCTCTTGGTCAAACAAAACATACGACATCTTTGACATTTACTTCCCAACTGGCATTGGATAAGGGTCTTGAATCAGAAATTAATTCAAAAAAGAAGTTGGCTCCTGTAAAAAACTGTAGATCCATTGGAAAAAAAGATATGATGTATAATGATCTAACTCCAACCATTGAGGTAAACCCTGAAACTTATGAAGTAAAAGTTAACGGGAAACTTGCCACCGTAGATCCATCAGAAAAAATTTCTTTGTCTAGACTTTATCATTTATTTTAAATATATTAAATAATTTAGCTATGTGTTTATTTTATAAATTTAGATATTTTTTCATTCAAACTTTCAAGTGCAATTGAAATTTCATTTTCTTGTTTGGAAATGTTTGTTCTATAATTGTTAATTTTCTTTACACGATCTTTAATCATTCGTTTTTGTTCGCCATAACCTGATGAGCCAAAGGAAATTCGGTCCTTTAGTGATGAAAAAATTGTGGTAGATTGTAAAAGGACTGAGATAATTTTTGGATCTACTTTTGTTCCTTCAACAGATTTTTTAATTTCATTAGTTGTTAGTTTTTTCAAAGGTTTTTTGGAGTGGTGAGCCTGTTGAACTAAGGATCCTGTAATTTTATGTGCGGTTCTAAAGGGAATTTCTCTTTGGACTAGTTTTTCTGCAATATCTAGTGCCATAATATAACTTGAATCTGCTGCTTTTTTCATTTGTTTTTCATTTACTTGTAAAGTCAAAAACATTGGTTTTAAAATTAATAAGGCATTGATAGAGTTTTTTGATGTAGACCAAACAGAGGAGTTAATTTGTTGCAAATCTCTTCCATATCCTGTAGATAACCCCTTAAGAGTAGAAAGAATACCAGTAAGGTTTCCAATTATTTCTGCAGTCTTTCCTCGTGTTAATTCTAAAATATCTGGGTTCTTTTTTTGAGGCATTACACTTGATGGCGAGGTAAATTCATCTGAAAGTTCAATGAAGGAAAATTCAGAAGTTGACCAAAGAACAAAATCCTCTGCAATTTTACTAAGATTGGTCATCAAAATTGCTACCGCTGCTATGTATTCTGCAACAAAATCGCGGCTACTAGTAGCATCAATAGAGTTTTCAACAATTCCTTCAAATCCCAATATCATAGCTGTTTTGTGTCTATCAATTGGAATGCTAGTTCCTCCGACGGGTCCGGCACCCAAAGGACTTTGATTTACCCGTAAATATACATCAAAAAGACGCTGTAAGTCTCGGAATAGTGCATCAGAATGGGCTAATAAGTAATGAGAAAATAATCCAGCTTGGGCTTGCTGCAAATGGGTGTATAGTGGCATGATTGTTTTTTGATGATTTCCTGCCAAGGATACTAGAGATTCAATCAAGTCAAGCAAGCAATTGCAGAGAATGTTTATGTCGTGTCTTATTTTCATTCTTAGGTCC
>JBFIPZ010000043.1:0-7612 GCA_041609855.1 Nitrosopumilaceae archaeon | reverse complement strand
GGCTTTCTCTTGGTTGCAGCTCTTCTCTTTACTGGCTTTCTCTTGGTTGCAGCTCTTCTCTTTACTGGCTTTCTCTTGGTTGCAGCTCTTCTCTTTACTGGCTTTCTCTTAGGTTTTGATGATTGAACAGTTTTTTCTTTAAGATCCTTGAGACGGTTTAACTCTTCTTTTATTTTGGAAATCTCTTCTAGTAAATACTCATCTGACGGAATTGAATCTTTTTCTGAAACAGTAGAATTTTCGAACATATATTCCAGCTCCAACTTTAGGTGTAATTTAAGACTTTTTGAAAGTTTTTTCAGCACATAAGATGTTAACTTTTATTAATTTCGTCGTTTTGGTCTGTTTTTTTATTTTGGCGTTGTTCCTTTCTATATTCTAGCTTTAACCAAATTGGTGTAATTATTGTTGTAACTGCTACCATAATTACAATTGTAGAATAAACATTTGAAGTTAAAATACCTGTAGAAACACCAACGCCAGCTACTATCAATCCTACCTCTCCCCTTGAAATCATTCCTATTCCAACTCTCATCCCTAACACTCTATCTTTCATAAGAAGCATTGCAGGTAACCCACAACCGCCCAATTTGGATGCTATTGCAATTGCAATGACTAGGCCGCTTAATGAAATGACTTCCCAATTTACAGCTCTTAGGTCCACTTGTGCGCCAATTATTGCAAAAAATAACGGTGCAAAAATTAAGCCAATTTTTCCTATATAATTTTCAATTTTTTCAAACACCTTACTTGTAGATAATGCCATTCCTACTGCAAACGCACCTACAATTGGTGACAATCCGATAATTCCTGCTACTGCCGCCGCTCCGAAAAATGATGCAGTAGCTATGCCTTCCACACTTCCTTTGGCTTTCCATAATTTAGGTGTGATCATTTTTGGAATAATAATTACTGCAACAAGAAGCATAACTGCAAAGAATCCTAGTACCTGTAGTATAGTAAAAATTACATCGGAAATTTCCAAGGAATCTACACCGCCCTCTCCAATTGCAATTGATGAAACTACTGACAATACGGCTATTGCTAAGATGTCGTCAACTACTGCTGCCCCAATTATGAGGCGGGCTTCTTTTGATTTGAGTTTGCCAAATTCACTTAACACCTGAATGGAAATTGCAATACTGGTTGCGGTAAGCGCCGTGGCAATTAACATTGACTGCAAGGCATCAAATCCAAATAAATCAAAAACTAAATACCCTGCAAAGAACGGGACAACTACTCCTAATGTGCCCACTATAAATGAATTTTTTCCGCCTCTCAAGAATTCTTTTGGTGTCATTTCCAACCCTGCCATAAACAAAATAACTATCGCACCAATTTCTCCTAGGATTTTTATCTCATCATTAATGTTTAGTACTTGACGTCCATCAACCACAAACAATCCTCCTAATGCAAATGGGCCAACTATAATTCCCGCTAACAGTTCACCAAGAACAATTGGAAGTTTTAATCTGAGGAACAACTCTGCCATTAATTTTGCCGAAAAAAGAAGTATTCCTACTCCAATTATTGTCTCGATAAAATGCTCCTCAGCCATTACTTAACTTATGAATAAACTGCTCAATATAAGGCAATTATGAATAAATTTAATTCCAAGTCATTTTGTTATGCGATTTTTATCGAATTTACTTTTACGCCTTTTTTGAGCGTAATATGGCCGATCTCTTGACTTGAGATTTTGTGTTTTTTAAAAATTGATTTTATCTGTTCTACTTGATCCCTTGGTGTAATTACGCAAAATCCTATACCCATGTTAAATGTCTTGTACATTTCTTTAGATTTTATCCCCTGTTCTTGAATTAGACTCATAATTGGAGGTATTTTAGGAAGGGAATCTATTTCATATCCGATTTTTTTTAACCTTAAAAGTTTTGTAAAGGATCCTCCAGTAATATGAGCAAATCCGTTTACTTTACATTTCTGAATAATCTCCAATACTGGTTTTACGTAAATTTCGGTAGGTGTTAGTAAAGAATTTCCCAAAACTCCGATCCCTTTGATTTTGTCTTTGACAGTATATTTTTTCAAAAGGGCTTTTCTAGCTAGAGAATACCCATTTGAATGAATACCGCTGCTTTTTGCACCAATAATTACATCCCCTTTCTTAATTTTATTTCCAAGAACTATGTCTTTTTTTGATACCATTCCTACAACCATCCCTGCCAAATCAAAAGAAAACCCTTTTCCAACGAGAACATCTGGCATTATCGCCGTTTCTCCTCCAACTATAGGCATATTAGATTTTTTTGCTCCAATAACCAAACCCTCAACTATTTTTTTAAAAATTACTTGATCATTTTTGTTTGCAGCGATATAATCTACAAATGAAATTGGTGTTGCACCAATACATATTATGTCATTTACATTCATTGCAACACAATCAATTCCTATGGTGTTGTATTTTTTCATCAAATTTGCAATTACTACCTTAGTTCCTACTCCATCGGTATGTGTAGCTAATAGTTTACCCCCTGGAATTTCTACTATTCCTGCGTAATGACCAAAACCATGTGTTATCTTTACCATCTTTTGAAGATTATGTGTTGATTCAATTAGTTTCCCTATTGCAGTTTGACTTTTTTTAATTTTAGAAATATCTACTCCTGCTTTTTTATATGTTAATGCCATATTTTGATGCGGATTTGCAGTTAATAAAAGAATTTGCACAAAAATTGGATCACATGTACATCCCAGAAAGTTCTTCTCTATGTTCTACATATTTCTGGGACAATTCGCTAAACTCTTCATGCAATCTATCTTTCTCTTTTTTTAGATCCTCTACGCCTATTTCCATTTTGTAAAATCGGTTTACAGCCTCAAGTATAGTCGATGCCGCTGCAGGATCGGGATCAATTTTATTTGCCTTTACAAGCAAAGCTACGCCCTGAATATCTCGTACTAGGCATTCATTTAGAATTCCTCCAGGAATCCCCGTGATAAATCCTTGCTGGATTAAACTAATATTTGCATCTGCCATCAATCTAACCAGATCTTCTTCAGCTGCACAATATGCTTTATCATCATGTTCGTTGCTTGCAACTCCGTCTAGAATCACAATCTCTTTTGATCCTTTCTCATCTGCCCAATCTAAAATCGATGAAACTATGGAGTATATTCCTTCCATTCTTAATGTAATTTCACAAATTATTGCACAAATGGTTCCTTCTTTATTTGCATAAATTCTAAAAGGATGACGCAATCTACCCCTCATAAAAACAGTTGATGGTGGGAGGTACTTTGATCTCATTACTCCAATCTCTTTCATTTCTAGTTTTTCTATAATGTGATTAATTGCAAGCGGCCCTACAAGACCCGCCCCCACAAATCCTGCAAAAATGATTGGACTTTCCAAACTTATTTTTTTAGTTTCAAAAACTTTTGCTTCTGGGAAATCACTTGGCACTTCTTTACGTCGACTTGTGCTGTCTAATTACTTTTCTCTATTCGGGTTTGGTGACATTATTTTTAGACGATCTTTCCAAAAAATAATATCAAAAATTGATCTCACTTAAGTTCTACATGTTTACATAGAATCTAATGAAAAAAATCGAGGCATATATCAGAGACCATAAATTCGAAGAAGTCAAAAATGCATTAATCAAAATTGGAGTATCTGGAATCACTGCATTTCCTGTGATTGGTAGAGGTAATCAAATAGGAAAAGGTATTTCAGATTCTCAATCAGGCATTGTTACCGAGGATATACTTATTCCAAAAAGGAAGATTGAACTTTTTTGTATTGAAGAGGAACTAGATAAAATATTGGAGACTATTATGACTAAATCAAGTACTGGAAAAGTTGGAGATGGAAAAATTTTTGTATCTGATATTGGCGAAGTAATCAAAATTAGGACACAAGAACGGGTTAAATTTTAAACCTGAAGCCCTTCTTTTTCATTCTTCCCAAAAATTATTTTAAACTAGGAAAACGAAAAGAAACCCTAAGTACTAGCAAGTTCTACTTGCATAACTCATGCCATTCTTTAGATCGTTCTTCTTATTTTTGGAGCCATGCTCTAGTTATACATGAATTTGATATTACTTGGGGTTTTCAGAGTTGATAACCAGTTAGGGAAATAGCTAACTAGGATATATGAAGAATTTTAGCCTATAGAACGTGATGGCGGGGGTAGAGCAAGTAGAATTTTTTAAAGAAAGACCAGAATGGCTAAAAAAAAGTACAATTTTAGATTCTGAAAAAATAACTTCTGAAGATCTAGATTTTGATAGATTCATCTCAAGCATGGGATTTTATCAAAGGTAGATGGAGAAAATCTAGATCTTGTTTATTTTCCAAAAAAAAAATAATTTTAGATTAACACTTTAAAAAAATGTTAATTACTTTTATGAATAAACAAATTCAACATTACTCTTCCTTTGTCTGTTATAGAATAGATCACATTTGATCCAACTGGTTCTTTTTGAACAAAGTTATAATCCACACATAAGTGTAAGTAATTTAGAAATGATTTTTTCATTCTAATCTTTGACTTTGAGTATAATTGTGAAAATGTCATGGGATTTCCTTTAAGTTGATACAATAATTTTAACAATGATAGTGTACTGTAATCCTTTGTTCTTGCTTTTACTGCATCTAATACTTGCTCATCTCTTTTGATAATAAAATCATCAAATTGATCTGCTACCTCTATGGGTACATATGTAAGTCTCGCTTTCATCATACCGTATGGTACGGTACATTACCTTATTAATGTTAAACTAGTGTATTGTTTGCCAATATGGATGGTTTTTTTACACCATTTTAACGCCTAGAGCATCTATTTTGCTTGTTAGAATTGTGAATTTATGGCAAATCATCCACTTTAAACGACCTTGATCTGAACTCTCAGTATGGATGTTGCCATCAATGCGGGTCTTACTTTGTTAGGTCTTACCATGTTGTGTTTTGGTGGGAACTGGCTTGTAAACGGAGGAGTTGCAATTGCCAAAAAACTACGAATAAGTAATTTGATAATTGGCATGACTGTAGTTGCATATGGGACTTCTACTCCAGAATTGGCCGCAACTGTTGCAGCTGCCGGGGAACATAGTGAAATAATTTTAGGAAATGTTATCGGAAGTAATATTGCAAATATTGGAATGGTAATTGGAATTACAGCTATATTGGTACCACTTGTGGTAAGCAGATCAACTCTACGAAAAGAAATTCCAATAATGTTGGGTGTGTCTCTTTTATTAATTGTATTGTCATTGGATGGGGAACTATCGCAATACGATGGAATAATTTTAATTGGTTTTCTAATAGCTTTTACAATTTTTACATACAAAGATGTAAAGAAACAAAGAGATGAAACCATTCAAGATACAAATGACTCAAAAAATAACATATACCTCAAAGCTGCAGGACTTATCGTCCTTGGAATTGTTTTCCTTGGAGTTGGTGCTTTCCTTACAGTTGAAAATGCCGTAGTATTAGCCAAAGAATTTGGTTTATCTGAAAAGCTAATTGGATTAACAGTAATTGCAATAGGGACTTCGCTACCTGAACTAATCACTTCTATTATTGCAATTAGAAAGGGGCATAGTGATATTGGTGTTGGTAATATCATTGGAAGTAACATATACAATATTTTGATGATAATGGGTGTTGGTGCAGCACTTGGCAGTGTGATTATTGCATCAAGTGTATTTATTGATTATCTGATAATGATTGCATTTAGTGCTTCATTACTTGTAGCGTTGAAATTGGGTGTAATCAGCAGATTAATGGGAATTGTTTTGGCAATTGCATATGTTGTTTTTCTTGGTGTCAGTTTCTTTATTTGAGCCAATTTTGTGCCTAAAATTACCACTTTTTAGGTTAAATGGATGTCACCTTTATTTTTTCCACTTTAATCGAGGGTGTAATCGAGGGAGAAGATGCCCATTGAAGAACATTTTTGTTATTTTTTCCAACTTCAGAAATGTTTTGCAATAATTTTGGTAAATTATGAATAATTCTAACTGATTTGCCAGGATTCTTGATTTTTCCATTTTCAATTATTCTAATTCCACTTCTTGCAGTACATGAAAAATCTCCTTTGATAGGATTTACGGCATATGTGTACCATAATCTTCCAACCAGTATTCCTTTTTTTGTATCTTTAATCATGTCTTCTTGAGAAACATTCCCAGTCATTATTTGCAAATTGTGAGGCATAGCAAATGGAATCGGCTCAGCACTTCTCCCCATTGGTGACCCAGGTCTGGATGCATTTCCAGTAGATTTAACATTCTCTTTGAAACTATCAAAAAGGTTGGAATATGTATTTACAAAAATACCGTTTTCAATTAATGTATTAATTTGTGTTATTTCTCCTTCATCATCAAAAGGTTTTGTTCCAATTCCCTCAGAGAGATGTGGATTATCTATCAAAGTTAAATCATCCACTGCAATTTTTTCTTTGAAATTTTCAGAAAAACAACTCTTTTTTTCTGAAAACACTTTAAGATTAAAATTTGGAGATACGACAAATGCCAAAAGCTCTCCAACAGAATATGGTTCAAAAATAATTGAGTATTCTCCACTTTCACATTTTTGTGGATTAATTGATTCTACACACATAATTTTTGCATCCTCTCCAATCTGTTTGGGGAAAAATTTGTCTAGTGTTCTACAACATCCATGACCAATTCCGGAAACTTCTGAACTGCCAATCTCTGAATCGGCATTTATAATTCCTGAAATGTAAGTTCCCTTGTCATTTGCTGAAAGACCGTTAGAGTTTACAATTTTAAAATTTTCAGAAACTATGTTGAGTGATCCTGATATCGTGTTAATTTTGGGATTTAATGCACTATTTATCATAATTTGCGCTAAATCGTTTATGTTCGATCCCGAAATTTCATCCAAATTTTTATCATAAACCCCTTCAAGATTAATTTGGGAAGGTAATTCATGAGGTAGTGATTTCCAAAATTTTCTTGGCTTTAAGTGAGATTTTGTTTTAAAGGAATCTTCTATTGATTTTTTAATCTCTTTTTCATTACTTGTTTTTATTGACAATATTTTTTTATCATGGATTATTCTAATTCCATAGTTTTCATCCACAATATGTTTTACCTCAAAAATTTTAGAATCTGTTATTCTAACAGTTATGATTTTTCGTTTAACATGTACTATTTCACATTCATCGATTTGCAATCTCTTTGAATTCTCCAAAGCCCGATCTAGGGAGAACAATTACAATTCTCTTGGATTTTGGTATTTGTATTTGTCTATCTTTATTAATTCTACATAGGAACCAAATTTAGAAATGTCTTCAATTTTGTCTAACTCTTCTTCAGATTCATGTGTATTTTCAAATCTTTTCAAAATTTTATAATTTGTGTTTCTTTCTGCTGGAATTCTTCCAATCTCTCTTATGACTCGCTTAATTTCCTTTGGTCGTAATAACTGACCATGGCCAGCACCTGCAGATGTTGAAATACTCTCATTAATCAAAGTTCCACCAAAATCATTTGCTCCCCACATTAACAAAAGTTGTGACATTTTCTGTCCCTCTTTTACCCATGACATTTGAATATTGTCTATGTAATTGTTTAACATAATTCTTGCAATCGAATGAGTCAATAAAACTTCTTTTCCACT
>JBFIPZ010000042.1:0-7976 GCA_041609855.1 Nitrosopumilaceae archaeon | reverse complement strand
CTCTTCAGTAGGAATTTGACTATCAAACCCACTAATCGAATAGTTTGTAATCATGACATTTGTAAGGTCATATACATAGTAAGTCCCTTCTGTTGAGGTTAAATGAATTTCTATTTTGGGTAAAACCTCCCCCATTGCAATGGACTCAGCAAGTTTTGAGCTAGATTTGTCATAAGAAAGTTAGTTTTGGAGGCTTAAATTGAGTTTATTTTGGGGTCTAAATCATAAATAATCCTGTAGAATGTTTACTTTATGGTAAATCTCAAGAGTATGTTAAAGTCAAAAAAACCAATTGTAATTCCTGGAGTTTATGATGCCATAGGAGCAAAAATTGCAGAAAAAGTTGGTTTTGATGCAATGTTTCAAACTGGATACGGTACGTCTGCTACGTTGTTTGGAATGCCTGATTATGGTTTTATCGGTGCAACAGAAACTGTAGATAATGCAAGAAGAATTTGTCGAGCAGTGTCTGTTCCGGTAATTGTTGATTCAGATACGGGTTATGGTAATGCTCTAAGTGTTTGGAAGTTAGTTCAAGAGTTAGAAACTGCTGGAGCTTCTGGGATTTTTCTAGAAGATCAAAGATGGCCCAAAAGATGTGGTCATATGCAGGGAAAGGAAGTGATATCTCAAGAAGAATATACAGAAAAACTTGGTGCGGCCTTAGATGCAAGACAAAACAAAAATTTCATTATCGTAGCACGAACAGATGCGCGAGCTACTGAGGGATTAGATAATGCAATAGAGAGAGGATTGCAAAATAAAAAAACAGGAGCCGATGCTATCTTCATTGAAGCACCAAAATCAGTAGATGAAATGAAAAAAATTGGAAGATCGATTAAAGCCCCATTAGTTGCAAATATGATAGAAGGTGGCGCTACACCATTAAATTCTGCAGATGTATTGTACAAAATGGGATTTAATATTATTTTGTACCCGTTATCTGTGTTGTTTGCAAATTCTTTTGCAACTATGAATATACTTACGGAGCTAAAAAAGACTGGAACTACGGCTAAATTTAAACAAAAGGTTGTAAATTTTGATCAGTTCAATGACCTAGTTGAATTGCCAAAGTTTAGAAAACTAGAGAAAAAGTATGGGTTTACAAAAAGATAATAAAAATAAAAATTTCAAGTAAAGGGAAGTTGTTATTGTGCTCTCTTTACTTCAATTTCTATTGTTGAAACATTTCGTGTTCTACCGTCTTGTGACTCTAATGCTTCAGAGCCAATTTTTATATTGCCAATAGCATATCCTGCATTTTCTGTTTTGCGAGCAATGATTTGGGCAACGTCTACAGCACGTCCAATGCTGAGTCCTCTAGCTTTGATGTTGACAGCAGGCAAATTAGCCAATTGAATTAGGGCAGATGTAACATATGCCATCAATGGTTTCTTGCCAATGAATATTGTGTCTCTTGTTTCGGTTGACATGTGGCTTTTGAGTTTGGGGGATAATTTAAATCTAGAAGGGCATTTTTTGTATGAAAAAACAAGATCCCAAAAAAATGGAATTATTATTAGTACCATACAACCAGTGGAATAACAATTTGGGTCAAGAATTAGAAATTCTAGAATCAGGTACAAGTGAAGAAAAAATCAAAATTTTAGGAAATTTTGAGTCAACTGATGATGTGAAAATAATTAAAAAAATTATTGGTTGTCTGGATGACTCAGATATTAGAGTGAGAGGTGAAGCATTTAGTTCTTTGATTTTAAATAAAAATAACATTAGTAAATTTCTAATTGAAAGTATGAATGATTCTAGTAAATATGTAAGAGGGTTTGGAGCTTTGGTTTTGGCAAACCGAAAGGACACAGATGCAACTCCTGCAATTATAAATCTTGTAAACGATGAAAGTTCCTTGGTAAGATCTTGTGCTTTGGGAGCTTTGGGTTATCTCCGAGCAAAAAATGCAAAAGAAATAATTCATAAATATATTTTGGATTCTAATCTCGAAGTACAAAAAAGCGCGTTGCACGCTTTGATAGACATTGATGGGGAGATTTCAAAAAATGAAATGTTTGAAATTTTAAAAGAAAAAGATGCCGAAATACAACAACTAGTATTGAAAATTAAAAAAAGTGGACCGGAAGGGATTTGAACCCTCGATCCGATGCATGCCATGCACCTATCCTACCGGACTAGACGACCGGCCCATTTGTCGTTATGACGGAATTAGGTTTTTCAAATTGGTTATTAACGTTTAGCGATTTAGGAGAATTTTTTGTTTGAATTTAACACAAGATATTTAACCGCATATTTCCTTGATTCAACGGAATGGTAGTAGATAATGAGGCGACTATTACATATATTCAATTATTAAAAGAAGATTTAGTAATAATTAGACTCGTTCCAGATGATGGGCCAGTACCCGAATACAAAGCAGGACAATTCATAACACTGGGATTACCAAATCCTGCTGAAGATGGTAAGATTGTTCGAAGGGCATATTCAATTGCATCTCATCCAGAAAACCGAGATTATATTGAGTTGGTAATTAGATGGGTTAGAAAACCACTTCCAGGTCGTTTGACAACACAACTTTTCAATGCAAAGGAAGGAGATAAGATAAAATGGCTAAAGCCCACTGGTTTGGCCCTTTTGATAAATAATGAACTTCCTAATGGAGAGAAAGATATGAGGCGTATTGTTTGTATTGGTGGTGGAACTGGTATTGCACCATTTGTAAGTTTTGCACAGCATTTGCATGCTATAGGAGACAAGAGAGAAATTATTGTACTGCATGGAGCAAGTTATGTAGATGAGTTGAGTTACAAAGATTTGCTAACTGATTTAGAAAATGACAGCATAAAGAGAGGTAAAGATGAATGGAACTTTAGATACAGAGCTGCAATCAGTAGACCTCAAGAATGGTTTAACAGATCATGGTCTGGCCAAGTTGGAAGAGTAGAAACATTTCTTAGACCAAGAGAGAGCGGTCTTTCACCACTTGAAGAACTAGTAGGTGAGAAAATTACAAAAGAAAATACAATCTTTTATTGTTGTGGATGGCAGGGAACTATTGATGGTGTTATGGACTTTTTAACCCCACGAGGATTTGTTACCTATCACAATAAACGTGAAGATGGAAGTTTCGAAGTTAAAGACGAATCTTACGGATAGTCAAACTTATTTTTAAATTATTTATTCTAGTTTATCCTCTTAACTAAATTTTTTTGTAAACCAAATTGTTTCCATAATACCAAGGTAAAAGTAAATGATTGAAATATGAGCCAAAATAAGCCTTTAATGGTTGAAGACAATTCTTTACTTGGCCCATCTGAATCCTCTAACCAATGCGCATATTGAAATTATTAATCAATTGAAAAAGGATGCTGATGTCGTTAAAGTCATGCCTGTGATATTCAAGTTGGGCGATAAAGAGGTAACAAGTAAAAGTTTTCCATTTAATTTTGAGGTTCGAAAAAATATGATAGAATCAGTTTTTGGGGATTCTGTATTAATAACAGATGATTATACCTTTGATGCTCCATTCAAAAAATACTTGCCACCACTTTTGTCTCTAAAATCGTGGAAATTACGTAAGAAAATTCTAAAGGGAGTGAAGGGTGAGTACTACTCCTACACTGGAGATAAAGCCGAAGGGTATATGCTGAAACTTTACAGGTTAAAACCCAAGGTAGGAGAAAGAAAATCACTTTCTGCTGCGTCTGTAAAAGAAAAAATGTATGCTACTGTTTTAGGAAAATCATCGGATTGGAAGGCAGATGTCCCCAAAGTTGTGGGGGAAATTATTGAAAAAAACTGGAATGTTGTTGAAAAATATTCAAAATTAGAGGACAATACAAAACGAGTTTTAGGTATGAAGTTTCCACTAGAAGGATACTCCGAATAGATTAAGTACTAAAGACATTGAGATTTTTTTGTGAGTTTACCACTTTCAAAATATGTTTGGTTTGATGGAAAGTTTGTTACCTTAGATAAAGCCAAAGTTCCAATCACTACACACGCCATCCATTATGGGACATCAGTTTTTGAAGGGATACGAGCTTATTGGAATAAAAAAAATCTTTTTGTATTTAGACTAGAAGAACATGTTAAAAGATTTAGAAGATCAGGACAGTTTTATAAAATTAAACTAAATTTTTCTGATAAACAAATAACTGATGCAATCATCAACCTTTGCAAAAAAAATGCAATAAAAAAATCATGTTACATACGTCCATTTTATTTCATTGGAGATTATGGAATTAACTTGCACGTCACAGAAAAGGCTCCAACTAGTGTGGCCATTTTTTCATTTCCTTTTGGTGATCTATTTAATAAAAATGGAATAACTGCCGGAATTTCCACCTGGCGAAAATTTTCTGACATGTCAACACCTCCACAAGCAAAGATGGGGGGAAATTATCTAAATTCAATTATTGCAACCCAGGAAGCAAAACGAAATGGATTTGATGAGGCAATTTTACTTGATCATAATGGAAATGTAAGTGAAGCCCCAGGTGAGAATATTTTCATTGTAAGAAATAGTCAACTCATCACACCACCCTTGTCCTCTTCAGCCCTTGAGGGGATAACCCGAGATGCAATAATCCAAATTGGAAAAGATTTTGACATTAAGGTAATAGAAAGAGAAGTATCCAGAAGTGAACTCATGGTATCAGATGAGGTTTTTCTGACTGGAACTGCGGCTGAGATAACCCCTATAATTTCTATAGATGGTAAAAAAATTGGATATGGCAAGCCTGGAGATATCACAAAACAGATGATGGATGAATATTCGGGTATTGTAATGAACAATAATGCTGACTATTCCAATTGGTTGACTCCGGTGTATTAGATGAAAATCGTTCAAATTGGGGTTGGAGGATGGGGGAAAAACCATACAAGAGTTTTATCCCAGCTTGGTGTTTTGGTTGCAGTTTGTGATACCAATGCAGAACGAAGCAAGCAATACGGTGAAGAGTATTCTGTGAATCATTATGATTCTTTAGAAAAATTGTTAAAATCTGAAGATTTTGATGCAGCCTTTGTTGTAACACCAACATCAACACATTTTGAAATTGTAACTAGACTAATTGAAGAGAAAAAGCACATCTTTGTTGAAAAACCAATGACCTACGACTCGGCCGAAGGTGGAAAATTAAAAGACCTTGCCCAGAAAAATAAAGTTATACTTTGCTGTGGTTATATTGAACGGTTTAATCCTGCAGTAGGAATAGTAAAAAATTATGTAAAAGAAAAAAAATACGGTGAACTTGTAATGTTGGAATTTCATCGTGAAAATAGAATGCCTCTTCATGTCAAAGATGTTGGAATTATCTATGATACGTCAGTTCACGATATCGATACTGCAAATTGGTTGTTTGATGAAATGCCATATGTAGTTTTTGCAAGGTCTGGAAAAATTAATCACGAGTATGAAGATTTTGCAAGCATAATGTTGGGATACAAAGATAACAAGACAGCAATTATTTCATCGAACTGGATTACTCCAAAAAAAATACGAACGTTTAGTGCCGTATGTACGGATGCAATAATTGTATCTGATTTTATCTCTCAAGAAATAAAAGTTGAGCGAAAAGATGAAACAGAAATTCCCAGAAACGAAACCAAAGAACCTCTTTTATTAGAAATTCAGAATTTTATTGGTGCAGTTGAAGGAAAAAATGATCTAGTTGTGTTGCCACAACAAGCAGTTAATGTTACAAAAATTGCAGAGGCAGCACTTTTATCTAGTCAAAAAGGTGTCCCAATCTATCTGGATCTGAAATGAATAAGACAATGATGGATATTTTGGCCTGTCCTATTGACAAAAATCACCCATTAGAATTGCATGAAATTAACCAAAAAGACAATGTGGTCTCCGAGGGAGCGATATTTTGCTCAAAATGCTCCAGATTTTATCCTATTATTGAGGAAATTCCAATCATGCTTCCAGATGAACTTCGAGACAAAAAACTAGAGATGGATTTTCTCAAAAAATACAAAGATAAATTACCTGAAAAAATTATTACAAAGGCAAACCCATGGCATTTGTGATTTAGTTGGTTACCAATTTTATTTCAGAGAAAGCAAAAATTGGTCAAAATGTAAAGATTTGGCACTTTTCATATATTGGTGATGACGTAGAGATTGGAGATAATGTAAAGATTGGTTCTCTTGTTCATATTGATTATAACGTAAAGATTGGCGATAACACAAAGATAGAAGGACAGGCATACATTCCACCACTGTGTCGAATAGGAAAGAATGTTTTCATCGGACCTGCCGCAGCTCTTACAAATGATCCTTATCCAATGTGCAATAAAATGATTGGAGTTACAATTGAAGATAACGCAATAATTGGTTCTCGAGCGGTAATTAAGGCAGGAGTAACTGTTGGAAAAAATAGTGTTGTTGCCATGGGTGCTGTAGTTACAAGGGATGTTCCAGAAAATACTGTAGTAATTGGCGTTCCTGCAACCATTCGATACAGTAGAGAAGAATATGACAAGAAACAACGAAAATGGAAGGAAGCCTAGGACTTTATCTCTTTTTTGAAAATCCAGTTCTTTATCTTTAATAAAATAAAAATCCAAATAACAACCAGACTAACTGCAATTCCTCCTTGGATGGCCGAAGTTACTAACCAATCAAGTTCTCCAAAACCAGTAATTGTAATGGGGCCCAAAATTGTTACAACAATTCCTCCACCAACAAGAATTAAGATCCACATTGCAAACAAAAATCCATAGAGTTCTTTCATTGAAATACACTCACAAGAATTGCAGTTATAATTGCTAAAATTCCAGAAAATACACCCAATTTGAAGATATGAAACCCTACCTGTTTTTCAGTCAAGGGGCCACCCGCCAAAATTATTCGCACGAGGGTAATTGGGGCAGTAGTGTCTGCAGTTGCCCTTAGTTTGAAATCCTCTGTATGTTCTACTGGCTTTCCTTTGATTTGCCTGTGTTCGACAACTTTTTTCATGCTTGCAAGGAACAAAAAAGAGTTGATAACAGCAGGCAAAAGTGCCACTGCGGCAATAATTTCAATCTGTCCCACTATTGCAATGGCCCCGTACATTGCCCCCAAAGTCAGTGCTCCAGAATCTCCAGGAAAAATTTTACTTGGGATCTTGTGGTATTTGTAAAACGCCAAGGAAACCAAACCTAACGGAAGACTAACAATTGCCATCTCGTAATGTTGTAAAATAAACAAGGCAATGCTTAATGAAAAACTAGCTATAGTCATAAACCCACTTGCAACTCCATTTAGGACATCAATTGAATTAATTGTGTTTCCCGTAATTGGAATCATTAGAATAATTATTCCAAGATATAAAACTGGAATTTGCACATCACCGAAAATTGGAAATGCCAGATCCGAATCAAATGCACCCAAAAAGATTATTGGAGTTGCAGCGATTGCAAGTGCAATTGGTTTGAACCAACCACTCAAAACTCGTTTATCATCTACATATCCAATCAGAAATGCCAGAAAGCTGGTAATCATTACAGCTAAAATTTCATTTAATTGTAAAAATGCATACAGAACAAGTTCTGATAGAATAATTCCTGCAATAATTGTTGGCCCACCAGGTCGAGGGATCATTATATTTCCTTTCTTGTTTACATCTTGAACTGTTTGATTTTGTTTTTGTAGGTATTTTATCAGAAATGGAGTTGAGAGGTATACTGTAAGGAATGCCACCACACAAGAAACAATTGCTGGAATTATTAATTCAGTCAATACCTGACTTTTTTTAATTCTGACTTTATGTTATCTGCAAGGGTTAAACCAATTTTATCAATCTCGGCTAATTTGTTTACCGGAATCTTTGCCAAGTCATCTAGTGTCTTTATCTTGTGTTTGAATAGTATTCTTGCTCGAACTCTGCCTATTCCCTTTACCTTTACAAGCTCCAAAAGTTCTTCTCGAATTCCATATACGACTCGTCTTCTTAGGTCCTCCAGTTCTTCAAGTAAATCTGCCCTCTCCACATGTTTGGCGATTTCTCGTAG
>JBFIPZ010000041.1:0-8002 GCA_041609855.1 Nitrosopumilaceae archaeon | reverse complement strand
TTATCCTTAAACTTTTTGTGATCGAAATCTGAAACCAGGAAAAATTAAAACACAATTTTTACAAATAATATATAAAATATTTTTGCAGGTCGATCTAAAGTGTACTATTTGAATTGGCTATTTATTATTCAATCATTTTTTTATTTGTAACAAATATGAAATTATTTAAGGAAATCAACTTTGAATATCGTATTTCCTTAAACAAAATCACCAAATTTTAAAAAATAAAATTAGTTTAAGATTAATTCATATTTTAAGAATAGTTTAAAAAATGAAAATAGAAAATTCCTCTAGAGGTTTTCAAATTTACTCTCTAAACTTGAATGC
Source organism: Nitrosopumilaceae archaeon (assembly GCA_041609855.1). Lineage (GTDB taxonomy): Archaea > Thermoproteota > Nitrososphaeria > Nitrososphaerales > Nitrosopumilaceae > Nitrosomaritimum. The sequence goes on along the minus strand of JBFIPZ010000041.1, from coordinate 7,675 downwards.
CATTTTTAACGTATCTTTTACCATCTCTCTTAATCTTTCTTTCGCAGAATCATCTAATTGTTTATTATTAGAAACTGCATCCACAGTCAAAAAAACTGCCTTGGGATTTGCAATCACTCGAAAATATGTTAATAATTGAGTAATTAATGTCTGTACATCAATAAAGCCAATATTGCCTGCAGCCATTATGACCATTCCAGCAATTTTTCCTTCTGTTTTTTTATAATTTACATATTCAAACAGATTTTTTAAGGCTGAACTAAAAAAAGAATTGTAAATAGGTGAGCCTATTAACCACATATCCGCCTCAACAATATCATTGATAGCATTTTTTGTAGCTTCATTGTAATTTTCATCAGGACCCCTGTAACATTCAATTTGACCTCCCGAAAGATCAATGAATTTAACATCTACGTTTTTAGTTTTGGTAAATTCATAAACATATTTCATCGCAATCTGAGTGTTTGCATTTTTTCTTGGACTAGCTGAAATTATCACAACTTTCATAATTTTCCTAATTTTCTTTCTATTTAAATCGCGATAATATTTTTTGGACTTTGAAGACGGGCTTGGAGGGCTTCGATCCCTCGACCTGTAACTTAGGAGGCTACCACGCTATCCATGTTTCGCGTCAAATTGACTCTGCGCCACAAGCCCAGCCAAAAAAATACTTGTAAATATTTAAGCGTAATCAAGATTGGTTTTGATAATTTCTTGAATGTTTTTCCAATTTAGATTTTCTTTATCATCCCATTTTTCAAAATAAATTACATCCTTTAAGCCAAGCCTTGGTAACCAACCTGCAGTTTCTAGATCTGGTTTTGATTCAAACTTGTCAACATATCCCAAACACAAATAGGCAACCGGAACTATATGATTTGGGAGATCGAGAACATCTTTTAGAACATCATTTGAAAGGATACTTACCCACCCAACCCCAACACCTTCAGTTCTTGCTGCAAGCCAAAGATTTTGAATTGCGCAGCAAACACTATACAAACCAGCCTCAGGAATACTTGATCTCCCGATTACAAAAGGACCAAATTTTGATGGGTCATAGGTTACACAAAGGTTTACAGGCGATTCTAAAATCCCTTCTAATTTAAAGGAAAGATACTTCGATTTTTTTGGTTCTTCGATTAACTGAGAAGAATTTTCTTTTTCCAACTCAAAAGAAGTTTTGATCCTCCTTTTTGTTTGTGGATCCTTTATTAAAATAAAATTCCAAGGTTGAGAAAAACCCACAGAGGGAGCATGATGTCCAGCATTTAGGATCTTTGATAAAATCTCTTCTTTTATCGATCGAGATGAAAAATGTGATCTAACATCCCTTCTGGAATGAATTGCTTTGTATAACCCATTTTTCTCTTCATCTGTAAAATCCTTAGTCATCCTTCCTTTTAATTCACCTCTCATTTGTTAAACGTTAATAATGTCTGCAGCAAGTCTTGTTTTTCATTGGGCCGGTAGTCTAGCTGGTTAGGATACCGCCTCGACACGGCGGTGATCGTGAGTTCGAATCTCACTCGGCCCACTTTTTTCATGTGGAACTATTGAATTCCTTTTCAATTGTGCTCCAGGCACTTTCTGTCGTTATAACTCCCTCTGCTCTAAAACTTTGAATTTTATCTGCCAAAATTGCTTGGTAAATTTCATTATCAACTTCGGACATGTTTATTTCAAATAGATTTTTCAAAGGAATCTCTGCACCAGAACTAAATATTGCTCTGCCAGGCATCGCAATATCTGCCGTTGAATATTGACCAGATCCCAACAATTCTTCATCTGCAAACAATTGGTATCCAATCAATGGAACAGTAAATGTTTTCTCACTAGGATTTTTAACTAAAAATGTTACACTTAATTTTGCTGAATTTTCCACCTTGTTAACACTGATAACTTCGACGGCCTTTAATTCAATTTCAACTTGTTCTAAATCGGGATTATCAAGACTAGCAAACCATATAATTCCTCCCAATAACCCCACCAGTGCTGCAATCGCAGCATAAACTAAGAGCTTACTTTGAAGAGCCAAACCAAAGATTGCACCTATTAATCAATTAAAAAAGGTTGTCAAGATCCAAATACATAATATTTGATTTAACCTTTAAAATTTTGTGACCATTGAACATGCAATTATTACATGGATTCATCTTGTTTCAGCTTCAATTTGGGTTGGAGGATCAATTTTCATAGGTATTGTTTTTTCACCAATTTTAAAGACAGTTGCTACTTCAGTGGAAGAAAGAATTGAAATAATGATTAGGGTTGGTAAACGATTCAATAAAATTGCTATTCCATCATTAATTATTCTAATGATTACAGGATTGTATAATTCACATTTACTATTGAGCAAACCTGACTTGCTAATGGCAACAAGTTATGGTATCTTCCTTACAATAAAGATAATTTTAGTAATTGCTCTTATCATTACTTACGCTATTCATGTTCGGGTAATCCGAAAAGAAGTGGAAGATCAAATCATGGCAAAACAAATGTCATCTATTCAAATTCAAAAATTAAGAAAAAAGATTATAATCTTAGGGGAAATTACAGTTCTATTGTCTGTTACAATTCTGTTTTTCGCAGCATTACTCGACGTTGGAGTATGAAATCCCTTCAATCCTTATTTCATAACCATCCCTTAATTTCCCAATTCCATATTTACATCCCGTGATTTCAGAGGCAACAAACAGGTTTGTTTCTAAATGCTTTGAAATTTTACTTACTTGGAATATGGTAATCCCATATGCAAGACTTGCTGGCAAAACCAGCATGTCCGCAAGATGTTCATCAACACTATGCATTCTATCAATAAATTGATTTAAATTCAAATCAAACTGATTTGTTTTAATATTATATATAGAATCAATTCCAATAATTGAATCCTCTTCTATACTACTAATTAAAAGAGAAGAACCTGGATCAAGAGCTGTTTCTTCCTTCACTTTAATTTCAATTTTAAAATCCTTCTCAATTAATTTTTTTTCAATTAAATTAATTTGATTACTTATTAATTTAGAAGGCAATCTAGAAAAAATACACTTCAATTTAACATTTTTTTTCTTTCGTTTTTTTAGAATAATCGGATTTATTTTTTCAGATGGATAAACTTCCAATTCAACTATTCCACCACCTTTTGGATAAAATCCCCTTTTGATAATATTGATTGAAAAATTAATTCCCATTCGTGAATATGCCTCTCTTAAAACAATTTGTGTATAATCTATTGTGGGACTCCAAAGAACATCCGTTCCACCTATAATTGACAGTTTTAATTTTCTTTTACAAATTGCTATTAAAGGAATTAAAACTTGAAATATTAAAGAAATACTTCCAGCTGTTCCTACATTTTCATTTAGGTTAAAACTTCGTACTTTACCAGGAATAAATTTCAAGCTTGTATCCCCAATTTTTATTTTATCAAAATCTGCATTACAAATTTTTTTTAGAATATTTAGGGCCGTTAGATGTTGAGATTTTAGCCCTGGATTTTTTCTGTTTTTTCTAATTTTTTCTATCAGTAAAGGTTTTTTCATTATACAGGATAATGTGATTGCCGTCCGAAGGATTTGCCCTCCACCTTCTCCAAAAGATCCATCTATTTTAATAAATTTCATTTTTTTAGTCCTTAATTGTTTAATGATAGTTTTTTAAAAAAGAATTTTCTAATCTTTTTTATGAATGGTCTTTTAATTGGGAGATTCCAACCTTTTCATTTAGGACATCTAAAGGCTTTGCAATTTGCATTATCAAGAGTTGATAAATTATTTGTAGGGCTTGGAAGTTCAAATAAGCCAATAGGGAGAAATAATCCATTTTCTGCCGAGGAAAGAGAAAAAATGATTATTTCTTCAATTGATAACACGATGAGAGATAAAATTGAGATTTATTTCATTCCTGATTTTGATGATCATCAGAAATGGGTAAAGCATATTGAGGCCATAATTCCAAAATTTGATATTGTTTTTACTAATGATCAAATGACAGAATTTCTCTTTTCCAAAAAAGGAATCAAAGTTCTTACAATCCCTTTCACTAGAAGAAATGTATTATCTGGAACAAATATACGGGATCTAATTCTAAGCGGTCAAACTTGGGAAGATTTGGTCCCAAAGGGCACAAAAAATTTTTTGAATGATACTAATGCTAAACAACGACTGGAAAATCTCTAATTTTAAATAAACCCCATATGGTGTTTCAATGGAGATAAGATTTGGAATATTTATCAATGCTTCCTGGCCCAACAAATGTTCCAAATAGAGTTATGCGGGCCATGTTAGCTCCAATAATTAACCATCGAAGCGACGACTTTGTTGAATTATACAGCGATGTGGTTGATAAAACACAACAAGTTTTTCAAACCCAAAATGATATAGTAGCCCTTTCTGCTTCTGGAACTGGTGCAGTTGAAGCTGGAGTAATCAATTTAATAAAAAAAGATGATAAAGTGATAATTCCTGTAAACGGAGAATTTAGTAATCGACTCTCACAATTAATTTCCGGCCAAGGTGCAAATGTAATAAAACTTGAGACGCCTCCAGGGCAAAATGCTACCTTTGAACAAGTAAAAGAAGCGTTTGATAATAATAAAGATGTTAAGGCATTTTACGTTGTTCACAATGAAACTTCTACGGGAACAATGGTAAATTACCTTGATAGGGTATCTGATTTAACTTCCCGAAATGATGCATTTTACGTAGTTGATTCCGTTTCCTTATTGGGTGGTGTTGCACTTCCCGTTGACAAATGGAATATAGATGTGTGTATGACTGGAGCTCAAAAAGCACTTGCCGCTCCACCCGGAATTTCTCCCATATCTGTTAGTGCTAAAGCAAAAAAATACATGATTGAAAATCCACCATCTACGATGTACTTTAACTTGGCAAGATACTTCCACTATTATGAAGAATCAAAACATACGCCATTTACTCCTGCTTTACCACTACTATATGCATACAGAGAAGCCTTGACAATAATGTTAGAGGAAGGATTAGAATCAGTATACAAACGTCACAAAGTATGTTCTGATGCTCTTTATTCTGGCCTCAGTGCCATAGGACTTTCACCTTTTGCAAAAGAAGAAGATCGTTCCATTTCTATTGTTGCACTAAACTATTTGGAAGGTCTACAAGATAAAATATTTAGAGACACACTTGCTCAAAAATTCAAAGTATTAGTTGCTGGTGGATTTGGAGATCTGAAAGGTAAAGTATTCCGAGTTGGATGCATGGGTGAAGTCAGTCCTTATCATGTAATGCGAACAATTTCGGCAATTTCATCAACATTAGCTATGATGGGTTACGAAACTGATGCTCAAGCAGGTCTCAAAACTGCTGAAGAGAAATTAAAAGACCTTTAATTCATGTAACTTAATATAAGGAAATTCGCGATCGATCACATTGACTTTCGCCAAAGGTTCATTGATTCTTATTGATTATGTTGCTAAAGTTAAGGACACTGATGAAGTTTTTGACACAACCCTAGAAGAAGAAGCAAAAAAATATTCTATTCATGAAACCAATGTAAAATACCAACCAAAACTGGTCTCTGTCGGCGAGGTTTCCTATCCAGTTCTTAAAGGCTTAGACGAAGCCTTAGCTAAAACAGCAGTAGGTGACAAACTCACTGTTGAAGTTACACCAGATAAGGGATTCGGAGAACGTGATTCCACAAAAGTTCGAATGATTCCTATCAGAAAATTAGGTGAAGACGCAGAAAAGGTTTCAGTAGGAGATACAATCGAAATTGATAACAAACGCGGAATAATAAGATTTATTGGTTCTGGAAGAGTTCAAATCGATTATAACCACAGGTATGCAGGAAAAACAATTCTCTATGATGTAAATGTAATCCAATCACTTGATTCAGAGCATGATAAAATTGAGGGCATCTTAAAAAATCGACTTCCAGTTGAAAATTCAAAAATTGGATTTATTATTAAAGAAAAAGAAGTAAACATCACAATTCCCGAAGAAATAGTTAGGGCAGAAGGACTTCAGGTAATGAAACATTTCATTCAATTAGATATTTTCAAATTTGTTCCTTTATTGGAAAAAACTAACTTTATTGAAACTTATCAAAACAAGCAAGCCCAAACCAAGAAATCTGAGACAAAGGAAGTCAAAGCTCCTGAACCAAAGGTAACCTAAATTAAATAACTTTTGTACTTTTTGCTAGATTGAAAGCTTTACGTTCAGTCATTTCAATTTCTTTTAATATTGTATATCTTTCAGGTCTCAATTCTTGAGCAATCATTAATGCGTCAATTACTTCATTATTCTTCACTCCAATTTGTTTTGCAGTAGTAGGAGCTCCAACTTCTTTTAATGTTTTAACAATCTTTTTCCAGTCCTGACCTTGTAACTTTGCCATCATTATAGAACCAATACCACATTTTTCCCCATGCAAACCTTTTCCTGGCGCAATTTTATCTAACGCATGTGAAAAAAGATGTTCTGCACCAGAACAAGGTCTACTACTACCTGCAATGCAGGATGCCACACCAGCACTGATTAAAGCTTCAACAATAACCCGTGCATCTAAACCTTTTTTGGAATATTTACTTGAATTATCCATTAATATCTTAGCACTCATCATAGCCAAATCTGCTGAATACATACCGTAATATTCTCCAGTTTTTTCATGACCTAGTTGCCAATCTTTTACAGCAATAATGTTTGCAACTAAATCGCCACACCCACTTGCTAAAAGCCTTGCAGGCGCTTTTTTAATAACATCTATATCCACAAAAACTCCTAAGGGAGCCGTTGCAACAATTGAATGAGGTTTATCACTTTTTACAGAAACAAAAGGGCTTGCCATTCCATCATGAGATGCTGCAGTTGGAACACTCACAAAGGGTATATCTAGATTAAATGAGACCATTTTAGCAGAATCGACCGAACGGCCTCCTCCAATCCCAGCAATAATGTCACTCTCATCGTTTTTAACGTCATTTTGTATTTGATTTAAGGTCTTAATCTGATTATCCTTTGATGTATGCCAAACAAATTTGATTTTTTTTAATTTTAAAGAGTTTTCAATTTTTTTCTTAAGAATTTTTTTCACATGAATTCCTGAAATCAAGGAAATTTTTTTGGGTTTATTCAAAGAAAAGAGAAATTCACCAAATTCATTGATGTTATTTTCTCCTACCACAATTAATCTTGGTAATTCCATGGTATGCGATTGCATGCGTTTTTCCTTTTTTGTCACTATTTATCATTTGAAGAGATCAAAAAGTTATTTAAAAGGGTGAATACCACTTACATTATCTCTAAAGGTGTATCTTTTGTCAAATAATGTCCAAGAAAAAATTCTACACGGAACAACCACTGTAGGTATCAAGGCCAAGGATGGTGTTGTATTATGTGCTGATATGAGAGCCAGCGCTGGTTATTTCATAGCAAATAACAACACTATGAAAATTCAAAAAATTGACATCCATGCAGGCTTGACTTTGGCTGGTGGCGTAGCCGACGCACAAAATATTGTTGATATCTTACGTTACCATTCAAATCTTCATAGGGTAGAAAAACATGGACCTATTTCAATTCACTCTCTTAGTAGACTCTGTTCACTAATATTTCACCAAAATCGCGGTTACCCATTTATGGCTGATATTCTTATAGGCGGATACGATTCAAATGGACCAGCCTTGTTTAATGTGGAC
>JBFIPZ010000040.1:0-8277 GCA_041609855.1 Nitrosopumilaceae archaeon | reverse complement strand
TCGTTAACTTCTTCCTCATATTTTAATTATTTTTTTAATTTAAATAATTTTGAAAAAGAAATACATCAGTTAGTTTGTTGTCGACAACATTTTTTCAAGGTGATTAGGTTCTTTTTGAAAGGGTAGTAAATGGACTGGAAACATAATTCATTTCGTTCTGATTGCAAATAATTCCTGAAACTAATCTTTACCATAAGAGATGTTTCCTAAAATTTTAAAGATGTGTATTATTCTGGTAAAAAATTTTATTTCCTTCAATGGAGCTAGCGAAATGTCACCATATGTAGAAACTATTACCATATTGTTGATAGATTTTTAACGGTCAAGAGAAATCACAAAACATAACGAAAATTCAGTTAAGGCTTATCTTTAAACCAAAATTTCTACAAATTTTAAAAAATTACATAAAACAACATGCAGAAATTGTAATTGAATATAGTTAGAAGGAGAGTCAAAGGTGATTAATGATGGAAACATTAGGAGGTTTTAGGAAAAATAGACAAGAAATTAACCATCAAAGAAGAATCAAAAAGAACCACGAAAAACTAATAACATTATCAAAACGTAAACAATTCCCTTGGAAAAATATTTAAAAAAAATCTTACATAATTAAAATTATTCTACATAATGATGGTGAGTTAGATTTTCATAGAATCTCACTGATTTAATATTCACAAATTCTAGCATACCGTATCTTGATAACTCTCTTCCAAAACCACTATGTTTTATGCCTCCAAAAGGGACTCGAGGATCTGAGAGAACTACATTATTGACACTTACTATACCTGATTCTATTCTTCTTGACATTTTATCAGCTTTTTCTAAATCTTTAGTCCAAATACTTGCCCCTAATCCAAATTCAATGTCATTAGCCAATTTTACTGCTTCACTTTCATTTTCAACTATTGTGATTGGTGCGACCGGACCAAAGGTTTCTTCTTTTGCTATTCTCATATTGGGTTTAACATTTGTCAGAATGGTAGGTTGATAGAAATATCCTTTGCCTTCAATTTCTGATCCCCCTAAGAGAATTTCGGCTCCTTTCTCCCTGGCATCTTCAACAATTCCTGAAATTGTTTCTAGACCATCTTTACTAGAAAGTGGACCCACATCAGTTTCAATCGAAGTAGGATCTCCTACTTTTAATTGTGAGGCTTTTTTAATAAATAACTCGATAAAATCTTTAGAAATATTTTTTCCAACAAAAAATCGTTTAGACGCAACACAACTCTGTCCACAGTTGATAAACCTACCCTTTACAGCTCCCTCAGCTGCTTTTTCAATAATCGCATCATCTAAAACTATGAAAGGATCACTTCCACCAAGTTCAAGAACGCATTTTTTTAAATTCATTGCAGTTCGTTCCCCAACCTTAGCTCCAGCATTGGTGCTTCCCGTAAATGTTACAGCACTAACATCAGAATCAATAAGATGATTGGCAGTATCAACACTACCTATGAGTGTTTGAAATATTCCATCTGGAATACCAGACTCGGTAAATGCTTTTTCAATTTCTATCCCTGATTGAAGGGTTATTCTAGATGGCTTCATCACAATTACATTTCCTGCCATGAGACATGGAGCTGCAAATCTTAGAGCCTGCCAATAAGGGAAATTCCATGGCATTATAGATCCAATTACCCCGAGTGGTTCAAATGTTAGAAAACTCTTCCTAGCATCTGTGTTTAATACTTCGTCAGAAAGGAAACTATCTCCATGATCAGCATAGAATTCTAGTGCCCAGGCACATTTTTCAACCTCCCCAATTGATTCTTTGAGGACCTTTCCCATCTCCGATGTCGCAACTTTAGCCAATTCAGTTTTGTTTTTTTTCAAATATTCCACTAAATTGTAAATGTAACTTCTCCGTTTTTCATAATCTTTCTTCCACTCAGGAAAGGCTCGTTTTGCTTTTCCTACGATTTCTGTAACTTGGTTTTTGTCCATTGGAGTAAATTTTGAAATTTCTTCCCCGGTAGCAGGATTTTTCGTAGTAATTAGATCCAAGGATCTTTTCAAATTAATACTCCTATTTAATTTAGTGTGAAGGTTTTCCCATTCAGAGACCCAATTTTAAATCGCTTTATTAATTAATCAAAAATCTATTTGTCTAAAATATTTGTAAATTCCACTATCTTATTTTACTTTGCAAAGTCTTAGAATACTTGTTGCATATCTTTTTTCATCTCATCGATTTTCTTTGCATAAGCCTTCTTTGATTTATCATTTTTCTTTAAATTCAAAACATTTTGGCATGATGGACACTTGAACATTCCCTCCAAAGCCTCTTCAAATGTAACTCTAGGACAATCCTCATTACCGCAATGATAAAAATCTGAATGATTTTCAAAATCTAATCTTTGTTGTAATCTTTCGGTAATTTTCTTTTTTTGATTTTCAATGAAATGTTCTACTTCTTCCCTTCTAGTTCTCCATCTATAGACAAACCAACCTTTTCTTTCATCTTTTACTCTAATTCCTGTTATCAAGGACTTTCCGAATAAATCATACAATACCTTCCTAACCATGTTTATTCTTAAACCCGTGGAACTTGCTATTTCTTCATCGGTTGCATCCTCAGCTTTTAAAAGTGATCTGGCAACTTTAAGATATTCATCCCCTCCAATCATAGATGCAATTCTTACAAACGGATCCTCGTACTTGTCTACCAACTTTTATGACTACAAGTATTCTATTATTAATCCCTTGTCTCTTTCATAACCACAGTTTTACCTTTTTTTGTGGGTATTATCTTCCTTTTACCACCCAAAAATTGTTCTGTAAATTGACTTCCTTTATGAATACGGTCCAACAAAATAGCTAACGCACTAATTTCTGAATGAGGTTGGTTCCCGATTCCAACATTATAATCTGCAAAATTATAAATTTCTCTGGGTACTTTTTCAGCTCCAACCAATACTACCAAATTCTCTTCTTTTCGTAGATCAGATTGTATGTCATTTATCTGCTCTCCGTACATAGTAAGATGAACGATTTTATATCCACTTTCTTTTTTATTTTTAATAACAGATTTCCAATTATTAATAATTTTAATCGAAAAATCTCCCCCCCAGGTATCATTTATTTTTTTTATAGTATCTTTAATCTCTGGATTTACGTCAGTCATCAGAATTGAATTAGCACCAAAAGCCCTTGCAACTAAAGCTACATGAGTAGTTACTCTATCATCCCTAACTAGTCTTTGACCTATTCTTACAACCTCAATTACCATATGGATCTTTAGACTCCATAATTACAGCATTACTAGAACTGGATAAACTCTGATTTTCAATTATATCTTTTATTAATTTTTTTAATTTATTCAAATTTTTTTCTGCAATAGCTGAAACATCAACCCATTTTTTATTTTCCTTTAAATTTAAGATTTTTACTTTCTCCTGGATTTCATAATTTGATACCAAATCTGATTTATTTAGAACAAACATTATTCTATCTCCCTCTACACCCACTTCGTTTAAGGTATGCATACAACTTGCGAATTTCTTTTTTAAATTGGATAAGGGATCGCTTACATCAATTACAAGAATAATAATATCAGTGTAAATTAATTCCTCCAGAGTAGACTTGAATGCATCAATCATATAAGCAGGTAATTTACTGATAAAACCTACCGTGTCTGATATTAAAAATGGTTCTTGATCAATGGTGATTCTTCTTGTAGTTGTAGAAAGAGTTGTGAACAGCTCTTTACTTTGTTTTTTTGTTTCTCCAGTTAATTTATTAAATATTGTAGTTTTTCCTGCTGATGTATAACCTGCTAGAGATATAGTCTTAAATCCCTGCCTTTTTCTTCCCTGACGATGTAATTCTCTTTGTTTACCGGCCTTCTCTAATTTTGATTTAATTGTATGCATCCGATTTTTGATATCATTGTAATAAACATCAACTTCGAATTTTCCAATTCCCATAAATCCTGGTTGTTCCCCAAGTCTAGATAGACGGACTTTTTCTTTTGCTCTTACCATTTCATACCTTAACTGAGCAAGCTTTACCTGCAATTTAGATTCTGAACTAGATGCTCTACTTTCAAAAATTTCTAGAATTAATGCTTCCCTGTCTAAAATTTCTCTATGAAGAACAGACGCTAAATTATAGTTTTGACTAGGTTTTAAAATTTCATCAAAAACGATCACGTCTGGTCTAAGTTTTTGGGCAATTTCGTCCAGATTTTCTAAAATCCCAGCACTGATTCCAAATTTTGGTTTTTTTAGAAAATTCTGTGTTATGGTGTGGACCACTTGGTAACCCGCAGCATCACATAACCCCATTGCTTCATTAATTGCATCCTCTTTATCGTAAGTGATTAAAATTGCAGAATTCATTTTTCTAATTTTTTCATTTCATGGTAAATTAAAACCTGACTCTTCCTTTTACAAAAATTAAGGCCTTTTCTTAATAGCTTTTTCAATATTCATATTTAGAACAATTTCTGCAATATCGCTGGCATACTCTGAAATCCTTTTTACACTTTCTGTCATCCTTCTTATTCGGTAAATCTCCTCTTCATCGTTTAGAGATTTTAAGGCCTCTTGAATTTTTTTTTCATATTTTTTGATTTCAAATGTTTTCTCAATTGTCTTTTCAGCCTGAATATAATCTTCTTTAAATAAAGCCAGACACGAATCATCTAAAACACCTAAACAAAACTTATTCATTTCTTGAATTTTATCCAAAATTTCCTTTTTTACGGTCTTTTTGAATTCTAAGAGGTCACTTGCAATAAAGGCAGCATGATCTCCAGTTCTTTCAATATTCTTTACAACCAGCCTATATCCAAGACAATTTCTAGCATTTCTAAATCCCATTTCTTTTAGCATATGCTCATTTTGAATTGCAATTTTTAATTGCCTAATAATATAGAATCCAAACCTATCTACCTCATCATCAGTATTGATAACTTCCCTTGCTAGTTCTAAATTATTTTCCTTTACTGCCAAAATGGCGTCATTTGACATGGATTTGGTAAGATGGAGCATTCTTTTGAAAGCTCCATCAACGGAAAGTTCTAAAAGATTTACCAAAACTTGAATTGTGATGCCTCCTATAGAGTCTGAAATAATTTCGGACCCCATTAACATTTTTCTAACAGCTTCTTTTATTGCCGTTCTTTGATTTGGATTTAATCTTCCAAATTTGGGTTTAACATTAATCGTCTTGTACCCTAGAAAATAAATGGAAATTAATTTTCGGACTATAGATGCAGTATTTTCGTCTGTTCCTACTTCAATTATTGCATCCTCTTTTTTCTGTAATCTTGTTTCATACTTTGGAGGGTAAAGCTCAAGTGTTGATGAACCCTTTCTAACCATCCTTATTTGGTCTCCTTGTTTTAGGCCAAGTTCAAGAACCCATTGTTTTGGAAGAGAAACAATGTATGATGATTTACCAGTAAACTGAATTTTCCTGGTTTCATCCCTTTCATCCATATACTAAATAAAAAAATCTTATCTATATAGTTTGATTTATTCTATAAATGAAAACACTGAACTAATATTTAGAAAAAAATTTTCCATTTATATGAATAATACTCTAAAGCTTAAACATACAATTGATGCCCTTTTTGGTCAAGGGGTATCAAGATCCCTTCCTAAGGAGATCACGATAATTTTTTCAAAAAAAAATGGGAGAATTAGAACAGTTCATTATAACACAGAATTATTATGTACATTAAGGATTGATGGGGGGTTAGCAATTACTCCCTATTTTGCACAACTATTACTAAAAAATAAAAAATTCAAAGAAAATTGTATAGAGATAAACCAAGATGCTGCACCATTTGTTGAAAAAGGTTTTTCTGTTTTTTGTAAACATGTTCTTTGGTGTGGAAAGAATATCAAAATTGCTTCAGATACCCCAATCCTGTTTCACAATAAAGTAATAGCTGTAGGTAGGGCAGTCCTTTCTTCCCAAATGATTAGGTGTTTTGAAAGAGGGGTGGCAGTAAAAGTTAGAGATAGTTTAAAAAGTCCTAAAGGAGAAATATCATCATGATGAGAGGAGGTAATCGTGAAATGCGAAGAATGATGGATAAAATGGGTCTTGATATGAAGGAGATTCAAAATGTCCAGGAAGTAATTATTAAAACCGATAAAAAAGAAATTATTATTTCAAAACCATCAGTCACTGAAATGAAGGCGCAAGATAATTCAATTTTTACAGTTACTGCAGATAGTTATGAGGAAATGGAACTTGAGGTTCCTGTATTCTCTGATGATGATATCCAACTTGTTAGTCAACAAGCAGGTGTAGATGAAGAAAAAGCAAAAAATGCACTTGAAGAAGCAAAGGGTGACCTTGCTAGAGCAATTTTACTCCTAACCAGTGGATAAATTACCTACGAAATTCGTACCTAAAATTTAACACAAATGAATGATTTAAGTAATGGATTGATGGGGTTTTGGTTAAATGAGCAGCATGGCTGAATCCAAGGTCACTGGAATTATTAAATCTTTGACAGGTCTAGAAAATGATTTAGATTCTCTTAGTAGCAAAGTAACAGAAATGAAAAAACAACTCTCCGTCAAAGCACAAACCGAGATTGAAAAACTTTTAGAAAAAACAAAGGAAATGGCCACTAAAGAAGCTGAGGTAATAATTAATGCATCAAAAGAAAAAGCAAAGGTAGAATCCACGAAAATTGGCCAAGAGGCAGAAACCAAACTTTCAGAAATTACCTCGAGAATTGATTCTAATTTTGATGAGGCAGTCCGACACGTTGTGTCAACTGTTTTGAAGGCATAAATCTAAATCTTAGGCATAATTTTAAAAATTATCGACCCCTTACTTAATACCCGTATTGGAGTTGCCACCATGTATGGTAAACCATATTATAGATTTTCACAAATTTTGAAAGAACTAAATTTACCTTTTGATTCTATTTTACCGCTCGAAATTCAAAACTACGAAGGAAATTTAGTCCTTACCACCAGAAGCGAATCTCCCCTAATTGGTAAAAAACCAATTTTAAATGAAGATATTTTTGATCAAAATTTCACTGTAATTCGTGGATTGATTATCCAAAAATTAAGATTCGATTTTGAGGAAAAAGACCTTGTTATTGGAATAGATCCTGGAAAACAAATTGGTTTATCAGTTTTCTACTTTGGGAAAGAGATTGAGAGCTCAGTTTATTCCTCAATAGAAAACCTAGTTTTTCATATTATTGACATATTTGGAAATTTAAGAGCCAATCGAAAAATTATCAAAATCGGTAATGGAAATATGGATATAGCTAAAAAAATAGAAAAATTGCTTAACCTTAGATTTTGTTCCTCCTTTGAATTGGAATATGTAGATGAAAGTAACACTTCGCTAAAAATAAAAAATTTTAATCAAAGAGGAAAACGAGATATGCTTTCTGCTAAATTTATTTCACAAAGAGAGGGATGTCGGTTTTCAATCCTACCACTCTCAATAACTGGGTAACCGATATACCAAAATGAAAAGCCTTCACAGTTTTTAGATAAATAATGTGATTTTTCTGCCTTGGAAAATCAAGATAATTTTTTTTGTGTTACATTAGGAAACAATATTGCAAGAATTGCAATAATAAAATAATACAAACTTTAGGTAAAAATTTCTAAAGTTTTGAGAATTTCATACTTTATACATTTTTTTTAATTAAAAAACCAAAAATTTACTTAAACATCTATATGGATAGATATCAAAATTTCAAAAAAACCAAAATTAGTTCAAGCTATACATATTTATTGAAGTTTTCTTGGTTTTTTTTACAACTAATAACAGAGATCGCAATGAAAAGCCAAATTATTTTACAATTTCTACGAAAAAAAACAAAATTTTATCGATCCATCCTTATATAGTTATGAAATCTACAATATATTACTAAGATGACTTGTAAAGGAATTTGCGTTAGATATAAGGCTCAAAAGCCAGTAGGTACCGGAAGATATGCTTCTGGACAAAGAAGATGCCAAATTTGTGAAATATTCATCAAATGGGAAGGTCTGTGGTGTCCATGTTGTGGATATAGACTAAGAACAAAACCACGAAATCTCAAATACAAGGCTAAACTTCGTGCAAGAGTGGAGGCTGATTCAATTGAAGCTAAAGCCATTACAGAAGAACGCCCAGAAGAGATTATGGTAGAGGTTAAACCAATAGTAAAAGCAAAAGCTAAGACCGCTAAAACAGTTAAAGCTAAGACCGCTAAAACAGTTAAAGCTAAGACCGCTAAAACAGTTAAAGCTAAGACCGCTAAAACAGTTAAAGCTAAGACCGCTAAAACAGTTAAAG
>JBFIPZ010000039.1:0-8344 GCA_041609855.1 Nitrosopumilaceae archaeon | reverse complement strand
CTTCCGGCGTTTTCTACGCATAAAAATAGAATTTTTTCTATTTTTTCCATGCAATAACATAAATATTGGTTTATATAAATTTAAATTTATATGAATGGAGTCAGTCTTCTGAAATGCATTTGCAATGAAATAAGATTCGAGATTCTAGACTTGCTTCAAAAAAATAAGGAGTTGTGTGTAAATGACTTTGTAAACAAATTAAAAAAAGATCAGCCTCTAATATCACATCATCTAAAAACTTTGAAAAGTTGCGGAATTGTAAAGTCCAGAGATGAGGGTAAAAAGGCAATGTATAGTATTTCTAATAACCAACTGTCAGAATTAATTGCAAACATTACTAAAGTAAGCAAAAAGATTCCCGTGTTATGTAGTGATAATACTTGTTGTTAGACAAATTTTTCTGTTCGAAGAACCCCAACGTCACTTACATACAACACGATTGCAAAGTTGGTAAATAAAGTTCTAGCAATTTCCTCAACTACATCTTGCAGAGTATTTTCTTGCATTATTACCTCAACTTTCACATTTTTTTCATTTTTAAGGCCCTGTCCTCGTAAACCTCTAGTACCATTGCCGTCTACTTCATATGTTGTGTATCCAGTAATTTTGTGTTTTGATAAAATTTCGATTACATTTTTTTGAGCAAGAATCTCACATGTTACTGTCAAAAGTTTTACCTTGTAAAGTTTCATAACAATCCTCGTGTGATGTAATTGAATAAGTCTATCGATCCCTGATCATGTAAAACTGATGAAATCATAAACATTATTGGAAGCAACACAATGATGTTGTAGGGAAAGGTAATGCCCAAAGCAGAAGTAATGTAGAGACTAGGTTTTGCCTGCGGAATAGCATGACGCAATACTGCAGGTGCTGCAATAAAAGATGCACTTGCTAAAAGCAATCCAAACATCACGGCACCGCCTAAACTCAAACCTAACAAGCTTGCAACAAAAACTCCGATAATGCCATTAAAGGTAGGCATTAAAATTGAAAACCCAACAAGAAACTTGCCTACTTTTTTAATATCATCTAGCCTTTGACCGGCTATGATTCCCATTTCAATTAAAAATATGACTATTGCACCTGTGAATAATTCATCAAAAACAATACTGATGGAACTAAATCCTTCCTCTCCAATCAAATATCCAATTATAATACTTCCAAGTAAAATCACGATGGCTTTTCCGGTAACTGATTCATGAAGAACTTGTTTTAGATTTGTTTTTGTTTCTGAAATTCCCAATTCTATTTCGGATTCAGTGTAAATTTCTCCTACTGATTCTTTTTTGGTTCTAATCTGTTTTGATACTGCCATGTTTGTCAAAAATATTGCCAAGATGAAAGCTACAGGCTCTAAAACTGCGAGTATTGCTGCAATATATCCTTCAGAGGTAACGCCTTGATTTTTGAGAAAGGATAAACCGACTGAAAATGTAACTGCACCGACTGCCCCATAGGTGGACGCAAGTGCATAAGAATCAAAGAGATTGAATTTTCCTATGCGGCGAAGTATCTGGTAGTGATTTATTGTAAATAACAGCGACAGTCCTATAGCTACAAGCATTGGAACCAGCATTGTCTCAAAACCAGTATTTCTCATTTCTATTCCTCCATGTAATCCGATAGCTGCAAGCAAGTAAATGGGCAAAAATTCAGAAATGGCATCAGGAATCTTCAAGTCAGATTTTATTCTAGCAGCAATTATTCCGAAAATAAAAAACAATACAATTGGAGTTAGAAGATTTGATTGAATAAGTTCCAGAATTTCCATTTGAATGATTCAAAAATTTTTGTGGTCAATAAAAACTAAATCATCAAATAATCAAACAAACAATTGAATAAGGTAAGTAAACGCGATTCCTAACCCGGCACTCCCAGGAATTGTAATTATCCATGTAAAAATAATTTGTTTTCCTACCTTCCATCTTACTGCACGTTTCCTTCTAGCAGCTCCTGAACCCATAATTGTTCCAGTAATTGCATGAGTGGTGCTTGCAGGAATCCCAAGTACAGCAAAAATTGCCAACATTAATCCACCACCAGTTTCTGCTGCAAATCCCTGATAGGGTTTGAGTTTACTTACTTTAATTCCCAAAGTCTTTATGACTTTATATCCACCAAAGAACGTACCCAAGCCCATTGCAGTGGCTGCAGCAAAAATTACCCAAAGAGGCATATCAAGTTCAGGGATCAAACCTGTAGAAAATAGGATTAAAACAATAATTCCCATTGTTTTTTGACCATCGTTTGCTCCATGGGTTAAGGCAAACCAAGCTGAGGAGATTATTTGTAACCTACCGAAGGATTTGTTTACTACCGCAGGTTTGTGGTTTGCAAAGAATGTAATAATTAAACCAGTTAATAACAGTCCAAAAATTATTCCACCTACAGGAGCAATTACAATTCCAGCGAATACTTTGGTCAAACCACCATAAACTAGTTTTTCAAAACCTAAACCAGCTATTCCTGCCCCCATAATTCCTCCAATTAAGGAATGGCTGTTAGAAATTGGCAATCCAAAATACGTACACAAGGAACTCCATCCAATTGCTCCTGCCAAACCTCCAACAATCATGTAAACAGTGATATCATCAGGATCTACTATTCCTTTAGCAATTGTAGTTGCAACAGCGACACCAAAAATAAAAGGTCCAATAAAATTTGCAATTGCTGACAAGGTAACAGCTTGAAGAGGTCTTAATACACGTGTACCAATCACTGTGGCCACAGAATTTGCCGAATCATTAAACCCGTTTACAAAATCAAAGATCAGTGCTACAATAATGGCTCCAATCGCGATTTCTAACATTAAATTAACCTACGTATATTTCAAGACAATATCCTCAATGACATCTGCAACATCTACACATCTATCAGATGCAGTTTCCATTGTCTCGTAAATGTCTTTGAGTTTAATAATATGAATTGCGTCAGTAGACATGAATAGTTCTTTCATGGCATCTCTGTAAAGATCATCAACGCTATGTTCAATGTCACTTGTGTTTCTACAATGAGCTATCATATCTTGGGGATTTTTAATTCTCTGTAATTTTGAAATCATATACTGTACCTCTTTTGTGGCTTTGACTAGCTCCTTTGCCATATCTAAGGCATATTTAGGAGGTTCAGAAATTTGGTAGCTGTAAATTCTAGCGGCAATTCCATCTGTAAAATCAATAACATCATCGATTTTTGAGGCTATTCTTTGCATATCTTCCCGGTCTAGAGGAGTAATGAAAGTTTTATTTAATTCTGAAAAAATATCACGAGTTAATTCATCTGCTTCTTTCTCAAGGACACGGATTTTCTTGAGAGAATTTTCATTTTTAATATCCGCTAGTAGTATAACAAGTTCTTCAGATGTTTCCACTGCTTTTTTAGCTAGGTCATCAAGAATGGTTAAAAGTTTTTTTTCATTGGATTTTACCCAAGATAACCATAGCCCCATAACGGTACCAGAGTTGAATGGTAGTTATTACTGTTGCATATACAACCTATGGTTCTATATAGGAACATTAGAAATTTAGGTATGATAAATCACAAAAATTAGTGTAAATTTTAATTTTATTTTGCGATCAATAACGGAAAAAAAAATAAAATTAAAAAATGTTTAAAGATTTAAAACTTTTTAGATCCACTTAGGTTATTTTTTAAAATGGTTTGTTCACCTCACGAGTAAAGACATAACTTGCAAGAATCACCATAATAAAAACAAAAACCACAATAACTCCAATACTCAATATTACAGAAATTCCTCCTTCTGATACTCCAGTCATCATTTCTCTTACAAGTAAAACTGTATAGGTGACTGGATTTAGTTTGGCAGCTGTTGCAAGCCAATCTGGCAATAATTCAAGTGGAAAAAGTGCAGGACTTAACATAAACAAGGGCATTCCAAGAAAATTGATCACTCCCCAGAATGTCTCTTGAGATTTTGCAGTAGCTGCAGCAACGACAGAGATCCCAGAAAATCCCAAGGAAAACAAAATCACGATTGCCATAATTGGTACAATCATTATTGGATTTGGAAAGTTTACCCCAATTGCTAAGGCTATTCCTAAAATTAAGCTAGACTGAAGGGCAGAAATTAAAGAGATAGCTGACATTTTTCCAAGTGCAATCGAAGAACGAGATATCGGAGCAGTCAAAGCCTTATTCATAAATCCGTATCTCCTATCCCAAAGTGTATTTACTCCACCAAAAATACTGGTGAAAATTGCAGTAAGGATAATTACCCCTGGGGCCATAAACTCAATGTATTTGCCCTCAAATCCAACTGATTGGATTAATGGCTGAGTTCCAGAAAATGTATTTCCAATAACAATGATCCAAATGGCAGGTTGTATCAGTCTTATCAAAACACCACTGCGGGATTTCTTGTATCTTTTTAGCTCCCGCCAAAAAATAGTGTAGGTGTCATAAAATAATGAATTCATGCACGGATCCTCTTCATTTTTGCATGTTCTCTTTTTCGATTAAAGCCTCCCTCTTCATCTCGTATTTCATGACCAGTGTAGGAAATGAAAACATCATCAAGGGTAGGCTGGGTTAGAGAAATGGAATTTATTTTAATTTCTAGTTCCGCAGATATTTGAAATATTTTTGGAATAACTTCGGTGCCCTTTGAAGCAAATATGGTAATTTTGTTTTGATTCTCATTTATTTTATTAATTAATTCAATTTTTTTCAAATGTGAAAGAAAATTTTTTTCACTAGCCACTTGGTCAATTTTTAGAGAGATTACCTCTTTTCCCATCGCGTTTTTCAAATTTTGGGGAGTGTCGATTACCTGAATTTTGCCACCATCGATAATTCCAATTCTATTGCAAAGTTGATCGGCCTCTTCCATATAATGAGTGGATAAAAAAATAGTCATCTTAAATTCCTGATGGATTTTTTTAATATATTCCCAAATTTTCCTCCTTGTCTGTATATCCAAGCCTACTGTAGGCTCATCCAGAAACAAGACTTCAGGTCTATGTAAAAGACCACCTGCTATATCCAACCGTTTTCTCATTCCCCCAGAGTATGTCACTACAGCTTTGTGCTGTTTGTCAGACAATTCAATTAAATCTAAAACTTCATCTATTCTCTGGTCGATTATTTCCTTTGGTATATGATGTAATCTTGCTTGAAGAAAAAGATTTTCTCTTCCAGAAAGGTATTCATCAACAGTGCTTTCTTGTTGAACATATCCTATTTTTTCTCGCACTCGTTTTGAGTGAGTCTTAACATCAAACTTGCCAACAATTGCCTGGCCAGAAGTAGGTTTTAGTAGAGTTGTGAGAATCATCATGGTAGTTGTTTTACCAGCCCCATTTGGTCCAAGAAATCCAAAGATCTCACCACTCTTCACTGTAAAGGTGATATCATTTACTGCCGTTAGATCTCCAAAAGTTTTTCTAAGAGACCTTGTTTCAATCGAATACAATACTTTGATCGTTGATATCAATTATAAATTGCTAAGGGTTATTTGAAATCGATCCTCATAAACAATTTAAAGGACTGAAAAATTATTTTTTTCTATGAAGGGTCTTTGTCAAGTTTGTCACTCATCAAATACCGAGATAACCATAGTGGAAGGGATTCCAATTTGTTCTGATTGTAATAAAAACAATAATTAATTTTTTAATATTTGTTTTAATAAAAATTTTTCAGAAAAAAATTTCTTGTGATTGAAAAGTATAATTTCTTCGTGTCAGTTAAATGCAATATTAAATCAGATTTTTTAATGACAGGCATGGTGTTAATGATCAATATTACAGTTGATCGGGTTTAATAGGAAATTTACTCATGAAATTTTTGGCGATAGAGAGGATTAGATGTATAGCTTAAGAAAAACGATACCCATAATATTTGGATTTTTGATCTTGACTGGATTTCAGTTTGCTCCTTTAAGCGTGCAAACAGCAGAAGCAGAACCTTCCAAAAGAATCGTAGGTAATTTTCCATGGTGGGAGTCCGAAGACATTGATTCCATTGATTATTCTAAATTAACAGATATTTCCTATTTTCACATTTGGCCAAACTCTGATGGAAGTCTTGACACAAGTTCAATTAGCATAAATGATCTCCATACCATTAGGGATAGAGCTCATGCTGAAGGTGTAAAGGTAACTATTTCTGCGGGTGGATGGGGGGCTTCAGATGGATTTCCTTCAATAGGTCAAGACCCTGCTGTTAGAGCGATTTTTGTTTCAAATGTTGCAAATTTTATTACAAGTAATGATATAGATGGAGTTGATATTGATTGGGAGACACCAATTGATCAGGCCAAAATTGATCAACAAGATATCTTACTATCAGATTTAGCAAACACATTACATCCACTCGGTAAAATTGTAACAGTTTCAGTAAATGGAGATACCATGGAGCTTAAGCCTTCTGCTGCCAATAATGTCGACTGGGTAAATGTTATGGCATATGATATGAATTGGAATAATGCAGAACATTCGACGTTTAATGATGCAGTTTTGGCACTACAAAGATATGAAAATGCAGGAATACCTAAAGAGAAACTAGAGATGGGGATTCCATTTTATGGTAGGGATAATACTTGGAGTAGTGCGATGAAATATGAAGAAATTATTTCTGCATGTCCACTTCTTCAAGCAGATGATAATTATTGCAATGGTCACTTTTTCAACGGAATCGATTTGGTTCAACAAAAAACGCAATATGTTTTAGATAATGGTTATGGTGGAGTAATGATTTGGAATTTAGGTCAGGACACTTATGATTCCACCTCACTTCTAAGTGCAATAAATGAGGTATTAGATCAACCACCAGTTTCACAAGTCATTGCAGAAAATGATGCATACTCTACTGACGAGAACGTTACTCTAAACGTTGCAGCAACCGGTATACTTGGAAATGATTCTGACTCAGAGAACGACCCAATTACTGCCGTACTGGAGAGTAATGTAACCAATGGATCGTTGACGTTAAATGCGGACGGTGGTTTTACATACATTCCAAATACAGACTTTAACGGAATAGATTCTTTTACTTATCATGCAACTGATGGAGCAATAAATAGTGATATAGCTACCGTTTCAATTACAGTTAATCAGATAACAGATGTTGGTGTTGAGGAATTTATTGTTACTACCAGTGGCAATAAACGGTGGACGGGATATGTAACTACTGTTGTTTACAGTGAAGGCTCTCCGGTTGAAAATGCCACTGTGTTAGGATCCTGGTCTGGCGGAGAAAGTGGTGGCACGAGTTGTACCACAAATGTAAATGGACAATGTCAGGTGTTAAAGGCAACTAAAAGTGAAAACCTTACATTTACTGTTGACAATATTATTGGAAACGGTCTATTCTATGACCCCATAATACCTGATTCTATTACCTTTGATAAAAATGGAGACACCCCGGGGATCAATTCCCCTCCTCAAGCTGCAGATGACTCTGCAAATGTTCAGAGAGGATCTTCAGTAATCATAAATGTTGTATCAAATGACAGTGATGATGTTTCATTAGATTTGGCCACAATAACAATCACTCAAGTTCCTTCTAATGAATTCTCGTTAGTAGATAACGGTGATGGAACCATTACATATACTCATGATGGTACGGACTCTATTTCAGACTTTTTCCGATATACCATAAACGATAATGAAGGGGCAACAAGTAACGAAGCCACAGTCTCAATTTCAATTAATGAGCCTACTCAAGATACTCTAGTTCATTTAAGTAACATTGAGGGAACTTTATCTACAAAAGGTCCATGGAATATCTTTACCATAACAATTGAGGTTCATGATTCTTCCCATGTATCTCAAGGAGGCGTGATGGTTTCTGGAACTTGGTTGGGAACAACAGGAGATGATACTTGTATTACCGATTCAAATGGAATTTGCACTGTATCTGCTCGAGATAAAAATGGAGAGGATGTATCCTTTACAGTATTAGATATGACAGGATCAGGTTTTGAATATGATCCTTCAAACAATGAGGGCAATACTGAAATTACAGTAACAGCCCTCTTAGGAAAATCGAACGGATCAAATAAGTGAGTATCGAAGTTGTTTTTTTCTGATAAATCGACCATCTGTTTTAAATAGATATTTTATAAGAAATGTCTACCTAGCACATCATGGTATTGGATTTTTTTCAAATAAATCTAATACCATGATTTTTTAATCTAAAAAAAATAACCATGATCGCACTGATAATTTCTACGCGGCCTTTATAAGCATCAAAAGTAAAATCAATTTAAGGAATCAAGCCCTTTTACTATTGCCCGATATTAGATTAGGTTTGATCTCCTTTTTTAAATTTAAAACATGTTTTTTGATTTTTTTGTTATTGAAAATTTTTGAACCCATTTTGT
>JBFIPZ010000038.1:0-8680 GCA_041609855.1 Nitrosopumilaceae archaeon | reverse complement strand
TCAATATCTTTTCTTCACACCAAGGATTAGAAAAACTGGTCAGGATATAAAGACAGAAATTCACTCTAAATTTAAAGATGCTACAAATTCTTTAAAGAAAAATAGTTCTGTCATCTTTACCCTACCTACTGGATTTGGAGGGAATAATGAAAACATTTCACTTTTAGAACACATTACAGGTTTGGAGATAGGAAAACAAATCTCGTATTTTTATTATCCTCTAGAAGATCTAAATCAGCAACCTAAAACAATTGGTTCTTTTAATGGAAAAGAAGATTTAAAATTAGCTGAACTTTTATCAACAGGTAAAAAGGAGAAAAAATTTGTAGCTATTTCTTCTTCTGAACATTTTCACGCAATAAACGTATTATCTAGATTTTCCAGCCTCTGTAGTATTCTAGAAGTTTGTAAGTACGCACAAGATGATATTACTAAAAAAGATCTTTCATCAGATGACTTTCAAGAAATATTTTTAGATAACATGGTTACAGGATTGCACGATTTAAAATCATTAGGCTCGTCATTTGAGGGAGCAAATACTTTGATGTATCTAATTAATGGTAGTGTAAAAGGAATAGATGGGTACATCAAAAGACTAATTGATGAAATTCGTTCTACTTTAAAGAAAAATGATCTTAAAGCAAGTAGAACAAAGATAGCAATATCTTGGACTCTGGATCAACATGCTATGCGAGGAGATAAAATTGAAATGTTACAAAACCTAACTTCTCGATTACGTGATTATATCGGAGATGTTGAGGCCTATGAGGATCCTCATCTAGATCTATTTCATAGCGATAAAACTACAATTGTAATAGCATGCTCAAAAGTAGATTTTGAAAATATTGAAAAAAATAAAAAAGATTCCAACCTAATTATTGTAAAAGCAAATCCTTTATGTGAAACAATTCAATAAGAGTATAAATTACCTCATTAGTTATTGTGTTTGAAATGTTAAATGAAGATAATCCGGATGAAATTTCTATAAACGTGGAATCTGAAACTGAAAATAATTTAAAAAATGAAACGATAGAAAATAATGATGACAACCTGTCCATAAAAGAAATACAGGAACTTCTTGCACAAGAAAAACAAAAATCCCAAAACCTTGAAAACAAATTAAAATTAGCATTAGCTGATTTTCAAAATTTATCTAGAAAAGTTCAATTAGATATTGAAAATGGCGTAAACGCCAAAATTGCACAATTTCTAATTGAATTTCTTACAATTTATGACGATTTTAAAAGGGCAAACGAAATTCTTTCCAAAGATGAAAAGAACAAAGTTGGGTTAGATTCTATCTTAAAAAACATGGATTCTTTACTTGCAAAAAATAATGTTAAACCAATTGATGCTCTGGGTGAAATCTTTAATCCAAACTACCATGAGGCGATATCCATTATCAATGATCCACAACTAGATGAAAATACAATCACAAAAGAAATCAGGAAGGGATATATTTCTCAAAATAGGGTTATTAGACCAACACTAGTAGAAATTTCCAAAAAACAAGGTGAAACTAAAGATGACGAAAATAATAGGAATTGATTTAGGAACAAGTAATTCGGCAGCTTCTGTAATTATGGGGGGAAAACCCACTATAATTCCTGCAGCCGAAGGCGCTACCGTAGGTGGTAAAGCTTTCCCTTCAGTTGTGGCCTTTACAAAAGAGGGAGATCTCCTAGTTGGCGAACCAGCAAGAAGGCAGGCAGTTACAAATCCGGATAGAACAATAGTTGCTGCTAAAAGAAAAATGGGAAGCGATTATATTTTTAAAATTCAAGATAAAGAATACAAACCTCAACAAATTTCTTCATTCATCCTACAAAAAATAAAAAAAGATGCAGAAGCATTTATTGGAGAACCTGTTCAAAAGGCCGTAATTACCGTTCCTGCATATTTTGATGATAACCAAAGACAAGCTACAAAGGATGCTGGTACTATCGCTGGTCTGGATGTAGTTAGAATAATTAATGAACCAACAGCTGCTTCTTTGGCATTTGGACTAGATAAAGCAAAACAGGACATGAAAATTCTTGTCTTTGATTTTGGTGGTGGAACCTTGGATGTTACAATCATGGAAATGGGTGGTGGCGTATTTGAGGTAATGAGTACTTCAGGAGATACCCAATTAGGTGGAACCGATATGGACAAAGTCATAATAGATTACATCGTTGATGATTTTAAGAAAAAAGAAGGCCTAGATCTTTCAAAGGATAACACCGCAATGACCCGAATTAGAGAAGCTGCTGAAAAAGCAAAAATTGAACTCTCTACTGTAATGGAAACCGACATTAACCTTCCATTCATTGCACAAGACCCCTCAGGAGCAAAGAACCTTGAATTAAGACTGACAAGAGCGAAACTAGATGAATTAATCGGCCCAATCATTGAGCGTTGTAAATCCTCAATTGAAAAAGCACTTGAAGATGCTAAACTAAGTAAATCAGATATCAACAAAATTGTAATGGTTGGAGGACCCACAAGAATACCACTAGTAAAAAAATTCGTTAGTGGAGTAATTGGAAAGGATGTGGAATCAGGTGTAGATCCAATGGAAGCGGTTGCCATGGGTGCAGCAATTCAAGCTGGCATAATTGGAGGCGATGTAAGCAGTGATATTGTCCTATTGGATGTAACGCCATTAACATTGGGCATAGAAACAATGGGAGGAGTAAGAGAACCCCTAATTGAGCGCAATACTACAATTCCAACCTCCAAAAGTAAAGTTTTCACCACGGCAGCAGATAATCAAACTGCAGTTACAATTCATGTAGTCCAAGGAGAGCGACCCATGGCAAATGATAACGTATCACTTGGAAGCTTTAATCTAACTGATTTACCACCTGCCCCACGAGGAATTCCTCAAATTGAAGTGAAATTTGACATTGATGCAAATGGAATCATCAATGTTACTGCAAAAGACCTTGGAACAAAAAAAGAGGCAACTATTACTATTGAATCAAGTTCAAAATTATCAAAGGATGAAATTGAAAAACTCAAAGAGGATGCCGAAAAATTCTCTGAGGAAGATAAAAAGAAAAAAGAAAAAATTGATTTAAAGAACGAAGCTGAAAGTTTCATTTACACTACAGAAAAATTAATCAATCATGATCTAAAAGACAAAATTTCACAAGAACAAGGAATTAAGGTTACAGATGCAGTAAAAGAAGTAAAGGAGGTACTGGATAAGGATATTGAGCAATTAAAACCAAAACTTGAAGCTTTAAAATCTACTGTAAATGAAATTACGACAGAACTTTACAAAAACGCAACCCCTCCTCCAGGACCAGAACAACAAACTGGAGAAAATCAAGGACAAAATACAACCGAACAGAAGGAGCAGGGAACATCTGAACAAAGTTCCGAGTCATCCTCTGATGAAACAAAAAAAACCTAGAACTATCAATTCAATCGTTTATACACCAATAATGGTTAAGGAATAATTCATGACTGCAAAACGTGATTATTATGAGGTTCTAGGGGTTTCAAAAACTACTCCTATTAATGAAATTAAAACTCAATATAGAAAACTAGCTCTCAAATTTCATCCCGATAGAAACAAGACAGAGGAAGCGGCTGAACATTTTAAAGAAATTTCCGAGGCATATGCAGTAATTTCAGATCCTGAGAAAAGAAAAATCTATGATCAATACGGGCATGCTGGAGTAGATGGTAAATATAGCACAGATGATATTTTTCAAGGGGCTAGCGCTAATTTTAGTGACATTTTTGGCCGATCCGGAGGAGGATTTGATTCCATCTTCGAATCAATTTTTGGAAGAAGTGGTGGTTTTGGAGCACAACAATCAAGAGGTTCTGATCTTCTTTATGAAACCTCGATTACTCTGGAAGAGGTTCTATCTGGAAAAAAAATGGAAATTGAATTAAAAAAAAATATTGAATGCAATACTTGTAATGGATCTGGTTGTAAACCTGGAACTAGTCCAAACACATGTACTAGTTGTAATGGACAAGGCCAGGTTCGTAAAACAAGAAGCATGGGTTTTGCATCATTTGTAACAGTTGAACCTTGTTCTTCGTGTAGAGGCCAGGGATCTATAATTACAGATCCCTGTAAGGAATGTAAGGGAAGTGGTAAGAAAAAAGGAGTTAAAAAATTAGATTTTGAAATTCCTCCAGGAGTTGATAATGGAGACTATACAATTCCAAATGAAGGTGATGAAATCCCTGGTGGACAAAATGGAGACCTTATAGTTAGAATTCGGGTATTACCTCATCAAAACTTTAAGAGAGATAGAGCTGATATTTTTTATGATCAGGATGTTTCAATGATCGATGCTGCTCTTGGAAAAGAGGTAACTGTTCCACTTTTGGATGGAACTGAAAAGATAAAGATTGAACCTGGTAGTCAACCCAACACCATTATAAAACTAAAAGGAAAGGGATTACCTCGAATGAATTCAAGAGGTAGAGGAGATCACTACATTAGAGTAGTAGTAAACATTCCAAAAAAACTTAGTAAACATCAAAAAAACATGTTAGAAGAAATCCAAAATTCATTTGAATAGATGATATTAATTTGAAATTTAGTCTATTTTAAAATAAAATCTAAGAAATATTTTAAAGAATCTTTCATTTTAAATCATTTTTCCTCAACAACATTCCTAATTATTACTTCATGACCTTGCCGTACATGCGAAGAGTGTCTAGAATTTAATATTTCTTTAATTTTATCCATGTCATAATATTTTGTATTGTATCGACCTAGAAGTCGTTGGCAATTATTACAATAGATTTCTCTAAATTTCATTTAATTAACACCTGTTAATGAAACACCATTAAAAAATTTGGGTAATAAAGAAACTTATTCTAGATTTTCAAGTTTCAAATTGCGGGAGTCGCCCAGCCTGGCCAAAGGCGTAAGGTTCAGATCCTTATCTTCTAGGAGTTCGTGGGTTCAAATCCCACCTCCCGCATACAATTAACATCGATTTACTAATTGAATTTGAATAAACCAGGTAAGGGATTCACCTATTAGCAGAAACACCCTACAAAATTCCTATAGTCAGTTTATCATTATTTTATTTCTAAAACTCTCTTGATATTCTTCAAAAGAAGACTATTTACCATCTCACCAGGCGCCTTTCCCCTTAATTCTTTCATGGCTATTCCCATCAAAGGACCAATGGCCCTCTCTTTTTGATTTTTTATGATTCCAGTATTTTCATTGACTATTTTCTCAACAATTTGTTCTAGTTTAGTCTCATCAATAGACTCACTTGAAGTATTTTTCATTGCCTCTTCAATTGTTTTGGATTTATTGGCCATTATATCCTCAAAAATAATGTCAATTGATTCCTTGGTTATCTTTCCATTTTTTAAAAACTCAAAGGCTTTGAAAATCTCTTCATTTCTCAATAATTTGGAATCTAAGCCATCTCTTTCTAATTTTGTAATCGAAGAACAAAGAATTGAAGCAGTAAAGGTTGGATTTACAGATGTTTTTTCAATAATCTTTTCAAACAAGTCAATATATTGAGAATCAAAAAGTTGTTCTGCTAGCTGTTTATTCAATTCATATTTTTTTTGTAGTTCTGCAATAGATTCATCCCATGGATTAGGAATACTGTTTTCTGCATTTTCTAGCTCCTTTTCAGTTACAAGTATTGGAGGAATATCGGTTTCAGGATACATTCTGGATGAGCCTGGTCTTGGTCTAAGAAAAACAGTTTCGCCATTTGGAGTAGCTAGTCTAGTTTCTGCAGGAACTCCTTTGGCTGCCTGATTGATTCTATTAATTATTGATTCAATTGCAAAATCAATATTTGATGCAGGTGCAGCAATTATTACAAAAGCATCATCTTTGCCAATTTCTAGATAATTATTTACAATATCAATATCATTTTGTTCTATTCCATAATTTGGTAATTCATCAGAGTGAAAAACTCCTCCAATTCCAAAAAACTTTACAATCTGTCCAATTTCTCTTCCCAATCTAATACCTTCAAAAGGAGAAAATCCAAACATCCCTGAAAAATTCTGAATTTTTATTGCCTTGATTAATGAATTATCTTTCAGAGCTTTTAAAATTATTTTTGATTTACAATTTTTCCATTGCTCCGTAATCTCAAAAACATTTTCTTTTGAAACCCCCTTGAAATCAGAGTTTTGTAATTTTTCAGCAATTTTGACCAAACCATACTGTCTTTTAGCCTCAAATTCAATGATTTTTTCTAATTGATCTAGTTGTTGTACGCCTTTAACTTCAACAACAGCACCTCCATTTTTTACAGAGACATTTACGTCTTGGCGTATTGATCCAATTCCCCTTGTTACTTTTTTTGTACTTCGTAAGAGCTTTCCAAGTTGCAAAGCTATTTTTTTAATTTTCAATGGATTGCCTTGTACAGGTTCTAGTGCAATCTCAATGAGTGGTGTTCCCAAACGGTCTAAACTATACTCTCTTATTGATCCCTTGTCGCCAAGAAGTTTTGCAGAATCCTCTTCCAAACAAATTGACTGCACGCCAATTTTTTCACCTTCAACATCAATAAAACCACCCTGTGAAATTAACATGGTTCTCTGGAAACCGGTTGTATTAGAACCATCAATAACAGTTTTTCTCATTGGGTAAATTTCACTAAAAATATTTGATTTTAGCGAAGAAGATATTATCAAGGCAAGTTCTTTTGCATCTTTATCTAAATCATGAGGCGGTTCTTCATCTTTTTCTACAAGACAACTGTTTTGAGGATTTACATAATACATTATTGTTTTAGATTTTGATTTTTCAAATAAAGCGGCAGGATCATATTCACCCAACTCACTTTTTACTGCACGTAAATTTCTTTGAAATTTACTAGTATATTCTTCAGATTCTATTGGTGTGCAGTTACAGAATAATTTTTTTTTTGTTGCTAATTGCTGGTGAATTTCCAGTCCAACCTTTAATCCCACCTTTTCAATGTTAAATTCAGACAATCCTTTCTCCCCTCATTTAATGGGATAACTCTGAGGCAATATTTTCTAGCATCAATTCTTTTACACCCTCAATATCCTTTGAATTTCCTAATGCCCACATTGTTTTAACTAGAGCAACCTCAGGAATCATATTCTCCAAGGGAATTATTCCTAAATCAAGTAAATCTCTACCACTTTCGTATACAGTCATTCGAATCCTACCATCTATACATTGTGAGGTCATTCCAAGGAAAATTCCCATTTCATTTGCCTTTTTTACAACATCATACATCGTGTTTCCAATATGACCTAGTCCTGTGCCCTCAAAGATAATTGCCTTATACCCCATTTCAATAATCTTTTCCAAAAGATTTGGGTCATATCCTGGATAATATTTTATCAATGCAACTTTAGTATCAAGATTCGTTCTGGGTATGAATTCTTTTACCTTGAAGTAATCACCTTTTTGGTTTCTTTGAATTTTATCGTTGATGATTATATACGCTGGATCATCTCCAATAGTTTGAAATGCACTTCTTTTGCTTGTATGATTTTTCCTTACCCTGGTTCCCATGTGACACGCAATAGTTTCATCATTTTCATCATGGTGCATAATAATATAGACTCCGTTAGTTTTACATTCGATTAGAAATTTTGTAGCTCCAATAAGATTTAATGCTGCATCTGAAGATGCACGATCTGAAGACCTCTGAGAGCCAACCAGCGCAATTGGTATACGATATCCTGCCAATGCAAACGAAAGAAACGATGACGTGTAATGCATTGTGTCTGTTCCATGTGCAATTATTATTCCAGTATAATCAGAATCTGAAAATTCTAACAGTTTTTTTGAAATTTGCAACCAATGATTGGGTGTTATGTTTTCTGAATATTCAGAAAACAATACCTCTGTATCTATATTGGCCATTTGGGAAAGTTCAGGAACTGAAGAGTTTAGCTCCTCTGCACTCAAAATTGGTGTAACAGCACCAGTCCTGTAATCTACTTTACTTGCTATTGTTCCACCTGTAGACAAGAGTAATATTTTTGGTAAAGAGGTATTTTTCTTCAACCTTAGTTGTTCATCAATTATTTTTTCAATAACAGGCAATTTCTCAACTTTTTTAATTTTCTCTATCTCTAATCCAACGTTATACCCACTGCTCAATTTGAGAACAATATGTTTTTCATCAGAATGCTCATATCTGGGCATGATAATCCCAGAAAAAGTAAGATCCGTTAAGATTTTGACTGTGCTACCAACTGCAACATTATTTTTTTTTAGAAACTCTAATGATTTTCCAGTGTATCCAGTATATTCAGGCATTTACCAGAAATACTTTTTGTCTATTTAATAAAAACTACCTGTAGTAGGATGCAACTAGTTTTTCGCCCACCTTGAGGTCTTTTTGTTCCCGGACCTTTTTTACTGCTTCCTCAAAATGTTTCATTCCAACTTTAGCATCAACTGAGCTCTTCTCAACGTCTTTTACGTCTGGATGTTTATCCAAAAACTCATGAATTACCAACGAAACTGCCGTATTTGAAATTGCGGCAACATCTGCACCACTCAACCCATCTGTTAAATCGGCAATTTTATCAAAATCAATATGCTGTGGATCATTTGTATCATCAATAATTGGAATTGATTTTGAGCCAATTTGGAGAATCACCTTTCTACTTTCTTTATCTGGTAGAGGAATTTGGATAATTTTATCAAATCTTCCTGGCCTGAGTAATGCAGGATCTATCATGT
>JBFIPZ010000037.1:0-8742 GCA_041609855.1 Nitrosopumilaceae archaeon | reverse complement strand
TCTAGTCTTGGGTTGATAGGAGGAGGTGGCTCTGTGTTAGCAGTACCTTTGCTATTGTATGTTGTTGGGGTTAAAGACACTCATATGGCAATAGGAACTTCAGCTCTTGCTATCGGAATTATAGCTGCAATCAACTTGATAAATCATAGAAAAAAAGGAAATCTCAAGATCAAAAAAGGAATCTTCTTTGCATTACCTGGAATCGCTGGGACACTAATTGGCTCTCAGCTTGGATTGTTGACTCCTGCAGAAAATCTGTTGGTTTTGTTTGCCGGGTTTATGGTCATTGTAGGATTTTTGATGATCAAAAGAAATGTTTCTCAAGTTGAAATTCCAAGTGGCAATTCAGGTTTGGTGTTACTCAAAAAGAATCTATCACTACATGGTTTTGGAGTAGGTATTCTTGCTGGTTTCTTTGGAATAGGTGGAGGATTTTTGATTGTACCTACAATGATGTATTCAGGTGGATTAAATATTATACAAGCAATAGGAACATCCCTAGTATCAGTCACCTCTTTTGGATTTGTAACTGCAGGACGATATTTTGTTGCAGGAAACGTGGACTTTAGCATTGCAATTTTATTTGTTTTAGGAGGAATATTTGGAGGGTATATTGGAGTTAAGACATCAGAAAAAATTCCAAAAGACAATCTTGTAAAAATATTTTCAATTTTGCTGTTTGGAGTTGCAGCTTACATTATAGCAAGAACAATTTTAATTTAATTGCAAATGATTGCAAAGTAAACACTCTCAATATATCTAAAGTTCACGTAGGATTATCATGTCAGCAATAAACAGACAACCAAAAAAAAATTCAGGGAAAAATTCCACTTTAATTGTAAGTGGAGTTATCGCGTTAGTTGCAGGACTACTATTTGCATATTTGATGTTCTACACTGCCCCACAAGAAAATATGGAATTAGTCAAGATAATAGCAGTGACAGATGAGGGATGTATTGGAGAAACATTGGATGGTTATTCGGTTAACATTGGCGAGTGTAACGTTCAACCAGGTCAATTTGTTGATGCCCTAATAGATCAAAAGGTCAAAGATAGAGCAGCGGCAATGAATCCCACAAATTGATTTTCACGCCTACCTGCGCCCATTTTTATCCCCATAATGGTAAATGAATCCCCCCAAGCCGATATGCCTTCTTTGAATTAAAAAATACAAATTCTATGCAAATATTGTCTTATTATGGAAAAAATTTGCTGGGCAAACACTGAGAATTTCAATGATGCAAGATTTATCATTGTAGGGATTCCAGACGAATCTCAATCTCACGCTTTAAGAAAAGGAACAGAGGAGGCTCCTATGAAAATTCGTCAAATATCCAATATTCGCGATTCATATGAAAGAAATGGAAAAATCACTGTTGGAAGACCTGTTAAGGGAACTACAAAAAAAGTCCATGATCTTGGCAACATAACTAGAAATCAAATTAAAGATACTTTTAAAAAAATTAGGGATACCTCTAAAATTCCTATTTCCATAGGTGGAGATCATTCAATTACCAAAGAAATTATTAAATCCTTGACAAAACAAAACGAAAAAATATCACTTGTTTACTTTGATGCACATCCTGATTTTGTTAGTTCTTATACAAATTATTATGGGTCTGTAGTAACTGATGTTCTATCAGATATTAAAATAGAGTCAAGTGTTCAAATAGGAATACGAACTCCTGAAGAGGAGGAAATGGAGAATCTTAAAAAATACAATCTTCAGGTAATCACACCTTTTGATATTAAAAAGGATGGAATAGAAAATATTGCAAACTCTATTCTAAATAAATTAGGAAAAAATGTTTACGTATCTCTTGATATGGACTGCATAGACCCTTCATTTGCTCCTGGTGTATCTGTCCCAGTTCCATTAGGTCTTACCAGTACAGATTGTGTCTATTTACTACAAAGAATTGCTGAAAAAGGTATTATTGGAATGGACCTTATGGAAGTTTGTCCTAATTTCGATATTAAGGATAGAACATCTCATTTAGCCTCAAGGATAATTTCAGAAGTTCTTTTCTCATCAGGAGAAAACTAATTTGACTGATTTTGAAAATGAATTTACATGGGGCAAAGCAATCTCTAAAAACACAACTGAGGAATTTCATGAACAATTTGAGAAAGGCATTGATGAGGCAAAAAAAGAGTTTGGAAAAAAATATCCTATTATTATTAACGGCAAAGAAATCTTTTCTGATGATAATTTTTCTGTAAATTCACCTTCCGATACTAAATTTCCCATTGCAGAGTTTCCAAAAGCAACCATTTCAGACACAAATTACGCAATACTGAGTGCAAAAAATGCATTTGAGAAATGGAGTAACACACCATATCAAACACGGATCGATATTTTCAGAGAGTGTGCTGATTATTTTTCCTCAAAAAAATTCTTCCTTGCGGCAATAATGACATTTGAAAATGGCAAAAACCGTATTGAGGCAATGGGAGATATTGATGAAGCAATAGATTTTATGAGATTTTATGCCTTTCTTCTAGAAAAAAATGAAGGCTTTTGCAAACAGACCAACCATCCTAATCCTAACGAAAAAACTCAAACTGTAATGAAACCTTATGGTGTGTGGGGAATAATTTCTCCCTTTAATTTTCCTTCAGCCATTGCAATAGGAATGTCAACGGGTGCACTGATTACAGGAAATACTGCAATTCTAAAACCGGCAAGTGCAGCTCCTCTATCTTCTTTTTATTTTGCTAAATTCTTGTTTCCTAAAATACCACATGGGGCAGTTAATTTTGTTACAGGCTCTGGAAGCATTGTAGGAAAAACTTTGATTGAAAGTCAAAATTTGGATGGTATTGCATTTACCGGGTCAAGAGAAGTTGGAATTCAGGGATTTCACGAGTTTACCAAAATTTCCACACGACCATTCATATCTGAAATGGGAGGAAAAAATCCCGTAATTGTGACAAAGAATGCAGATTTGGAAAAAGCATCTAGAGGTGTTATGAATGCCGCATTTGGTTTTGGAGGACAAAAATGCAGTGCTTGTTCTCGAGTATATGTGCAAAATGAAATTGCTGATCAATTTATTGCAAAACTCTTAGAAAAAACAAAAAAAATAAAAATTGGCATGCCCTGGAAAAGGGACATTTTTCTTGGACCAATAATTAATTCCGATGCAATTAAAAAATTCGAAGACGCATCTAATCTTGCAAAACAAGATGGAAAAATTCTTGTGGGAGGTTCTGTTATTAAAACACCTGATCTTGAAAATGGTTTTTTTGTAGAACCTACCATAGTGGAAAAATTACCCGATGATCATAAACTTGTACGAGAGGAATTATTCCTACCATTCTTATGTATTCAAAGATTTGAGAATTTTGACGATGCAATAAAACTTGCAAATCAATCAAAATATGGGCTTACGGCAGGTATTTTTTCTGAAGACCAAAAACAATTAGACGAATTTTTCTCAAAAATTCAATCGGGGGTTGTATATGCAAATCGATCTGCTAGCGCAACAACAGCGGCTTTAGTGTCTAGTCAGCCGTTTGTAGGCTGGAAAAATTCAGGAACAACCGGAAAAGGAGCAGGAGGCGAATACTATTTGCAGCAATTTTTACGAACTCAAACTCAAACCCGATGTGATTGAATCAAAGAACTCCCAAGTAGCAATATGTTTCTCTTTCTTTCCTTAATTCTTCGTATAGAATATGCCAACCAATGTGTTCCATAGGGAATATAATCACAAACAACAAATCCTTGTCTTACCAGGTTTGATTTTATTTCTTCTCTTATCCCCTTGAGAAATTCAAATTCAAATTTTCTAGGGTATTTTTTTGACAATGTTTTTGCCTTTTTTATAATCTTCTCATCATGAGATGCAATTGCAAACTCATTTCCTTTTTTGAAAAGTATTTTCATAAGTTTTATGTAGTTTTTGTCTACGTCCTCCCTTGATCTATATGATATAGTAGATTTTTCTCTATAAGCTCCCTTGACTAGGCGGATTTTTGCACCAATGTCTAATAGATGATTAAGATCATCTTCTGTTCTTTTGAGATTTGCTTGTAAAGCAATTCCTAACCTTTCATATTTTGAAAAAAATGAACTATACAATTCAATTGTCTCGTCAGTATGTTCGGA
Source organism: Nitrosopumilaceae archaeon (assembly GCA_041609855.1). GTDB lineage: Archaea > Thermoproteota > Nitrososphaeria > Nitrososphaerales > Nitrosopumilaceae > Nitrosomaritimum. Next base: position 4,628 of record JBFIPZ010000037.1, on the reverse strand, counting down.
TGATTCCATATCAAGCCAAATAAAGATATGGGCATCACGTGTCCTCTGAATGATCTCTTCTAGGTTTCTATAGCATTGTTTTTGGTTTATTGACAATCCTACCTGTGTGGGTTTTACAGATATTGCTCCGCGAATCTTCCACCTCCTAAATGAGTTGGCAATCTTTTGATAATCCTCAATTGTATTTTGAATCTGCTTTCTCGATGTGTGATATTCTCCTAATTTGTTTATAATTACGTGCCTGCCCAATTGATAAGCAGTTTTTGCAGATAATAACGCATCATCAATAGTTTCACCAGCAATCCATTTTTTTGCTATTTTAAACAAAAATTTTTCCATTAATTCCATGCTTTTTCTATCACTGAACTGTATCTTTCAACAATAAAAAATAATTCTAATTTGTGATTGGAAATTTCTTTCATGCCTAAATGAGTCCAAAATTATCCCCAAAATGGTAGGTGAATCCACGTTGGCCCATGGAACTTTTTATTACCCAACTATGGTCTTAGTCGTGCCAGATTTGTTACCTAGAATTTGAAATTAATTTTTGGGAAAGATAATAATTGAAAAAAGAAAAATATCAATTTTGAGCATCAAATGATGAGATTAAATCTAAAAATATTTTTAGAAAATACCAAATTTGATAATCTAAAAGTAATTAAAAAGACAGATTAAATTTTGAAAGGATATGACAAAAATCTGTAAAAAGCATTTCGATCAATTAACTACCAAGTCTTTTATCAACTCTAAATTTACCTCATACAAAGTGAACCAAAAATTTTCAATGTATTTGTTAATCTTAGCAATTTTTTCTTTGGTTGCCTCTTTTAGTTTCGTACAATTTGCAGATGCTGCTAATGATAGAACTAGACTTGAAGGAGAACTTGTTAATCCATCTACTGGAAAAGATGATGGAAAAGCAAAATTTGAGCAGAGGGATGACAGAGCAACTTTTTCAGTAGAAATTGAAGCTCAAGAATCTAATTCTGTATTTGAAATACGGGTCGATGGAGTAATTTTAGGTACTTTTAGTACTGACGATTCAGGGTTTGCAGATTATAATTTGGATAGCAGGGATGGAGATTCAATTCCAAATGTAAGATCTGGAAGCATGATTGAAGTGATTGATTCACGAGGAAAAGTAGTGCTTTCTGGAAGTATGGTAGGCACAGAATCTATGCAAGACCCAGGTACTCAAACTCCAACATCAGAGACTGACCCAGTTTCAACAACCACTGTTATCATTCCCTTTGGAGCTAAAGACAAGGATGTAACAGAATTTTATTCTCCAAGGAGCATCTCCGTTAATTTGGGAGAAACAGTTTCCTGGACAAATCAAGATGATGCAGATCACACTGTAACAAGTAAAATTAGTGGAATCTTTAACAGTGGAATTTTTGGAACAAGTCAATCATTTTCTCATCAGTTCTCCGAAGATGGGACTTTTGAGTACTTTTGTCAGCTCCACCCTTGGATGGTAGGAACAGTAGTTGCAGGTAAAGGAGGAGATGTGCCGATATCAGAACCAGCACCACAACCCACAACTGATCCAAACCCTACTCCTGCGTCTACTCCTTCAACTCCACAAGGTTCCTCTCAATTTACAGTAACTATTCCTTTGGGTGCTGCTGCACAAACAATTACACCATATTATTCACCAAATTCAATTTCAATTAAAATTTCAGATTCTGTTTTGTGGAAAAATTCTGATATTGGTTTTCATACTGTTACAAGTGGAAAAGCAAAACCTGATGGGTTATTTGATAGTGGATTGTTTGGTCCTGGAGAAACTTTTACTCGACAATTTTCTTTAGCAGGTACAATTGAATACTTTTGTGTAGTTCATCCTTGGATGACAGGAAGTGTAACAGTAGCTAGTTCAGAAAAGACAACCCAAGATGACACATCTGATGCAGTGCTCTCTCCACTAAAACAAATGAAAAATGGAGTTCTTCCAATTGATGTTGTTTGTAACCCTGGAAAAAATCTGTTGTTCAAAGCTTCAGATAACATGCCAGTTTGTTTGTACGTAAAATCTATTCCAAAACTTCAAGATCGAGGTTGGGCAAAAATAAATTAATTTCTTAACCAATCGTAATTCACCCCTAAATACGTCAATTTTTATTCCCATTTTGTTTAGTAATTAAAAGACCACCAACAAATAATACTGGCTTTTAAAAATAAAAATAGAACAAAGTGGTTGAAAATTATATTTTAATTATCGTATCTCTAGTAATTTCAGTTACATTATTTCTCATTGTTAGGTTAATAATTAAAAAAAAGATGCAAGGCTTGACTGGATCCCCAAAACTATTGGGTTTGGCATCAATCATTATCATATTATCTGAAATTGCTTATCTAGGAACAACGTTGAAATTATTTGATATTGCCTTAGAGTTAATCACTTCTATTGGAGTAGGAATGGTAATTTTTGGAATAGCATTGCAGCATCAATTAAAAAATATAGTTGCAGGAATTGGAATTTACTTTAATCCTGACATAAACATTGGAGATTCTCTAGTGATCAAGGAGGTGAAAGGAGTGATTATAGAAATACACCTAACAAAAATTGTAGCCTTAACTGAGGACGGCGGAAAAATCCTTCTACCTACACAGAAACTTGCCGAAGACCATATTGTAATTTACAACAAACAAAGAAAATCAATTTAATTCAAAAGTTTTGATTTATTTTTTGACAGGGACACGCATTTAGAAAATTTTTAAATTACACCATTATTGACTAGGTGTTCTAACCCAGTTACAAATTCAGCGTCTGAGACCAACCCGTCTGCCCACCAACCAGCAGTGTTTTTAATCCAATGAGGAGTCTGAAGTTCAGATGAAGTAGTGGAATCATTGTTTGATATTGTTATTACATCTTGTTCAATTAAGAATTTTATTCCAGAGGCAAATTCACTATCATTTAATTGCCCACTAGCCCACCACTTTGCATTTGATTTGAGCCAATTTGGAAGTTGTTGTTCATCATAAGAAGTGTTGGATAATTTTTTTGATTGATGTTTCTCAGAATAATCAACTCCTTCTTTTTGATAATCCGATTTTTCACCCTTAAATGGGCATGACTTCGAGCCATCTTCAGAATCTGCATATGCGCTTGATTGCATTCCTAAAAGAAGTACAAGTGATAAAGTCGCAGTTGCAGTTATTGCCCAAGTATTCATGTTTCATTAGTAGTCCATTTTAATTTTTAAACCTTTTTCAATTTTTTATTCTCTTTAGAACACCTAACAAAATAGACATTTTTCAAAAAGATGAAATAAAATCAAATTGTAATTCAGACCAATCTTTCATCAAATTATATAGTGATTTTAATCTAAAATACAAATGGCTAGAAGGCTTGATATTTTATTTTATGCTGCAGCTGCTAGCACAGCAATTGCAGGAATTATTCATTTAATTTTGGGAATTCCATCAAATAACCAAAATAGTCAGATTTTATTCGTTGTGGGGGGAATTGCCCAAATTTTTTGGGTGATTCCCATGATAAGAAAATGGGGCACCGTTTGGTATTCAATAGGTCTTGGAGGAACAATTGTTTTCATTTTGATTTGGGTGATAACCAGAATCCCAGAGAATTTCATTACAGGTAGAGGTGGAAGGATAAGTGATAATGGAATACTCACCGAATCTTTCCAAATAGCTTTTGTTGCTATCATAATTGCAATCCTTGTATTGGAAAAAAGAAAATCATCAAATTTAATAAATTAATTTTCACAGTATAAGATCGTTACGAACAAATTAAATTTAATCGAGGGATGTCTTTACGTCAAAAGTTGGTAATCATAAATTTATGGCATACCACAAATCAAGGAGTATTATGAAATAGCTTAGAACATAATGTACAACATGAGTAAAACGTCAAATAAAGCCAAATCGGCACAAAAAAACAAAAACAATAAAAAAATGCCTGAAAACTTGATGAAAAAGCAATACCTAGAATCATTCAAAGAAATGAAACAAGAATTGAAATCTGATTCAATCTAATTGAATATACTGATCCTGTAAATGTTATTTTTTCATTACTTTTCTTTTTTCTCAGGCAAGGTTAGGTATTTACATTCAACTTAATCCTCAAATTGGTAATCGAATCCCCGTAGACCCTATTTTGTTCTCATTCTGGCGACGAAACTACCTAATTTTCGTTGTTCGTGATGAACAGACATAATATTATGGAGATTTACTTTCAAGATTTCTATAACCAGGAAAACAGAATATTATGACTAATTTAGACTCTATAATGCAAAAACCAATTACGATAACACAAAACTTTTCGGTACAGCAAACCATTTTAAAATTTCTGGAAAAAAAAATTAGCCGCTTAATTGTAATTGAATCCAAATCATCTATAGGAATGGTAACTGCAAAAGACGTCGGATTTTTTTTGCTAAATGATGAATCCGAAAAAAGCCTTGATTCTATCCCTGTTTCTGAATTAATGAAGCCAATAATTTCTGTTGACCGTTTCTCCAGTATTAAAAAATGTGCCCAAATAATGGCAGATAAAGGAATTGGCTCACTGGGAATAATTTCTGATAATAACTTAACGGGGATTGTAACCAAAACCGACCTTGTAAAATATTATGAGAAAAATTATCTTGGCCATCACG
>JBFIPZ010000036.1:0-9067 GCA_041609855.1 Nitrosopumilaceae archaeon | reverse complement strand
CATTATCTTAGAATTAAAGATTAGACATCACAAGGTCAAATCACATTCGGCTCACATCAAGTTTTTTAATATTAAAAAAAGATGTGAATCTTAAGACTTGCAGTTAGAAAATAGAATTTAGTTTTTGTACCGTACACGAAAGTTTCTAACCTCTTCTCTCACAATGTACCCTAGGCATAAATAACCAGACGTTTACAGCTTATTTCCTGCCAAAAACCAGTTTTCTTTTGGATTATCTTCAAAGACCACAATTACATGATTCTCTTTAGTTTTTAGAATCTCTACAGCTGATTTTGTAATTGCCTTTGCATATTGGTCTTTTTGTTCCTGGGATCTTCCAGGATACATTGATACAGTTATCAAGGGCATAAATTGTTTGAATAAACTCGTTGATTTATTCGTTTTATTTGCTAATCTTGTCTATACCCATAACGGGTGCCATAAGTATAATCAGACCTATGAGTTTTCTTGTACAGATATCCTGAAGCAAGACCAACTACAAATCCTCCAATATGCGCGAGGTATGCTACACCGCCACCTGCAACACCAAAACCGCCAATGAAAAATGGCAATAAGTTTTGAAAGATAAACCAAAATGGTAAGAACCATCGTGCTTGAATGTGCATCATTCTCCAAAAGAATCCAAGCATCAAAAAAGTTTGAATTTTGGTTTTTGGGAACATTATCAAGTACGCACCCAGTATGCCAGAAATTGCACCAGAAGCACCAACTGCTGGAATAGGACTATTTGTATCTCCTAATACATGAATCAAGCCAGCAAGTACTCCCCATAGAAGATAAATCCCAAGAAATTTTATTTTGCCAAATTTGGCTTCAATGTTATCTCCAAATATCCACAAAAATAACATGTTTCCTCCAAGATGCATGGCACCACCATGTAAGAAAGTAGAAGTAAGTAGGGAAATGTATGGTTCACTTGGACATGGAATATTTTGTGGTCCTGCACCAAAGTCAACGGTTGATACAGTCGCACCCGTCACACAATTTGGGACAGCCCCCCAATTATAAAATAAATTAAATGCATTTTGGTTAGTAAAATCAATAATTTGTCCTGTGTAAAATACTTCGATAAAAAATACAATAACGTTGACAATGATTAAAGCATAAGTAACCATTGGCCTGAACCCTGGTGGATGCGGATTCTCGTCACGGATTGGAAGCATTAGATGATAAATTTGATTAAAAATTGTATAATAAGATTATTCTTTTTATCCAGTAAAATAGGTCAAGAAAGAAGTTGAAAAAATTAATTGTGGTTGGAATTATCATAGTTTCATTATCTGTATACTTTGCAATGACGGTTTTTGTTTTACCTGAAAAATATCTTCTAAGTGAACAACTTGTTCCTAGTCCGTATTTGGAAGTACAGTTATCAAATACAGAAATTAATTTAGGAGAGTCATTCCGATTAAATACAATTTCTAAAAATAATGGAGATTATGGAGATATTCACATTGTTTCAGCTGCATTTCCTACTATACAAAATATTGAAGGCATTGTAAGAGTTGTAAGTTATGATTTCTCAAATTCTCCGAATTATATTCTGCCTGGAGAGGAAATTGGGGCAATGTATAGTGGAGGCCTGGAGACGGTTTTTGCAAAATACCCATCAATTGAGGCAATGAATAGACCCGTTCATCCAGGAGTAGAATTTGTCATGGACCTTCAAATTACACCTGATGAAGCTGGAGAATTTATAGTGTATTTGAAATCAATAGATATCCCCCATAGCAGTCCAGAATCACATTTTCCTCAAAGTGGTTTGCTGGATCACCAAGGAGAACACGTTTTGGTCTATACAGTAAATGTACATCCCTAATATTGTGTAAATAATATATCAGAAACAAAATGGAATTAAAACAAAAAAACCAATTTAATGGCATTTTAAAAAATTATTCCAAAGGTATTTTCTTATCTGGCAGTATACTAGTCAGTTTGGGAATTTTACTAGTTACAGTGGGAGGTAGTTGGGATATTACAAACCACTTGCTAAACAAACCAGAGACATTTTTTTCTCCCCCTCATACACTAATGTATTCTGGAGTTGGAATATCACTAATTGGAGTTGTAGTATCTTTTATTGCATATAGAAATTTACAAAATTTTAAAATCATTTTTACTCTTCCGCTGAGAATAAAGTTCTTTGGTATTGCATTGCTAACAGGAGCTGGTCCATTTGATTTTGTTTGGCATTCTAATTTTGGATTAGACGGATTACTGAGTCCACCTCATTTTACTCTGATTACAGGAATGCTATTTTGTAGTATTGGAGGAATGATTGGTATTTCACGATATTTAAAATTAAAATCATTTAACAGTTTTCTACCTCCATATTTGCTGATCTTAGGAGTTCTTCCGGTTTGGCTTGCAGGTTCTGGAATAATTTCGTCATTGTCATTACCTTTTTCAAATACAGATTTTTTCCAATTCAATCCAGATGTATTATTTGCATTTATTGTGGCTACAACAGCATATCCGTTTTTAATTTCCTTTTGTGCATTATTGGCCTCAAATTTATCCAATTTTAAACCTGGCATCGTTACTATTTTGGGAGGATTATTTCTTTTAATTTATGGAATGACTGCAATAGGACCCAACTTTTCAATGTTAGAATCAGCCGAGTTTTATGTTTTGAATTTAATTCCTTTTATAATTGCAGATTTGGTTTTGTCATTTGGTAAATCCAAACGATCGACCTTGATTGCAGGAGGAATTTTTGGTTCTATCTTTTACATGGTGTATTATCCTTATGTGATGTATACTTACAATGAGGTGCTACTAGGGAAGTTAGTATCTCCTAGTATGATATTTCATACATACTTTGAATTAATGCCACAAGTAATACAGATTACAGTAATTCCCGCAATAGTGATGGGAATAATTGGTACTTTTGTGGCTTTTAGATTTTCGAAGAAAATTTTGATGCTATAATTTGGTTAGAGCAATACAAAATAAAATTTATCAATAAAAATTTGATTAAATTATAATGATTTTTCTGGTAACAAGATTTTCGATTGCATAAAGAAAATCATCATCTGTGATTTTTCCCTCAGACCACCAAGCGGCAGTTGTCTTGTACCAAGAGGGGATTTTCCAATTATTTTCTACTATCACCGGTCTATTGGGCACAAACAAAATTCCTTTCTCAAACAAAAAGTTGATTCCTTTTAAAAATTCTAAATCAGAAATTTGGTCTGTTGTCCACCACTTAGAATTTAGTTTAATCCATTGAGGAATTTTAGGTATTTCAGGTGGAAGTCCTTTCTCAAAGCCAGAAATTTTTAAAACTCCTTGAGAGGTAGGATTTACAGTAAACGCCACATGCCAAAAACCCATTTCATCTATACTTTGAATGAAATTTATTGGTTCATTGTTTAGAGTAACAGAAAATTTTTCGTTTCCAGAAATTGGAGGAAACTCAAAATTTGCATATGTCTCTAGAGGATAGCTGTTGTATTCACGAACTGAAAGAGTTGTTCCTTTTTCATCAAACTTTGGAGCAGAGTACCAGGCACCAGAATCATATCTAAAATTAAATTCGCCACCATTTTTCTTTGCAGTCATGGGAATTACCGTGGTATCTACTGGTGCAAAACAACTATAGTAAAAAACATCTTCGGTAATGGATGGATCAGGATACATTGAAAATTCTAAGATTTCACCTGGCTCTATTTTTTCAATGAATTCAATATTTTGAACAATGTCTAACACTTTCTCATGTCCATGTACAACTGCAAAGATTTTAGGATAGAAAATAATTTTTTCACCTGTATTTTGAATTCTGCCGGTAACATGTCCATCATCATGTTTCACCAAAGTATCATCATAAAGAACCTCAAGAGAGACTATTTCTTGAATTGTTTTTTCATAGGAAATTTCAGCTTTTATTAAAACAGGCGTGCTCCCTGTAACTTCAAAAAATTTTAACTTAAAGGGAACTTCTTTATCAGGATAAATAGGAACATGTTTAATGGTTTTAGAAAATATTTTTTCATCATCAATAATAGATACTGTTATTGTTGGAATAACGGCAAAGGAATTTTCATTTTTTACATTTCCAACCACGGTATAGATTCCTTTTGAATCAAAATAACCCATGTATTCATGAGATGGTATGTAGACTTCCGCAAAAGAGGGTTTCATTATCAATACAGAAAATAAAATTGCAATACTAAGTATCAATATTAAAAGACCAAATAGAATTGATGATGTCTTTAAATCGTGAAGTTGATTCCTCAAATTAGATGGGTCTAGAGAGTTCAATTAGATTATCTTTAAGTTATCTTGTTATAATATAATATCTCTTCAATAATTTATTAGAAAAAATTTCTTGATTTTAAAAACTTTGATTTCAATGATAGAAAATGAAGTGTGTTTTTATTTTAGAAAAGTTTCAGGTAATTATAGTGCCAAAAATCAATGGTTTTTTCATTTAAAATAACTGGTTAATTTACCAAATGCAAATTTATTTAGATAAGTAGTATTCCTTTTTGAATTAAAAATTGCAAACCTTGAACAAAGGTTTCATCGTCAATTTGCTCTTCAGCCCACCAAGCTGCATTATTTTTAATCCAAGGAGGTATTTCTTTAGTTTCTAAATCTCCTTGTTGTGTTTTTGGAATTAATACAATATCATTTTTAATTAGATATTCAATTCCTTGAATAAAGGTTCTATCATCAATTTGATCCTTTGCCCACCAAGATGCATTATTCCGTATCCATTCAGGAATTGAGATTTCATTATTTTGAATTCCAATTCTATCAATTACTATTGGGATAGAAGTTCTTGCAAGTTCATTACCATTTAGATTTTCAAAATTTAGTTTTACAATTCCTGATATATCTTTGGGGATGGTAAATTCCAAAGTATTGAACTCTACTTTTGAATCAGTACTTGTACCACTGTGTTGATAGATAATTTTTCCATTTTGAGTCATTTGGAAATCATAAGTTGCGGTGATAGGTCTATTTTTTAGAAAAATATCCATAATGTTAAAATTAATTTTTGCTTTAGAGTCTGATTTTAAATTTTCAGGCTCTGTTGAAACTAAAATTCGGAATTGGCCATTTTCAGTTACAGAGCTTAATTGAATCTCCTCTGAAGTTGGTTTTACAAGAAAATCCATCCTATCTTTAATTTTATTTTCTTGGAAAACATTCAACAATTCATTTTGATTAATAATAAAATGAATTATTCTTCCTTCGGAGAAAAAATCATCAATTGATATAAGATTGTCAGAAATTTTTACGTTGTTAATGTAAAGTGAAAATCCAGAAACTAGTAAATCTCCAAAGGATTTTGGAATAACCAATTCCTCGTGTACGACAGAGGTTTGGTTGATGTTTGCAATAGTCCAATCAAATGGCATTGAAAAAGAAATTTCACGAGAATCAGGATTATATTGAAAATTACTTATTTCATCATAATATGTAATAGATTGAATTTCTTGAGTACCAAAATTTGGATCATCTATAGAATGAGTTTTTGTTTGTGGAATTGAAATCCCTGATTGGAAAACAATTGGTTTTTCTAAATTTGAATATCCCTCTGCAGAAAGAATACTAATGTTAAACTTGTAAAGACCTCCCTCACTTAATTTAGGGCCTTTAACATGAATTAGTCTGCTATCTAATCCTAACAGTGATCCAAAAATATTTCCACTTTGTTCTTCTACAATTTCTATTGAACTTGTATTTTCAGATACAAAATTAAAAACAATAAATCCATTTTTAGCTTGAAATTCTTTTTCAAATAAAAATTGGTTGCCGTGTTCAGCCTTAATTAAAAACGTAACATCTCGAAGGGTTACTTTAGAATTAAAATCAATTAGTGAAATAGATATTTGCTGATCATTATTTCCACCAGCATTATTAGTTGATGAGGAAACTTCCAATGTCACTAGTTTTCCATTCAAATCTACGGGAGGAAATGTTTCTGCACCCAGTCCATGACCAAAGACATCTATTGGTATTGTTGAAAAAATTGAGGCGACAAAAATAACAATTAAAATTAAAAACTTTCCTCTCAAGGGCGTTTTCATTTCTATAATAATCTATTTAAAAATCTAGATGAAATTATTCTCATGTCCATTTGTTTGGATCTTTTTTCCAAATTTGTTTACCATCTATTGTAACATTATCTTTTTCTTCAAAGACAGTATGCCATTTTCCGTTGTCTGGGAAAATTTTATTCATCTCTTTAACTCGTTTGTTAGTTGGTGCTTTATTCATCAATGCACCCCATCTCATATTAGGGATCTTTGGCATTATATCATTGATGTCTTTCATTGTTTACACTATTTCAAATATGTTTAAAAATCTATGACTTTATCTTCATTATTCCTTCTTTGATTAGCCATTGAATTCCTTGAACAAAGGAGTTATCATCAATGTCACCGTTAGCCCACCAGCCTGCATTATTTTTTATCCAAGCAGGAATTTCATTTCCGCTAGAACCTACACCTTGGGTAGTTGGAGGAATTTTCATTATGCCTTCTTTTATAAGGAATTGAATTCCTTGAACAAAGGAGTTATCATCAATGTCACCGTTAGCCCACCAGCCTGCATTATTTTTTATCCATTCTGGAATTTTTGTTGTTGGTTTTATTTCAGGAGTAGGTAGAATAGAATCTTTGGGTAAACTGGGACCAATTTCTATAATAGCTGATCCAATTCCTGAGTATTTTGGGTCATAAGCAAGGCCTGTTCCATAAACTAGGATGTCAAGTCGGAATTTTCCTTCAGTGGGAACAAAAATTTTGGGAATATCAATTCCTTCTATAGCACTAATTCCTGGATTATTGGGGTCATTGCCTGAATTTCTCTCTATTTCTTTATTGTTTTCATCAATTAATGAATAGGCATATTTCACGTCTCTAATGAGATTTCGATTTTCATCAAAGAATGTAATTTCAAATGGAATGTTATCAGTTGCACCATATCTTCCATCCCATGAAATATTTACTATGGTGGGAACCTTTTCAAAGTTTTGTTTTGGATCAACTAGATAAAATTCAGTAGATGTTTTTGAAACTTCACTTTGTGGTACTAGTTTTAATTTCATAATGTTTTTATCTTGACTTGTCATGGATTCATTAATTTTTTTTAGCTCTTGGTTTGTAATTAGAAAATGTATAATGTTTGTGTCCTCAAATGAATATGGATCGTTAAGAAGTGCCCTTTGATCTATTTCTATTCCGTTTACATATCCTTTGAATTGTTTTCCTTCTGCGTATGGTGCGAAGTTTTTAGGAACTCTGACTTCCTCATGAACTACCTGAACCAAATCAACATAGCTGGGAGTCCAATCAAATGGCATATCAAAGTAAATTGAATTATCAGAGGAATCAAATTTGAAATTGTCGACCTCATCATAGTAAGTTTTTACCACTACAGGAAATTCTTCGGCGTTTGCTGTTTTTATGAAAAAGTTCTGTTCTTGGGCAATGCTTACAAAAGTGTCATAGCTAAGTAAGGTAGCCAGAACTGTTCTAGGGCTGGTTGCACCTTCAATATCTACTCTAATGTTGTATAATCCTCCTTGCACAAATATTGGTCCTGTTATTGATGGTCTACCTTCACCTTGTACATATAATGCACCAGGAGCGCTAACATGTTCAGAACCACCATATATGGTACATTTCCATAAATCTAGTTCTTTACAATCAGCTTTAGGTTTAATTTTTACATTTAATTCTCCATCTAAATCATAAAAGAGATTTCTAGCTAAAAGATCACCACTTTGCCAGACCTCAATTCTGTATGTTACTTTTTCAAGAGTTTTATCCGTCAATGTGTCAAAAAAACGAATCTTCATGTTTACATCATCAACTTCCCCAACTGTGATATCAGAAGGAGTGAGTTCGGTTCTAACGGTTACTTTCATATCTCCGAAGGTAAGAGCTGGAGCTTGATCACCTCCAAGCCCGTGTCCAAATGCATTAGAGGTTAAAGCTGGAATTGTAAATATTGCAATTACAGCAATTATTATGGCAAAATTGTTTGACAATAATTATACTGTGAGAATTCTATATTTAAAGATCGCATAGGATTATCATGTTAATAAATTTCTTTGATTGATTTTTGGTGTAATTTTTATTTATGGAAGAAAAATAGAGTGTATATGAAAATTCTATTTGCAATGTTATTAATTTCTCTGATAGTAACACCCGTATTTGCTCAAACAAATTCACAGGTTTTACCCACAGAAAAAGGAACATTGGAGGTAAAATTATCATACGATGAAATTGTTCCAGGAGAACTAACAACATTGAGAACTGATTTTATAAATCCGCAAACTAAGAAAATACAGGAACATATCGATTGGAGGTTTTCTGTTTCCAAAGAAGGGGAAACCATCTGGGGACCAACCCAACTTAGTCATACATCTGAAGGTTCATTAAAAAATCTAAAGTATGAATTTCAAGAAGATGGTTTGTACAATTTAGATTTTGAGGTAGAGGGAATTTTATTTCAACCTATTCCAGCAGAAAAAGTTTCCTTTATAGTTGAAGTCGGCGAGGCAAACGCACAACCTGATACACCACCAGAGGTTGATAATGGAGGGGGTTGTCTAATTGCCACTGCTGCATATGGATCCGAGCTTGCACCTGAGGTTCAAAAACTAAGAGAGTTGAGAGATAATACCATTCTCAAAACTGAAACCGGAAATTCATTTATGAAAATTTTCAATGAATTTTATTATTCATTTTCTCCTGAAGTCGCAGATTTGGAAAGAAAAAATCTAGTCTTCAAAGAAGGCGTAAAGTTGGCCCTTACCCCAATGTTAACATCACTTTCCATACTAAACCATGTTGAAATTAACTCAGAATCAGAAATGTTGGGTTATGGGATCTCTTTAATAATTTTAAATATAGTAATGTATGCAGGGATTCCAGCTTTTGGAATTTTAAAATTATACCAATTTAGGAAAAATTAAATTCAGATTTTGAAAATCCCAGTGAGGTTTTTATGTATGCCAACAAGTATTCTGGTTAATGAAGACTATAGCAATAGGCTCTTTCTTCGTATTATTTGCTATTGTGGT
>JBFIPZ010000035.1:0-9377 GCA_041609855.1 Nitrosopumilaceae archaeon | reverse complement strand
TTTTCAGAAATTTATTTTGATAAGGGTGATGAATTTTTGAAAAACTTTATCAAAATTCTCCCTAGTAACATAAAGAAAAAATCTATTTTTAAAAAATAAGAAAAAAGTGTGCTTTAAGATACAGTCTATAAGGCTGCGTCTTCTGCCCAGCCGTTTACGAAGACACCGTTTTTGTGAAGAGGTACTGGTTGTCCAGCTGTGTAATTCATTGGTCTCATCCAAAAGATTGATTTTGTTGGGCATACACCGATGCATGCACCATCAGAGATACATCTTTCTGGGTAAAAGACAAATGCTTTACCTCTCTTCCAGCCTTCGACTGGTTTTACTCTAAGGACATCGGGACCAAGAGTTGTACAGATTTCTACACATAGTGCACATCCGATACATCTTTGCTCATCAATGTCTGGAAGTATTGCTATTGGCATTTTATTCAATTTTTAATGTCTTGGTTGCTATTTAAACCATGATTGATTTTCATAACCCTGTTATGAAAGAGGTCAGAATACTAGGGCGAAAAAATTATGCCTAACCTTGTCTTTTTAAATTTAAAAAACAAAAAGATAACGTGTTATTCACGTTTATTTTCTCATTGCATCGATTTGACCAGAAGTTACCCAATCGAGTAATTCTGCTGAAGATGGATTAAGATCTGCCTTCTTGTTCATAAGATTGTGAACCCAAATCCAGTTTATTTGGTTAAGAAGTACTTTATTTCCTTCATCGCCTGCACGAGTTTTCGCAACAAGAGCCTGGTCTTGCTGTTTTATCCACTCATCATAGGATCTTCCCATGTGGATCGGATCTTAGCTTGCACTAATTAAAGCTTTTGTAGATTCCATACAATACGTAATGATCGGATCCTTGTTGGCAAGGTTTTAACATAGATTGGAATGAGTTTATTTCTTGGATGTAAAAGTTTTAGGAGCTTCCAAAGAAGTGGGCCGATCTGGTTTTTTAGTAAATTGTAATGGGACCAACTTATTATTAGATTATGGAGTTTTGTTTGGAAAACGAGGGACTCCTCCGCAGTATCCTGTACACGTAAAACCCAAAGATTTGGATGCAATAATTATTACTCATGCTCATCTGGATCACTCTGGAAATGTTCCTTCTTTATTTGTTAGTGGAAATACGGATGTATATGCAACCCCCCCAACTTTTGACTTAACGCAGCTGCTAATAGAAGATATGTTAAAAATTACCAAAGATGCCCAGCCATTTGGATTACCTGAATTAAACAATATGATGAGAAATGCCAAAGAAATTGGTTATAAACATAAAATTACCAAGGGCAATGCGAGGTTTGAGTTAAGGGAAACCGGTCATGTGATTGGTGGAAGTAGTGTTTTAGTTGAGTCAGAAAAAAAGAAATTGTTCTATACTGGAGATATGAAAACAAATGGATCTAGAATGCTACGAGAAGCCGATTTAGATATTGGAGATATTGACCTTCTTATTATTGAAAGCACATACTCTCAAACTGAGCAGAAACCAAGAAAAGAATCAGAAAGAGAGTTAATTGAATTTGCTAATGAAGTAATGGATAGGAAAGGAGTACTGTTTATTCCATCCTTTTCAGTTGAACGCTCGCAAGAGATGGCATGCATTCTAAAAAGCTCAAATTTTAAACATAAAATCATAATGGACGGAATGGCATTAAAGGTAAATGATATTATGTTTCGTCACCCAAATTACCTTCGAGATCCCGAAATTTTTGCTGATGCAATTAACGAAGCTATTCCTATAAAAGATCATGATAAAAGAAAACGTGCAATTGAAGAACCAGGTGTGGTTATTTCTCCAGCAGGGATGTTGGTAGGTGGCAATGCCACATATTATCTTCAACAGCTTTCCTTTGATAGTAAAAATGGAATTGCTTTGGTTTCCTATCAGGGCGATGGAACTCCAGGCAAAAAGCTCCTTGATACTGGGAAGGTAAACACAAGAGGAAAGGATCTTAATGTTGCAGCTGAAGTAAAACAATTTGAATTTTCTGGGCATGCAGATAGAAATGAGTTGTTTGAAATTGTAAAAAAAATACAAGGTAATCCAAAGGTTTTGACAGTTCATGGGGATAGTGAATCGTGTGAGAAATTTTCCCAGGAGATACATGAAAGGTTTGGTCTTGATGCCCATTCTCCTTCGGTTAATGAAATTATAACTATTTGAGATGATTGATTATCATAAAATTGATTTAGAAAATACCATAAACAGTGGACAGGTCTTTCTTTGGAGAAAAATCCAAAACTACTGGTATGGAATTAATGGAAAAGATGTTTTAAGAGTTGATGAATATGGTAAAATCAAATCATTTTCTAATCGGAAATTAGATTTCTTTAGGGAAAAAGACAATCTTGAGGAGATTTTGAAAACTATTTCCAAAGATGAATTAACAAAGCAAGCCGTAAAAAAGTACTTAGGACTTCGTTTGCTAAGGCAGGATCCTTTCCAGTGTTTTATTTCATTTATAGTATCTTCTAATTCAAATATCCAAAAAATTAAAATTTGTTTGGAAAATATTTGTAAAAATTTTGGAAAAAAAATAACTTTTGATAATAAAGATTTTTTTCTTTTTCCAGAACCAAAAACTCTAGCTTTGACATCAACTCAAGAAATAAAAAAGTGTGGAGTAGGGTATCGTTCAAACTTTATCAAAAAAGCTTCAGAAATGGTTTATTCTAACGAAATTAATTTTGATTATCTAAAAAAATGTGACTATTTTAAAGCCAAAGAAATAATTTCCAAAGTTCCTGGAGTAGGCAATAAGGTTGCAGATTGTATATTGCTTTTCTCTCTTGGAAAATTAGAAGCCTTTCCCTTAGATAGATGGATGATTAGAATTTTGGAGAAATATTATCCAGATACATTTGAGTTATCTACCAAAAGTATTACCAATAATCAGTATGAAATTTTGCATGAAAAAATTTCAAATTATTTTGGACCATTTGCTGGATATGCTCAACAATTTTTGTTTAAAATGGAAAGAGAGAACTTTCAAAAAAAGTGGTTGTAAACCCTTAAAATAGCATTTACAATGGTGGTTTTTGGGCCTATAGCTCAGCATGGATAGAGTGTTGGACTTCTAATCCAATGGTCAAGGGATCGAAGCCCTTTGGGCCCGCTTTAACAAATTTATTCAGAATTAAAGCCTATTTTTTTGTGAAGGATATAGAATTTTCTTTAAATTCTAAAGAGATACATATGAACTCGGAAATCAGAGGGACGGTTTTGGTGTCATATCCTGGTAGATATGATGGAGTCGTTATTAACACAACAATTTCAGATTCTAATGAGCACATTATTTACAAATCTTATAACGGGAAAAAAATATCTCAAAATGTATCAAGACTTTTTATCAACAAAGAGGTAATGCCTGAAAATAAAGCTGAGTTTACGGCAATTATTTCCTTTTTACCCAAACAAGAACATGAAGTTAAATTTAGAGCCTCAATTATTGAGCAACATAAAGAAATTGAAAGTCAAATAATATTTGCAAAGTATTCTGCTTAGAATCTTCCTTTTTCAATCTTTACGGTTCCAGTCATCCAAGGATGTGGCTCACAATGATAAGGAATTTCTTGTGCCTCGGTGAAAAGAAATTCATATTCTTCACCTGGCATTATTACACCAGTGGAACCAAAATCTCCACTGTAAGAGTCTGCGGTTCTATGATCTGGAGTTACAGTGTGAGGGGTGTCATCGTTATTAATCCATTTTACAAGATTATCAAGTTCAAGCGTAATGACGGGTTTGTTTGGAACGTAGTTATCTGATCCTTCATTAACGGCTCCTTGTACAATCTCAATTACAAAAGTTTTTTCTGGATTTAGTATATGCTCAGATACGGATGGTTTTGCTAAAGATTCGGGAAGATAAAATCCAGTATAGAAAATTAGGCCTACAGACATTCCAACAATTACTGTGATAACTCCAATTCCATATGCGTGGCTTGTTGATGTGGCGCTCAATACCCTTTTTTTCCCTGGAGTTCTTATAAAGCTTTTTTAGAAATTTTAGAATTATGGTTTGTTTATATCAGCTGATCCAACATTTGTATTTTTATTAACATCAAAACCAACACCTGCTTGAACTTTAGGAGTCTTTATTTCGGGAGTTAGTTCTTTTTTATCTTCTAGTTTTCCTGAACTCTCTGGAAGTTTGTCTGCTTCTGGAATCGTTTTTGGTTCTGGTAATTTTGGTTTTTCTTCAAGTTCTGGAACTGGTGGTGGGGGTGGTGGGTTTTTTGCTTGAGCTAATCCATATCTGTAGATATGGAAGAATCCCGCAAATACCAATAATATTATTCCTACAAAGAACAATGAAATGTTTTTCATCCCAATCAAAGCTGCATTGTAAGCTGCAATGTTAAGTAAAACTTGGAATGCCAGCAGTGCAACTAGAAGCCAATTTATCCATTTTTCAGATAGATTAATGGTTGCAACTTTTTGAGGGGCATTTTCTTTGTTTAGTTTGGCTTTTCTTTCGGATTCATTTGCCAGTTTTATCATCATGTATGTGAAACCAAAACCTACAGGAACAAGTAGTATCATTGTAGAGTAAAAGAATATTGGGTCAATTACAAGACGCTCTACTAAAGGTATTGATACATCTGGAGAGATGTAGAATCCCCAATATGTTGTCACCATAATCTGAGCAAGACCTGTAATTCCAAATGCGGTAATTAGGGGACGATCTCTCCAAGAGAATTTCTTGTACCTGTCTATAAATGGAATTAAAACAAGCGCAATGATAAACAGTAATGGCCATAATAATCCCGTAACGAATTTATCGTATTGCGTCCTCATGAAGGCGTAAATTCCGGTTAGGTACCATTCAGGCACGGTTACACCGGGCGGTACAGTCGGTTCAAATTTGAATCCCAGATCTATTGGGAACACACCGCCGGTGATTAGAATTGCACCACTTATTGCCATAACCATGGGTACATCAAAAACCAAAAATCTTGGAAAGTGTACTGCCATTAACCCAAGCATTACGATAGGTAAAAGAAATACATGTTGTGCATAAAACCTTAAAACAAAATCAGAGAATCCACTTCCCAATGCCGCATCGCGTATAACTGGACCTGCCACCGGAATGGAGGTTGTAAGAGACGCTGCAATACTAATTGCTAGTTCTGCTCTTTCGCTAAATATCACATCATAACCTGTAAAAGCTTCAAGAATTGTAACAACACCGAGTATTACACCAGTAACCCATAAAATTTCATTTCTAATTTTGTATCTACCACTAAAGTACTGATAATACATATGAAGGACAGCTAAGAGTACCATTGCATTTGAACCATGGTAGTGAATGTTGCGAATATGAAATCCAAACGGAACTTCATCATTGATGAATTGTACACTGTCCCACGCCCTATCTAAGATTGGTTGGTAGTAAAACATGAGTAATGCCCCAGAGATTCCAAGAATAATGAATACTACAAAAGTAAGCATACCCAAAAATCCAAATGGACTTACAAATCTTGCTGGAAATGAAAATTTAATTGCTGTGAAAATTGATCTGTCTAACCCATCCCATAGCCAGTAAAAGAATGCAACTGCTCCTGTTCTTCTATGCAGGGAAACGGCCATATCCTATCACTCCATTGTCATTCACACCCCATTTTGGTGGCATAATCCATAAAAAGTCATCTGAATCTTTTTCAAATGTTAATTTTGGTAATGTGTTGGAAGGTGGAGCCTGAACTGATGCAGGTCCAACGAATGCAGTACCAGTAATTGGATCATACATGCTACCATGACATGGACATTCTCCTCTCTTTCTTCCTTCATCAGGCCAATATTTCCATAAACACCAAAGATGAAGGCAGATCATACTATACCCTCTAAAAGAAGAAATCTCTTTTTTTGAACCGCCAAGCTCATCAGGTAATCTAATGAATTGCCACTTTCGAAATGCTTCTGCATCAAGTGCTGCATCTCCAGTTGAAGGATATGTTATAACTTCTGAATGATTCACGGGATAGGTGTTAATATTAGCCTGAGTGCCATCAGGCAAAATTACAGGTACTTTTTCAAGTGTTGAGGAGGCTGGGTTTGGCATAAAGTTTCCAAACGGAATAAACGGAGCAAAAGCTAATCCTGTTCCTGCTGCCCCCATCAATTTGAGAAAGTCTCGTCTGGATAATCCGCCAGATTTTTTTGTCTCCTGATCTGACATTCAAGCTCACGTACTCGCCAAATTGCTTATAAACCTTGTTCAATTATTTATTGGGATTTCGTCGCTGGATAAATACAAAAATTAATGCGATCGCAAATCCTACTCCAATACCTATAACCAATTCAATTGGAAAGGAAATTTCCTCAGGCGCTTTATCTTGATTTGAAATAATTTTTGTATCAGTTGATTTTTCCTCTTCGATAATCTTTGGCATAGATTCTGTTTTATTTGGCTGTATTAATATCGGTGGACTTTTTGTTTGGTTTAATTCATTTAATTCAGATTGGACATCAGCAGAAATGGTAGAAAATTTTGCTGCCAGAGAAATTGGCTCAGTAGTTGAATTTCCACCAAATAAAGTGGCGTGTGCCAAAATTGAATAAGTTCCGGTTTGGTTGATAGGAACATAAATTACAGTAGAAGTGTTATCTTTGTTTTTAACTGGGAAAAATCCTCCACCCTGACTAAACACCGAGTTTCCTAACCAATCAAGTGAGGCCCATCCTAGAAAATGTCCAAATATTCCTGATGGCATATTTGTTTGAATTATTGCCCCCTTAGGATCCATCACAAATACTGAAAGGTTTGTGTCATCTGTAACCCATGAAAATTCTATCGCAGCTGAATTAATGGAGTCATCTTGAATATCAAAATAATATTGCCTCCAATCTCCTGCCATATAGCGATTAGCCATATCAAATGCGCCTTTGACATATCCATTCCCATAAAGAACATCTTCACTTTTTTGCCCAGGAATTAAAATGGGAAAATCTTTTTGATTAATTGGTTGTTTTACTACAAAAGATACAGGTACATTCACTGAATGTCTGTCACCATCAAACGTTAAAAATCCCTGATAAACTCCAGTTTGAATGTTAGTAGGTAAAACCAAATTCATTTTAACATTAGATTTTTCCTTTGGGGGAATAGTGACGCTATGTTTCTCAGGCCAAATAAAAGACCAGTCTTGTTTTTTATAATAACTTGCAGATAAAGAATAATCCATTGATGTGGAATTTTTTCCGGTATCACCTAACCAATATGAAAAGGTTGTAGGAACTGGATAAACTCCAACTAGTGGAGTTCCCTCAAACTTTTCATTTGGATCACTGATTCGTAATTCTTGAACAGTTCCCCAAGAACCCGCTCTACTAATTAATGATAATTCATTACTGGTGACTTTGGTATTGTTGTTTTTATCAATCCAATCATAAAGGTAAAGTGATGAAATTTTAATGTCGTTGGCGTAAATTTCTTCAGTCTTGTTCATAAAATTGCTAAAGGGGAAATTAACATTCAAAATTAAAAGCGAAGTATCATCTGGTATTGGATTTGTTTTGTCATAAAAGTCCCCTAGATCTTTTGGTGACTTGATATCAGAAAGTTGAATGTAATTTGGAGTATATGCTGGTTTTCCTTTAAGTTTTGAATCCTTTAGGTAATTTGTATCTTGTTGACGTACTTTGGTCTCTCCTTCAAAAATATTTTTTTTGATTAAAGATATTTTTTGTGGTTTAATTTTTATTTCAATTGGTGTGTCATTAGGGTTTTCAATTGTAAAGGTTGCAAAACTTTTTTCACCAGGAATCAAATGTCCGGCAAACCAACCTGTCATTGGCAGTGGCTTTGTAGGAATTCTAAATTTCTCAAAACCTATGGCAGTTGAATTTACTGATTTTACAACAGGATCTAAAATATTTTTTACGTTTTTGTAAGACTCATTATTATAAACAATAAAAACTTCGTTTTGCCCATTTACAAATTCAAGTGCAGAGTCTACATTTACTAATCCTGATCCTTGATTAAAGGGATCATTTTGTAGATCAGTTGCAGTAGACATTAAGATGTTTTTTACAGTAAAAGAATCGTAATCCCTTGAATGGTTATTTAGTTCCTCCATTAAAACAGCTGCACTTCCTGCAACAATTGGTGCGGCCATACTTGTTCCACCAAACAAAGAAAATGATTCTTGTTTTGAGTCTTTTTCTGTTTTTAACATCGATGATGGGATGAATCCATGTGCTCCTATACTCATTATATCGGGTTTTGGATCTCCAATAATTCCAGGACCCCTGCTTGAAAAATCTACTACATGATTAAAGTGTGAAGTTGTATTTCCAAACCTTGGTTGATTTTCAAAAGGTCCGTAGCCCACAAAAACATTGTTTGTTGTTGCTCCGACTGAAATTCCAAATGGTGATGTGTTTGGCATTCCAATAGTTCCATATCCTGGTCCTGAATTTCCTGCACTTGATACAATAATAATTCCGGGATAATCATCATCTAGAGATTTAGGAGTTACAAGAATACTTTGAATTAATGATAAGATATCCATTCCAGGTGCAGATTTTAAAGATGGGAATGTGGATATTCCCCAGCTGTTAGAAATTATATCCACGTTTGTTCTTCCAGTGAATTGCCAATTGTTTTCTTTATTTTCAAATCCAGCTGCCCATAACCAAGCATAAATTGTATCTCCAAACCAGAGGGCCTTTATTGGAACAATTTTTGCATCAGGGGCCACACCTTTAATTACAAATTTCTTTGTGTTATTGTAAATATCATATTCCTGTATGCCTTTTGAGGTTATTGAAGAAGCGCTGGCAGTTCCATGTCCAATAAAGTCCGTCATTACTCCAAAAAATTCACCTTTAGGATCAAGCGGTGGAAGAAGTGTGCCGTTAATTGCATTCAGAGTATCATCAATGTTAATGGTTTTATTTTGAATCACTCCATATACATCTAAAACTTTTGCCCCAACAGTTCCTGCGCTATAATCAATTGTTCCATCTTTGTTAGAATCATAAATTAAAAATTCGTTACCACTTCCTAAAACAATTGGTTTTTCATCAGTAAAATCAAAATCATAATTTGGTTGCTCACCTGGTTCTAATTCTGATCTTGTATAATCTTCCCAAGATGTAGAGAGGTCCGGTATAATTGTATCATATTTTCCTGCAATATTTGAATCGACAAAAAGAACAGGCACAACTTGAATTTTAGCTAGGGGTCCGGATAAACCACCTTGATACATTATTCCAAGATGGTAAATTCCACTTTTGGATTTAATGTAATCCCGATTGCTATCCCCAATCTTCATGTCGTTGTTTAGAGTACCATTAAAAACAATACTGGTTCCAGCCTGAGGGAAAAAAGAGTTGTATATTGGAACTTCAGTTCCCTTTCCA
>JBFIPZ010000034.1:0-9379 GCA_041609855.1 Nitrosopumilaceae archaeon | reverse complement strand
CCTCCAAATCCAGTAGGTAGGGTAAAGATGACAGAACTATTTTTCTTTAAAGAATTTGTAGCATCTTTAAATTTAGAGTGAATTTCTGTCTTTATATCCTGACCAGTTTTTCTAATCCTTGGTGTGAAGAAAAGATATTGAGCCTTTGAAATTGCAACATCTATTGGTTCCATTGCTAAAAGAGGTTCATCCTCCTTTAGGGAAGCAACATTTGGATAAATTTTGGCGATTTCGGCCTTGAGAGATATTGCAGAAGGATTCGATTCGTCGATAATAGAGACATCTGCACCTTTCATAGCCATTTGGGAGGCAATTGCATATCCTTCGGTGCTAAGTCCATAGACTACAACTTTTGATCCACCCATTATAATGACAGCTATGATTTAGACTAAGAAAAACTTATTGAACTTATGATAATTAGGAAAAACGCTTGAAAATTTGGATGGATGTATTGACTCCCAAACAACTATTGTTTTCGGAGTATATTGTTCAAAATTTAAGTAAAAAGCATGTATTCTTTTGTACCTCTAGATCGTATAATGAAGTCTCAAAACTTTCTAAAATTCGAAATTTTGATCTAGTTTTTGTTGGTAAACATGGTGGAGGAAAAAAATCAGCAAAACTTGATGCACATATTAGCAGAATGAAACTACTTTCTCCATTAATTTCAAAGTTTTCCCCGGATTTGGTAATCAGTTTTTGCTCCCCAGAGGCAGCAAGGATTTCGTTTGGACTGGGCCTTAAACATGTTGCATTCTGTGATTCTCCTCACGCTGAATCAGTAATGAGATTAACACTGCCTTTAATTCAGAAATTATTGATACCATGGATTATTCCAAAAAAGGAATTTGCCAAATTTGGAATAGAGGCCAAAAATATTATTTCCTACAAGTCTATTGATGCGATGGTTACGATAAAACGAAAATCGACAGAAAATAAGAATTTGTATTTTAAAAAGACCAAAAAAAAGCGAATATTAATCCGGATGGAGGAAGAACAGGCAGCCTATTCTTCAGGATCAACTACAATTATTCCTATCATTAAAAAAATAATTAAAGAATTCCATGAAGAAAATATTATCATTCTTGGACGGTATGATGAGCAGATAAAAAAACTTAGAAATGAGTTTGGAAGCAAGGCTCATATTTTAAAAATGTCCTATGATGGTAAATTTCTGCTTGAGAATATTGATGTTTTTATCGGCTCTGGAGGTACCATGACCGCAGAATCTGCATTACTGGGAGTCCCGACAATTTCTTACAACGCTGTACCTAATTTTGTAGAAAACTATTTGGTAAAGAATAATCTCGTAAAAAGAGAATCAAATCCACAAAAAGTTGTAAAAATTATTCAAAAGTATTTGAAAACTTCTAATCACTCCATTAAAACAAGAGCACAGCTAATATCAAGTAAGATGGAAGATCCCATTCAAAAATTGTTTGAGATAATTTAAGAAAATTAATTAGAAATAATTTTAAAAAAAATAAAGATAATAAAAAGTTCATTAAGGGAACTAGTCTGCTTGATTTTAGAAGCCCGGTAGTGTAGCGGTCAAGCATAGGGGCCTTTGGAGCCCTTGACCCCAGTTCGAGTCTGGGCCGGGCTACTATTACAATTTAGAAATCCAATTTTGTCAAAAGCTTTGTGGCAATAATAAAAAGAGTAGCTGCAATAATTGTAAGAATTCCCATTTCCAAAATTACAAATTCAGTAATTTCTCCGAAAATTCCAGCACGAATAACGTCTACCAAATATGTTAGGGGATTAAGATAAAATGCAGTTCTAAGAGGTTCTGGCGCACCTATAGCAGGATAAAATGCGGTGCTAACGAAGGCAAAGAAAAGAAATGCCGTATTTAGAATTACATTAAATCCTTCACTTGAGCGTAGTTTAGTTGCAATAATTGATGCGATTGAACCAAACAGAACCGATCCCGTAACTGCTGCAAAAACTATCATTGGTATGGTAACTAAAGTGAATTGAATTGAGTCAAAGAACACTGGGTATCCAATTGCAGCAATCAAGGCTGCACTAACCAGACCAATTATTCCAATTGTACAGATATTACTCAAAATATAATTTGGTCTTGTAAAGGGCCCAGACATGATTTGTTCAAACATTCCATATTTTCTATCATTCCAAATTATGATTCCCGAAACTAGGGTACTGTTCATAATGTTAAAGCCAATCATTCCTGATGCTAAAAATGCAGGATATGCAAGACCCTTGGGTCCAAAAGGGACCTCTTGGATTAAAGAAGAATATGCAAATCCTGCAATGAAGATGTAAATAACTGGAAAAATAATTTGCCACAGTAAAAAAGCAGGATTTATAGAAATTGTTAGATTTCTATTCACAAGTCTAATTATTGGATGCATTTTCCTCCACCATTTTTAAGAATATTTCTTCAAGATTAGTTGGAACTGCAGAAAGATCATCAATGTCTATTCTATTATCGTTTAAGATTCGTAATATTTGCATTAATACTAATTCAGATTGGGTTGATTGTATTGTTATATCGGTTCCAGTGTTGAATTCAATTTTACAATCCACAGTTCCAGAGAGAAGCGATTTTAATTCTGGTTGGTTTTTAAGTAAATGAATCTTTATTGTTTTTTCCTTTCCAAATCTATTTTTTAATGCAGTTGGGGTATCGACTGCAATTATTTTGCCCTTGTCGATTATAGCAATTTCATCACAAAGATATTCAGCTTCTGTGAGAATGTGTGTAGTAAAAAATATTGTCAAACCAGTTTTTACCTTGTTTTTTAAATAATCTAATAGTTTTCTTCTAGCAGCAGGATCTAAACCTACAGTTGGTTCATCCAAAAACAAGAGATCCATATCATGCATAAATTCACGGGCTACTTGGACTCTTCTTCTTTGACCAATTGACAAATCTTCGTTTCTTTTTTTTCGAATTTCGATTAAATCAAATTCGTTGAGGAGTTTTTCTGTTCTAATTTTACGCTCAGATTTTGGTACATTCCACATCATGCCATATTTTTCTAGGGATTTTTCAACAGTAAGTGTTGGTTCATAACTTGGTTGTTGTAAAACGACCCCAATCTTATTTCTAACCTGTAAGGGATTTTTTATGGTGTCAATTCCCAGAATATTCAAAGATCCTCCTGAGGGTTGAATTAAAGTTGTAAGAAGTTTAATTGTAGTGGATTTACCAGCTCCATTAGGCCCCAAAAACCCAAAAACCTGACCTCTTTTTACTGAAAGAGTAATATCGTTAACTGCCTTAATTGATCCATAGGACTTTGATAACTTGTCTACATTAATACAAAACATGACCCTATTTTGATCTTCTTACTAATGTAGGTAATGAAATTTTTATTAATAGACCTTGTTTACAATCATTGATTTGTCTGAATTTGAAAGTCTACTAAATAAACTACTTGAACAAAAAACAGAATTGAATAGATCTGACGTTGAAGAAATGATCAAGCAAAAAAAAGAAAAAATTGGTGCGGGTTATCTTACCGATCAAGGAGCACTTTTTTTAATTGCCTCCGATTTTGGAATCTCATTATCCGAGCCTCTCAAGGTTGAAATGGGATTGAAAGATCTCTATGCAGGGGCTAAGGAAATATCTTTGGAAACAAGAGTTTTGAACATGTCACCTGCTAAACAATTTTCAAGAAAAGATGGATCTCCCTTTTTACTTAGAACAATGACAGTTTATGATGCTGATAAAACAGCTAGCGTAAAACTTTGGGATGAAAAGGCAAACATTCCTGGAATTGAAAACATTAAACCGGGAGATTTGATAAAAATTATCAAAGCTTATGTAAAATCCGATCTAAATGGAGAACCAACAATCAATGTTGGTTCTGGTTCTAATTTGGAATCAATCAACGATACAAGCGATATTCCAGGTATTAATAAAATAACTAAAGATGTGAGTGAGGTAAAAGAAGGTCAGAAAGATTTGGTAATTTCAGGTTTAATAGATGGAATGATAACAAGCATGGAATTTACTAATTCACGTGGTCAGCCTGGAAAAGCCCTCCGAATGAAAATTAAGGGAAAAGATGGCAATTCAATCAAGGTAGTTCTTTGGGGACAAGATGAATCTACAATACCAAATATGATTTCACAAGATGCCCAGGTACGACTACTCGGTGTAAAAGTAAAATCAGGAAATCAAGGACTGGAAATTCATGGAAATGAATCCACACTAGTGGAAATCGAAGGAAGTAAAGAAACACAACCTATCATTGCAAGAATTCTCTCGATATCAATAAATGAAAATGGGAATAAATTAATTTTAGGTGTTGATAAAAATAAAAAATTATTTAATATTAATGATGTTTCAAACTCCACTGATTCCTTCAATGAAGGAGATGTAATTGAGTTAATGCCAACAAAAGCTTTTGGAAATTCTATAACTATTGATGATAATTCCTTTGTTAGAAAATTAGATGATGATAATGTAATCCCATCCCTCTCAAAGATTCGTACAAAAATAAATGATGTAAAAGTTGATGGGGATTATTGTATAGAGGCAATAGTTTTAAAAGTTCCAGAAAGACGAGAAGTTCAAACAAAGTCAGGAGAATCCATTGCCTTATCTGAGTTGTTTGTTGAAGATGACACTGGTCAAATTTGGGTTAAAGGATGGAGAAATCAAGCTAGGTTAATTGAAAAATGTGAATTAGGAGAAATAATTTCTATAACTGGTCTTAATGCAAGATCAGGACTGGAAGGAAGGATAGATTTATTCTTGACAGCATTTTCTAAAATTACAAAGAAAAATTAAGAATCCCAAAATCCTCTGGTTATAACATATTGTCTTTCTGCCTCATAGATTTGTTTGAATATTATTTCCTCATCTACTATATTTCTTAAAATTCTCGCAGCAGTATCTGCCCCAACTCCATATCCAGACATTACTGTTATGGCTAATTTCCCAAAATTTTCTATTAGAGATGCTACCTTCCAGGCTCGATTAAATTTATGGTTTTCATCCCTAGTTAGCTTTTTGCCTTCGTGTTTTTTTCGAATTATTTGGGGAAGGTCATAATCTGAATAAAAGGTAGCCGTAATTTGTCTTGATTTACAATAGGGGCAAATTAAAAGATTTTTCACTTCTTTTGTTTCAATCACTCTTTCCCATTTTCCACATCTTGCACAAACTAAACGATGTTTTGTTTTTGCTAATCTAGCTTTAACTAGATCAAGAATACCCTTATCAAGATTAATCGGAGATGAGTAATATTTTGTGGTATGATCTAATATTGGTTCTGCAAGTTTTGAAAAGTTATCAACTTCTAACCATCTAATTAGAATTTTATTTTCTTTAATTTTTTGCAAAGTTTTTTCGGTGTTTGGTAGATCATATTTATCGTGAAATAATTCTCGTAAAGCTTCCTTTACAAGAGGAGTCTTGGAATATCTTTCATATAAAAATCGAGCAGATTTCTTTTCATAAATTGCCCCCCGTCTAACAATTCCAAATTTTTTGGCAACACACCAAGTTCTC
Organism: Nitrosopumilaceae archaeon; assembly: GCA_041609855.1. Lineage (GTDB taxonomy): Archaea > Thermoproteota > Nitrososphaeria > Nitrososphaerales > Nitrosopumilaceae > Nitrosomaritimum. The sequence goes on along the minus strand of JBFIPZ010000034.1, from coordinate 3,885 downwards.
CAATTTATATTATGAGTTCCCCTTAAAGAAGCTGTTACCATTGAATACAAATCATAATCATCTTTTAAGACTTCAAGAAATAGTTTTTCTGAAATCCTAGAACTAGAAGATAAAACGATTCTATAACCATCAGAACGAGAATCAACCAAAAATCCAAGAATAGAAGATAACATTGAAGAGAGTAAAGTTGCTAATGTAGAATTAATTTTTGTCCCAAAACAAGAATGCAATACGATTGCTCCTTGAGACTTGCATGATTCTATTATGATGGTATTGTCATTAGGGATTAGATCAAAAGGTAACTTTTCAATGGTTTGATTAATTAATTTCAAAGAACCTTTCTTTACTTTTGTTCTAAATTGACCCACTTTTTTTGCAGTGTGATAATCAATAGGTATGCTTTCTCCTTCCCAGTAGGGAACCGTAATGCCCCCTCCTCGAAATGGTTCTACATTGACAGAGAAGGATTTTTCATCTACATTAAGAATTCGCCATTGGGAACCTTTTAGAACAAAAATATTTCCTGAATCGCCAAAGTCGCCTACAAATCTTTGATCCAGTGACCCAATAATTTTTTTTCCGACGCTATCAAAAACCTTGAATTTGAGAATATCAGGTATTGTTGATAAATTTTCAAAATAATACTTGAAGGCACCTCCTTTTTTTCTAAAACTCATGTTAATTTTATCAAAAAAAATTAGATAGTTTGATTCAAGTAAATCTAATACACTAACCAAATTATCTAATTGTAAGTTTCTAAAAGAATACGCTTGGGTTATTATTTTGAATGCTTGATCAACGGAAATCTCTCCTAACTGCATTGTAATTCCTACAAGATGATGAGCCAAAACATCTAGGGAACCATCATGAATTTCTTGAGGTTCAATTGAACCTTCTTTAATTCTTTCAAGAATGGCTTTGGCCTCAAATTCATCATCTGAGTTATTTGTTATTATCAAACCTTTAGCTGACTCATTTCTATTGTGCCTACTTCTGCCCACTCTCTGTACTAATTTTGAAACTTGTCTTGGTGAACCATAGTGAATTACCAATTCAACAGAACCAATATCTAATCCCAATTCAAGTGAAGAGGTACAAACTACAATTCCTTGTTTACCTTCTTTTAGTGAATTTTCTGTTTCTTCTCTTACCTCTTTTGAGAGCGAACCATGATGTAATTCAATGTTTATAGTAGATTTTTCTTTTAAAATGGATGCTAAAAATTCTGCTTCTCCTCTGGTGTTAGTAAAAAGTAGAATAGGTGAGTCCATCTTCATATTCAAAACATATTCAATTATTTTTTCAGCAACATCTGAAATAGTGCCCTCTACATATTTTACTTCGACATCATATTCTCTAATAGAGGAATCGTTAATTATATGACATTTCCTTTTTGTTCCTACAACAAATTTACTAGCTTCCATGAAATTTCCAACAGTAGCTGATAATCCTATTCTGATTAAAGGAAAATTGGAATTTATCTGAAGTCTTTCTAGACTTAATGATAGCTGAGAGCCTCTTTCACTCCCAAGTAATTCATGAACCTCATCAATAACAACCCACTCTAGGTCAGATAAGGCATTTAGCATCTTTAGCTGGGTTAGTAATATTATTAGAGTTTCTGGAGTTGTGATTAGAATATCTGGAGGGTTGTCGGAGATTTTTTTTCTAGCCCTTTGGGTGGTGTCACCATGTCTTATTTCTATTGAAAGATCATTGGTATTTGCATAGACAGTAATTCTACGGAAAACATCTCTATTCAGAGCCCGTAGTGGAGTAATGTAAAGAACTTTAATTTTACCAATTTTTTTAGAATTTTTTACTAGAGAGAAAATGGGAATTGTGGAACATTCAGTTTTTCCTGAACCTGTGGGCGCTATAACTAGACAATCTTTTTTTTGCAGAATTATTGGTGAGGCTTTTTTTTGAATTTCTGTAAGATTGTTAAATCCATGATTACCAAATAATGAAAGGAGATTCAAATTAGGAGTTTGATTTTTCAACTGTTTTTGATCGTGATTTTTCATAAACCATAACGCCGACTAATCCGATTACAAATAAAATTACAGTGATTACTGGAATAGAATCAAAAACATCTGCCATGTATTAATTATTTTGTTAAACATTAAAAATCTTCAGTATAATCAGATAGCCCTGTAGAATCTATAATATAAGTAAAAGAATGACGATTTAATAACCAATTTACCTCGCCATGATATTTTTTAGAGTTTTTTGATAATTTAATTTTAATATGGGTAAAAAGATCTATTGCCTTTCTCATATTTTCGACATCTTTATCACCAATATTTCGGATCATGTTGGTAATTATAATTGGAATATCATTGTTAATTGCAATTAAAGATAAATCATGTAGGTGTTTCATAAATAATGAATTTTTTTTAAAAATAGATTTTTCTGTGGTGTATTCATAAGAAAATAAGTCTGTTATATTATCAATTGCAATGAGTGAAAAATTCATTTCCTTAAAATTTTTAACTGAATTTATCTGCTCAGATGTATTGGTTATTCTGGCAACAGTAATCTTATCTAAAATTTGACCCTCTAAATTTTGATGTTTTTGCATTTCTAGAATTCTTTCTGGCCGAAATCCTCCAGTTGTATCTAGGTAAAGAACAGTTCCGCCTTGTTTTATTACATTAATTGAAATCTGCCATAATAATTGCGTCTTTCCTGTTCCATTTGCACCATAAATATCCGTAAGAACACTTGATGGAATTCCACCAGATAAATATTCGTCTAATTTTTGTAAACCTGTAGAAATCATTTAGTTAATTATAGAAAAACAGAGAAAAAATTTAAGGAATTTCATTTATTTGCAAAGAGGCAAGGCTTTTATTCAAGATAACAACGATGCCAAATTAAGTGAATAATTAGTGTCACAAAATACGGCAAAAAGACCCTTAACCATGCTTCAAAAAAGTACAAAGAAGAAAGTTATTGTTAGATTAAAAAATGAAGTAGAGTATAAAGGGAAAATGGATAATGTTGATTCGTATATGAATTTGATCATGACTGATGCTGAAGAACTTCACGAGGATAAAGTAATTGCAAACTATGGCAGAGTAATAGTCAGAGGTAACAACGTCTTATTTATAAAAATTGAAAATGAACTCTAAAATCTAGTGGTTCCAATGACCAATAATTTTCTGTTTACATCAGAGTCGGTGACTGAAGGGCATCCAGATAAGATATGTGACCAAATTTCGGATGCTTTTTTAGATGAGTTTCTCCGACAGGATCCAGACTCAAGGGTAGCTGTGGAAACCCTTGTTACAACTGATTTTGTTGCAGTAGCTGGAGAAGTTACTTCAAAAGCAAATTTTGATAAAAAAGCTCAAGAAGAGCTAGTAAGAAAAACCATTCGAGAAATTGGTTACAACAATAAAGATTTGATGTTTGATACTGAATCTTGTGAAATAACCTTGAGACTGCATTCTCAAAGTCCAGATATTAGCCAAGGTGTTACAGCAACAAAAGAAAAAGAACAGGGTGCAGGAGATCAAGGATTAATGTTTGGATTTGCTACAAATGAAACAAAAGAACTAATGCCTATGCCAATCTTGCTTTCTCAAAAACTTGCTCAAGAACTTGCTAAGGTTCGAAAAAATAATGTATTACCATGGGTTAGACCAGATGGGAAAACCCAAGTTTCAGTAAGGTATGAAAATGATAAACCTACGAAAATAGAAACAGTTGTGATTTCAACCCAACATGCTCCAGAAGTATCACAAGAAGAAATTGCAAAAGAGATTACAAATAAAGTAATCAAACCCGTCTTGGGAAATCTTTGGAATGATGACATTAAAATTCATATCAACCCAACAGGAAAATTTGTAATTGGGGGACCTCATGGAGATGCGGGTT
>JBFIPZ010000033.1:0-9388 GCA_041609855.1 Nitrosopumilaceae archaeon | reverse complement strand
GTAGGTATCAAGGCCAAGGATGGTGTTGTATTATGTGCTGATATGAGAGCCAGCGCTGGTTATTTCATAGCAAATAACAATACTATGAAAATTCAAAAAATTGACATCCATGCAGGCTTGACTTTGGCTGGCGGTGTGGCCGATGCACAGAATATTGTTGATATATTACGTTACCATTCAAATCTTCATAGAGTAGAAAAACATGGACCTATTTCAATTCACTCCCTAAGTAGACTATGTTCACTAATATTTCACCAAAATCGCGGTTACCCATTTATGGCTGATATTCTTATAGGCGGATACGATTCAAATGGACCAGCCTTGTTTAATGTGGACATGTTCGGTTCAGTAGAAGAAAAAAACTATGTTACAACTGGAAGTGGTTCTCCTGTTGCATATGGATTGCTAGAAGAAGAGTATCGTAAAGACCTAACAGTTGAAGAAGCAAAAAAAATTGCTTTAAGAGCGGTAAAAGCAGCAATTGTAAGAAACATTGGAACTGGTGATGGAATTAACATTGCAGTTATGGATAAAGATGGATTCCGTCTTATAACTGAAGAACAAAAGAAAGCAATCATTGAACTATAGAAATTTACCCAAAAAAATCCCCATCAAACTTTCGTGATTTAATGCAAAGGAAACTACAAGAAAAAGAATCGACTAACAGCCAAAATATAATGGCAACCATACTGCAAAGTATTCCCAAAGAAGCAAATCTTACAAAAATAGAATACGAAGGACCAAGGATCGCCCTTTACACAAATTCACCCCGTTATCTTTTAGAACACAATGATACTGTTTCAAACCTTGTAAATATAATTAAAAAACGCATAGTAATTAGAACTGACGAATCAATTAGAAAAACAGAAGAAGAATCTAGAAGAATAATAACAGAATGTGTCCCTGAAGAAGCCAAACTTCAAGGAACAGTTTTTGATACTGCTACGGGAGAAGTTTCGATTGAAGCTAAAAGACCTTGGTTACTTCAAAGAAATGCAAAAGAATTCAATCATGCAGATGTAACAGAAAAAATCGGCTGGAAAATTCGTATTAGAAAAGCAACAACAATACAATCTCGTACCATTCAGACAATCAAAGCCACACTAAAACAATCTTCAGCTGATAGAAGTCGACAACTAAAAGAGATAGGAGATGAAATTTTTAGACCTAGATTATCTCAAAGATCTGAAGTTTCTCTATTTACCTTAGGAGGATTTGGTCAAGTAGGCAGATCTTCCATGTTGTTATCTACTCCTGAAAGTAAAATTTTAATTGATTGTGGAGTTAATCCAGGGGCAAAATCTCCCATGGATGCCTACCCTAGGCTAGATTCCCTAAATATCACACTTGATGACCTTGATGCAGTTGTAATTGGACATGCACATTTAGATCACACCGGATTCCTACCAACTTTATGTAAATATGGCTACAAGGGTCCAATTTATTGTACAGAACCAACTCTTCCCATGATGAATTTAATTCAACTCGATGCAATCAAGGTCGCAGCAGCTCAAGGAAGAGTTCCAATTTATTCTGAGAGAGATGTTAAACAAATAATGAAACAAACCATAACCCTTCCCTATGGAACCGTAACTGATATCTCACCTGACATAAAATTAGTGTTTGCAAATGCTGGACATATTCTTGGTTCAGCATTATGTCATTTCCATATTGGAAATGGAGATCATAACTTTGTTTATTCTGGGGATTTAAAATTTGGAAAAAGCATTTTGTTTGAAGCTGCCAGTTGGAATTTCCCTAGGGTTGAGACTTTGCTAATTGAAAGTACATATGGTCTAAAAGAAGATATCCAACCCACTAGACAAGAAGTAGAGTCTTCCTTCATTAACGCAGTTAACAATACTCTTGCAGATGGTGGAAAGGTCTTAATTCCAATTCCAGCTGTAGGTAGGGCTCAAGAAATTATGATGGTAATTGATCATTACATGAAATCGGGTGAAATGGTAGAAGCACCTGTTTTTACGGAAGGGATGATTTCAGAAGCTTCAGCGATACACGAATCGTATCCAGAATACCTTGCAAGAGAATTAAAGCAAAAAATTCTTCAAACAGATGATAATCCATTTGATTCAGAATATTTTACTAATATTGAACACGCAGATGCAAGGGAAGAACCTCTACGCGAAGATTCTCCATGTATTATTTTAGCTACCTCTGGAATGCTTGAAGGAGGACCTGTCTTAGAATATTTTAAAAATATAGCTCCTGACCAAAAGAATAAGGTTTTGTTTGTTTCCTACCAAGTAAATGGAACCTTAGGTAGACGAGTTTTAGATGGCTCCAAACAAGTTTCTATGCTTGGAAAAGAAGGTAAGGTAGAAATTGTAAACATAAATTGTGGCGTGGAGAAATTAGATGGGTTTAGTGGACATAGCGATTATAACCAATTAATGTCATTTGTTCAAAGATTAAGACCAAAGCTTCGTAGAGTATTAGTTAATCATGGTGAAAGAAAAAAATCTGAAAACCTTGCGATGAATATAAGAAGAATGTATAGAGTTCCAGCTCATTATCCTCAAATACAAGAAGCAATTAAATTATTTTAGATCGTATTCAGGTTTCCAGATTTTAATTCTTGATGGGGCAACAATAATCCGTTCTTCTCCCAATCTTGCAATATCTGCACCTGCAGTCTTGGCAATTGAATACAAATCTTCTACAACTTTTCGAAGCTGCTCCACATCTTTTTGAGCTAATGGGGTTACTCTCAAAATCAAAATCATTCCTTTTTTGATATCCTCTTTAATAGAATGGACATCACTTGCATCGCGGATTGTGATTGCTTTCAAGTATGTGGGATTTTCTTGTTTTTGCATCCTTGATGAAAATGTAATCTACTCCCTCAAAAACTCTTCCTTAGTTTTAACTAATTTGAGTTAAATTTCATGCCTAAATTCTAAAATTAAGGTAAGATTCTTCTTTGGCAGGCATTGTAATGGTTTCATCTTTCTTGGTATTTTTTATCATAGTGACAAAACTTTTCTTGGCACTTGGTGCATCTGAATATCTTAAAGTTACTGCAGATGCCAACTCAACATAATCCTCGCAATTTTTTCCTCGTAAAATAGAAATCGGTCCCATGTAGTCTCTTGACTCTAACAGAATATCTTGAGGCAGTGCAATTGCCTTGATCATTTCGTTTTCTTCTTTATTTCTACCAACTACAAGTTTTGTTTCACTATCTAACCTGAAGTGTCTTCCAACTTTTAACAAGTCAATATCATTTATTGTAGGGGTTTCGATGTGTTCAAACAAATCTTTTGCTCTCAACCCAAAAGCTGGATCAGTTAAAAGACATCCACCACCAGCATTAGGAGGATTTTCAATTCCATATTTTTTTGCCAATTCTAATTGGGGTTTTCTGGTTCTTCCTTTAATCATCCCAAGATCTTCTCTTTTGATTAATCCATCCCTTTCTGGATCTGTTTCAGGTAGCAATGCAGCGGATAAAGGTCTTACAATTTTTCCAATTAAACCAGTTTCTTTCTCGATCGTTCTTAACGCAGGAGCATGTTGACTCATTGGTCTTTGTCCTAAAACCTCTCCGGAAATTATAAATTCTGCACCAATTTCTTTCATATGTTTTTCTGCAGCTTTAAACATCATAGATCTACAATCCACACATGGATTGAAACCAGCACCTCTTCCATATTTTGGATGTTTTAGCATTTCAATATATTCATCTCCAAGATAAACTGTTTTGAGATTTACATTTAGATCGTCGGCTCTTTCTCTAATCTCAAATCCACATCCCCTACCACAATCAAAATCACAAAAAGGAGTTTTAATTGCAACAGCTGAAACATCAAAACCTTGTTCCTGCATCATCCTAACGGCAAGTTGACTATCTAGACCACCTGAAAGTAATGCAACCACTTTCTTTTTTCCATCAGCCATAATTTTCCCCATCTAATTGAATATACAAACTTTGCATCATACATAAATTATGAAAAGTCAACGATTTCTTGTGAGGAAACGAAGAAAAAATCTTCTTAAATTTGCCAAAAAGATCGATTGTGACACTCTTGTTACATTTGAGCCTGAAAATCTTTTTTACCTGACTGGATTTTGGGGGGAGGCCATTGGAATATTGGAAAAAGGAGGCAGTACCACTATTATCGCACCAGAGCTTGAAGTAGGACGAGCAAAGGAAGAATCCAAGGAATGTAGTGTTATTACAGGTGAAAGGGGAATTGGTTTAATTTCGTCATTAATATCCAAAATACAAAAAAATAAGGTTTGTACCGACTGTAATGATTTTTCTATAATGACTACATTGAAAAAATCCATTCCAAAAATTAAATCATCAACCATGCCATTTTATAATTCCAGAATAATAAAGGATGAAAAGGAGGTTCAAATTCTCAAAAAAGGCTCAAAAATTATAGATGAAATGTTTGAAATTTGTTCAAATAGGATGAAAGTGGGTCAAAGAGAGTCAGAACTTCAGGCCATCTTAATGGCATTTGCCATCGAGAAACAAATGTTTGATACCGGTTACAAATCAACCCTTAACCCACTCATTATTGCAGGTGGACCCAATGGGGCATTACCTCATGCACAGGTTACCCAAAGAAAATTCAAAAAAGGTGATCTTGTTGTAGTAGACTTGACCTTAAGATACAAAGGCTATGTGTCGGATTCAACTAGAACCTTTGCAATTGGAAAAATTTCAGATAAAGAGGCAGAAGCCTATGAGATTGTAAAAGAATCACAAAGGCTTGGTTTAAAGGCCGTAAAACCCAAAATAAAATGCAAAGAAATTGATTTAGAATGCCGAAAATTTATTGAAGATAAAAATTATGGGAAATATTTTATCCACTCAACCGGTCATGGAATTGGATTAGAAGTTCACGAAGTTCCAAATGTATCTTATCAAAGTGAGACACAACTTAAAGAAAATATGGCGATTACTGTCGAACCTGGCATTTACATTCCAAAAAGATTTGGAATTAGAATCGAGGACTCTTTAATCGTAAAACAAAATCCCATTGTTATGCATAAATTTACCAAAGATTTGGTAACAATTTGAGGCTAATTGTAGAAATTTTAATCATAAAAATCTACTAGATTGACGATATATTTTGATTCTTCATTATTTCCATTAACATCACCGGTTTGCATATTAATATTCCAACTATAATGAAAATTATCTTTATATGATTCAAAATCAAGAACAACATTATAATTTTCTTGATCGAATTTAGAAATCAAAACATTTACTTTAGTTTTTTTATTATCATAAATTTTCTCATTTGGATACTTTTCATTTATCTCTTTTGAAATTGCGTCTATAATACTTAGACCTTTATCATTAGATCCATTGTAGGCCATTAACGAATTTAATACTATTTTTTCCTCCTCCGTTAAAGTCTTGGGAAAACTACTTTGTAAATCCCCCTTTGTTAATTCTGGAACAATAAAGATAATCACTATCGCTAATACTGCAAGGTAAATTGGAGCACGTTTTTTAATAAAATTTTTAAATGGTGCATTTTTAGGTTTCTCTTCTTTCTTTTTTGAATTTTTTACCATTTTCTTTTCATTTCTTGTTTTCAGCAGTTAAAGTTGACTAATTTCTTAACTCTTTCTTTCCATTTTAGTGTGACTGAATCTTGTCTGGTCCTAGTTTGTATAGTTAAATCAATTCGATAGAAATTTGTATACATATTCATCCCTCATTGTTATGGCTGAAGAATTTGTGTTCAATATTCTTGTATTATTAGTTTCCGCAGTTGCATTAGGTGAAGTTTTCAAACGAATAAAATTACCTGCAATGGTAGGTCATCTTTTAGCTGGAGTTATAATTGGACCTACCTTGCTTGGTATTGTCCATACTGATGATTCTTTTTTGGTATTCATCGATCTTGCAGTTTTCTTTTTGATGTTTCTAGCTGGTTTGGAAATGCATCCTGAAGAAATCAAAAAGGCAGGAAAACGTGCCTTTGTTTTGTCTTTACTTGCTTTTAGTATTCCCTTCTTAGCTACATTTGGTTTAATGAATGCCTTAGGTCAATCGATGATAGCATCAATGTTTGTGGCATTAACCTTAGCAATTACTGCGGTACCAGTCAGTGCAGTAGTACTGATGGAATTCAACCTGTTGAAGAGTAAGCTTGGTACTACCGTAATGACTGCAGGCATCATAAATGATATTTTATCCTTGGTAATTCTTGCAATAATTTTACAAATGGCAGCAAACGGGTCTGATGGTCATAATAGTGAATCTTTGGATTGGATAGAAGTAACACTATCCACTGCTAAAATAGCTGTGTTTGTGGGGGGAATCTTTTTGGTAGATTACTTACTTAATAGATTTAGCCGTCAGGTGCCTAGAAGATTAATTCCTACATTTTCAAAATTAAAAACAAGGGAATCAGGTTTTGCCATATTACTAATTGTAACATTAACCATTTCTCTTCTAGCAGAAATGGCAGGGCTTCATTTCATTATTGGAACCTTTTTTGCGGGTTTGATAATTTACCGAAAAATCATAGGGAAAGAACATTTTGAAACTATTAATGATGTATATGGCAAGATCACTTTTGGATTCTTTTCGCCAATATTTTTTGCATTCATAGGAACAGAATTACATGCTCAATCTTTGGCTGATTCTATCCCGTTGTTTTTGATGTTACTGGGAGTAGCTATTGTGGGAAAGATTGGAGGAGGATTTCTAGGTGCAAAGATTGTTGGTTTTTCAACCCAAAAAAGCAAGGTTATTGGATATCTAATGAACAGTAGGGGGATGGTAGAACTTGTTATTGCAATTATAGGGTTAGAAGCAGGAATTATCAATGAGACAATATTTTCAATAATTGTAGCTGTTGGTTTTATCACCACAGTTCTTGCACCAATCATGTCAAGAATTTCTTTAAAACATTCAAAGGAAAATTTAACATGACATAAACTATCGGTTCTGGTTAATACTGTAAAACTTGAAATCTCATTATTAAAAAAGAATAACCAAAATTTAAAAGTGAATTCTTTTTTTAGAAAACTATTATTCTAGATAAGATTAGGAGATCTAGTTTTTAACACAAAACTCTATTGGATATCTCCAACAACTATAATTCCTAGGCATTTGCAGTTAAAATTAAAACTTCCCAGGGAAATTCAATTGTTTTATTTTTTAGAGTATATGGTCTTATGTTTTTTCTAACTAAATTTTTCAATTCTTTTTTCTTCGTTGTATCAAGTGAATCTAATTTTTCCTTTAATGGTTTTGCAACATATTTGAGGTAATTTCTCCAATAGATTTCAAACGGACCAGGATTGAACTTAAAAACAAAATTTCTAACTTTGATTTTTGAAAATCCAGCTTTTTTTACTTCCTTTCCCAAGGCAGATTTTGTTCCAAATCTATCTAAATTAGGAGAACCTGGTGGAACATAATCTGGAATAAATTCTGTTATTGCATCAAAAATACTGCTAAAAAAAGGAACCTTTTTTGAATTTCCATGAACAGTTATGCCTATTTTCCCTGTCTTTTTGAGGTTTTTCTTGATATTTTTTAGTGCCTTTTGTGCATTGGGAAAAAAAAACAGTGCATATTGACAGGTAATAATATCAAAGGGCCTTGAAAAATAGAAACTTTCTGCATCGACATTTAGAAAATCTAAATTTGATCGAGACCGATTCCACCTCTTTGCAATCTTTAAAGCAGTAATTGAAATATCTCCTCCCACAACATATCCTGAATTACCCAATTTTCTCCCAATTTTTTTTATTACAACTCCTGTTCCACATGCAAGATCAAAAATTTTATCCTCTTGCTTGACAGCTAATAATTCAATTAATTTTGAAGTACTTTGAAAAGGTCCTTGATTAACACTTGCCCATCTCTTATGATAACGTGGGGCTATTTCATTCCATATAGTTATATTCCGTTGCTTGTATTCTGTTTGATTTAATTTCATTTTTAATACAATTTTATTTGTGATATAATTTAGGTAGTTCCTTTTAGATATGCATTTATACTTTCTCCTGTTTCATGAAAATATTTCTGTTCCATCTCTTCCATTTTTCTTTTTAATTTTTGATTATTTGATTTTATAAATTTGATTTTGGTTTCTCTATAATCAGAAACTAGTAGTCTAAGTTCTGATTTTTTCATTTTATTTTCTTTTCAATTTCTCTTTTGATGAATTTTACAATTCGTTGTTTATTTTTCCATCCTGATGTCCTCACCTTTCCTGAATCTATAATTAAAACTTCATTATTATTTGGATTTTTTTTATACCTCTTTGAGCCTATGTCATTTGCAATTATCATATCTGCATTAGATTCTTTTAATTTCTTTCTGGCCAAGCTTATCAATTCGTTTTTTGCCAGATTTGCTTCAGCTTTGAAACCTATTAAAATTACATTTTTTTGTATTTTTTTTATTTGATCAATAATTTTTGGTGATCTTTTGAGGCTAATTCTAATCTTAGTTGATGTACTTTTTATCTTTTTTTTACTGGGATTTTCTGGAGTATAATCTGCTACAGCGGCAGCCATTATAACTATGTCATATTTTCTTTTCATTTCGTTTTTCACAATATCAAACATTTCTTTACTTGTAGAAACTCTGATTACCCTTGCCCCTCTAGGAGGCTTTTCAAATCCTGGACCATAAACCAAGGTTACTTTGGAACCTGCTAAAATTAATTCTGATGCTAACAACACTCCAGTTTTCCCAGAACTTTGATTTGTAATTACTCGTACTGGATCAATATACTCAACTGTTGGACCAGCAGTCATTAGGACCTTTTTATTTTTTAAAACGGAGGAATAACCAAATTTTTTTAAAACATACTCCAAAACATCTTCCGGTTCTGGAGCTTTTGCTTTTCCTTCAATCATCTGAGGATTTAGAAATTCAATTTTATTTTTTAAAAAATCCATATTTTTCTTTACTGCCAAATTGTCATACATTGATTCATGCATAGCAAGACACATCAAAATGGGAATTTTTGAGCCAAATCCTACTGTAAGTACTGTCGATACTGGAGTATCATCAATACCATTTGCTAATTTACCTAAAGTATTTGCCGTTCCCGGATAAACAATAATCAAATCTGATTGTTTATAGTCTGCTAATCTAATATGCTCAAGTTCACCTGTAAGTTTTGTAATCACTTCATTTCCCGTTGCCCATTTGAAATAGTCAGGTTGTACAAGTTTAGTTACCGCATTACTTGCAACACAAGTTACATCAGCTCCATGCCTCATTAACAATCGGGCTAATTCAATAGCCTTGTATGCAGCCACACTTCCTGCAACGCAAAGGACAATTTTTTTATCAGATAATTCAACTCCATAGGAATTTACAATATCCAGAGAAGGATGATCATCCTTTTTCTTCCTTGTTTTCCGCTTATCT
>JBFIPZ010000032.1:0-9814 GCA_041609855.1 Nitrosopumilaceae archaeon | reverse complement strand
TTTTGCAAACAAATTCAAAATATCTAGCTGACACTGCTTAAAGTATTTTGGAGTATCACGACGTCTAGTTTCAATACCACGCAGTTTTAATTCTCCATTTTTGTTTGCACCAAAGTATCTATTTGCAACAGGCAATTCAGAATTATTTTTAGAAGACAAAAATACAATCCATTTGTATACATCCAAAGACAAGTCAAACCCAGTCTCTTTTGCAATTATATCACGTAATATTTCATAATCTTGTACAGTAGAGTTTTTTTTGTATATCCATAATGAATCAACTATACCATGCAACACAACAAATTTATGCTCTTCAGCAATCTTCATTGCTTGAAGTAACAATTTTCTTGCAAATGCGCACACGGCCATATGAGCATCGATTCTTCCAAACTTTGCATTGTTGAAACCTAAATATCCAAAAGATGTCACTAGAATCCATTTTAGTGCAGCTTTGCGTTGCTCATAAATTTTAGATTGTTCTTTATTTTGTGTAATTTTAATAAGATCTGTGTATTTTTTTCTCTTCTCAAGTAATAGTTGTAAAGACTGTGGAACTATACCTCGTCTTTTACAAATATGATATTCAAGATCTGGAACTATATTATTTGAATTTGGACAGCATTTACAGTTTATAGTTTCAGCTGAAATATTTTTTTGTAGCATTATATTTCCAAACAATGATGCAAAATCGATTTCTCCAACATTTTCGTGTACACCAATTATAGGTTCCAGAATTAATCCACCACGATCACCTATCAACAAATCCATTCTTGTTTTGAAAATCTCTGACATTATAGGTTTCCAAGGAATTAAGAGATTTCGTTTTGTTGCATTGTAAAACTGTACAGAGCTCATACATTTTCCAATAGATGCTCTTGCTGCAGTTTGAATTGGAAGCCTACAAGTGCGTGCAATCTCAAATATTGCTTGTAAAGAGTCTTCAGTCTCCCACAGGAACGCATTTGATCGATCAATATGGATTCTACCCTGTAATTGGGCCGAAGTGGGCTTGAAATGGATTTGTCCATATGAATAATACGAGGTTCCATTTCTTGTCGGAATTTTGAGTGGGTGGTTTTCTCTACCTAAGATTAGTTTTTCTGAAATTTTGTTTTTGATAGCCCTGTATGCAATATATGGGAAATCCCAAGAATCACCATTTTGAGTTATGATGAAGTCAGGATCAATATCTTTTATCATTGCCACACAATCAAGTATTATTTGTTCTTCAGAGTCGGACTGTAAAGTAATATCGTTAATTTGAATTGAGTTTATTTTATCTGTAAGCTTTGGAAGTTTTTTGCTTGTTTTGGCATTGACCTGTAGAGTTATTTTTCTAAATACAGGTAAATCATAATCAGTCTCTGCAATATCTGATTGTGGAATCCAAGTGTGATTTATTTTGTATTTCCCCAACGGAAATAAATCATATTGATACATAAAACTCTGAACAGGTGTAATATCTACATTGTACAATCTATATGCACCAAACATATCAAGACTTTCTATTGTATTTCCCAATCGTAAAAGATCAGAGGATTTTCTTAGTGTTAATTGTAGTACTGTTGAATCATTTAGATCTGATATCTTTTCTATTTTAGTTACCCAGTTGTACTCTTTGATTAAAGAAATAACTTGTTGATTTTTAAGTAATTTGTCTAACTTGTATTTGACATCAGATGCAACATAAAGTGATGGACTCCATTTTACTTCTAGTCTATGGATGTTTTTGTTTTTTATCCATAATATTATCTTGTCATCTAATGGATAAGCATCAAATATCCATCCACAAATCATTTCTTGTTTAGTAAAAACTGTATTAATTGGTGTTGTATCAAGATAAGAGACATCATCACAGATGTTGTTGTGTGTTGTTCTCCTTTAGAATTTATTGCCTTAATATAGCGATAACACTGTCGAATCATTTTATCAAATAACTTTTTGTCTTTTGCACGAAGGCTATCGCTAAATTCACGCCATGATTCAATTTCTTTTGCAATCAAGTCATCGTTAGGAAATAGGCTCAATCTCTCTCACATAGGCTCAAAATCTGTTTAAAATGATGGAAGATTATAGCCATAAATATAGACTCTAGTCTTACTGGTCTACATACCATCATACATGCTGAGATGTATAATCTGGCAATTGCAAACATATCATCAAATGCTTTCTTGTTTTTTGTCTCTAGTGCTGCACGAAATAATCTCCATTTTTTTTCCTCTCTATATAGCGCAATACGAAATGAAGGTACAGTTCTGCCCATATGATCACCTAGTGTTGTGGTACTGTCTCTAGTGTATTGGTATCAAGCAATATTGACTGAGTTGTACCTAAATTCTCAATGTGTACTGATAATCCTTTATAGTTTTGTTTTATTTTAATAGTTTTTGAGAAGAGTTGTAGTAACATTCCATCCATTGCAGTAGGCATGCCAAGTGAAACTATAACTAGACAATTTTGTATTTTTTTTAGAGAGTGCACTACTGTTTGTAGTATTTGCTGCATTTCATTTTGGTTCAAGTAAGGATCATTTGTAAAAAAATGAAGTAAATGTGTAATTATTACAACTTTAACATTATATTGTTTTACCGCATCATGTAATTGATTTACAATTAAATTTGCAATCTGATATACTGTAAATGTTCTACATGAAATAATTCCAGACAGTATTTTTTTTGTATCTAACCCATATTGCTGTGCAAAATCAACACAAAGATACAGATCTGAGCTGTTTGCCCCATCGATTAACAGTACTTTTGAATCAAGACCGCCATATCTAATTGGAAGTTGTGCTCTTACACATAGTCGTTCAACTAGTTGTTGAGTATGAATTCCTGCAATACAGATTTTTTGATCAGGTGTAAGAAAATTCAAAACAGAATCAATTTTTTCAATATCAAATGTGAGTTTTGGTAATTGCGATGCTTTTTGAAATACAATTGTAGGAGGATTGGTTTTGTGAATTTTTCTCTGCTGTAGAGAGTCACTCAAAAGAGTACCACAAAATGGACATGGTTCGATACTACGAATTGGATGAATCACAGAATCTAGTTCCTTGAGGAAGTTGTTGCAGTGGCTGCAGTAGTATTGGAGTAGTGGCTTATTCATCTTGTTTTATGCGTAAATTTGGCTTAATATGGCAGGTAATGTCAAAATACCCCGATCAAAATCATTAGAATTTAAAGAATTTTTGTTCAAATGAACAACCTCTATTTCAAATTATTAAAAATCAATTCAAGTTATGGCAATAACTGTACACATGGTAAATAGAATCAGAAAAGAAATGCCACAAAAAAGAGAATTCCCAGACATAAAAGAAAAATAAATCATAAAACAGAAATCCACAGTATGGAATTCATCCATGGTAAAATTTCCAGGATTTAATTAAATTGAAATGTATAGATTTTAATTTTTTATTTGGTTTTGACAAATTCTTTAATTTTTTTAAGATTAGTCACATTTGATTCATGAAACATTACTAGAGTTTCAGATAATGAATCAGGCAAAACCTCTTTTAGATGATTAACCAGATCATTTCCACCTGAAATCATATTGTCTATTAATTCCTCAATCTCATTTTCTTTTTCAGGCATGATTTCCCATATACAAACTAGTATTCAATTGATTCGATTTTGGAAAACCACGGGAAAGAGAAGAACATTAAATGGAGTTCACGCAAGGCCTAGAGGGGGCAATAATTAGAGCTCTTGCCGTGAACTTCCTAATAGGCATGATTTTTGATATTACTTAAAAAAATGCATGTTCAAAAATAACAACAAATATTCAGTGTTTTCAATTTTGTTAAAATATAGATTTTTTAAAATCGGCTAAGGATGATATCGTATTTTTTGTCTCGTGTCCAATGTCATGAATTGTAGTTCCATTGTATTTTTTATCAAGATACCTTCCTGCAAGAATCATAGGTCCGCCAATAGCACAAGTAACACCGGTAGGCTCAGGTACCCAAAGCATAAGAAATCCTACTTTTTGAAGTTTTTTTCCAGGTGCAGGTGCCTTCTGCAGAGCCCCAAGAGATTTTGAATGACTGCTATCAAGTTTTGCGACATCTGAATAAAGATTTACGCGCCTATGAGTTGTTTCGTGAATTTTTCGTAAATTTTCTAGTCGTGCCTTTAGGTGGTCTACCATACAAAGTTAATTTTTGAAAAAATTAGTTAAGATTAAAAGATCAAAACCAAACACCCTCAAGTCAATTTCAAGTAACCTAATTCGGCTCTAAAAGACATCCAATTATACTAGACCACCCGAAAAAAATTAGATTGAAAAAAGACACTAAAAGATTAGAGTCAATAAAGGCTGCGCATCAATCAGAAAGATCAGATTTCAGTACTAGGATGGAGGATTATTTGGAAATTATCTCAGAATTGGTTGAACTCAAGGGTTATGCCACAACCTTAGACATTTCTCGTTATATGCATGTTAGCGCTCCTAGTGTTACAAAAATGCTTCAAAAATTAGACGAGAATGGATTGTTAGAATATGAGAAATATCATGGAATTAATCTAACTCAAAAAGGTAATCAAGTGGCCGACTCAATTCGACAAAAGCATGGAATTTTACTAGAATTTTTTGAAATTCTTGGTGTGGGTTTCGAAACCGCAAACCGAGATGCAGAAGGCATAGAACATCACTTAAACCCAAAAACCATCAAACAACTAAGAAAGTTCATAACCTTTCTAAAATCAAACCCAAAAATTTTGGATAATTTTAAAAATCTTTAAGATAAATATGGATTTCATTTTGTGAGGAGGCAAGTTGCATTAAATTTTTTGCAATGTCAGAGCGTCTGGGAATTTTAATTTGGCCCTTTTTGCCTATTCTAGAGGTTGCAACGTACTTGTCATTAACAAAAATATCTGCATGCATTGAGGTATACTCTCTGCTTACAGTTAAGACCAAAGATGTTTTTGATTCTGAAAAAGAAAAGGGCAAATCTCCAGAAATGATGTTCGAGGATGAATCTTTTTCCACCACATCTATGTGAATGTTTAAAGATTTTTCAATATCGTTAATGTTTGATCCTCCTCTTCCAATAATTGAGGGGATTGCTTGTTTGTCAACCAATACTCTGACTCGATTGTCAGATAAAATTTCTACCTCAGATTTTGGATCATATCTTTTGAAGGTTTCACGAATCTTGTCTTCAGCGAGTTTCTCAATTCCAACCTTTTGAGATTTTTTACCGATTGGAACAATTACATTTTCTTCTCCAAAGGTGTAAATTTCATGCTCAAGCTTGTTATTTTCAAAATTCCTAATCTCAATTACAGGCCTTGCCAAATCTGATTCTGTCATTCCAGTAGGCACTTTGACTTTGAGCTCCAAATCATACACCTTTTCTATTTGTCCATCTTTTACAAAGACTACAGTGTCCAAAATATTTGGAATGATTCCCAGCTCAATTTTTCCAATAAACCTCTGAATGGCATCCAAAGGCATATTGGCATGAACCACCCCCACCATTCCAACTCCAGTTAATCTCAAATCAGCAAAGGTGTGAAAATCTTCCCTACGCCTTACCTCATCAAAGACAGTGTAATCTGGTCTCACTAGTAATAAAATATCAGCAGAATTATCAAAACTTCCATCTAATTTACTATATTGGGTAACTCCTGGATCGACTTGTAAATCTCTAGGAGATTCAAAGGTTTTGACTATCTTGCCTTGATTGTAATAAAAATTCGCAAGGCTAGATGCCAAGGTACTTTTCCCGGACCCAGGGGGCCCAGAAATGACAATACCTTCTGCCCTATCTGAAAACCGTTTCATCAATTCTGGAGAGATAGAATAGTCATCTAAAGATAGTTTTACAATTGGATGAACAATAGTTATTTCGAATGATTCAGAAAATGGGGGTTTTGTAATTGCTATGCGGTAATCTTTGTATTGAATTACAGATGCTCCATTTTTTGAGATTTCTATCGTACTGGATTCTGAGTTTTTTGAAGTTTCTAGGATTTGTTTTTCCATAAATTCCAATTCATCTCTTGTTAGTAATTCATCGGATGTTTTTGTTAATACAAAAGATCCTGGCCTTCCTCTCTTTGCCAAAGGGGTAAGATTTTCTTTTAGATGTACACTCATAGTTTCAGAATCAAAATACTTCAAAAACCTGAGATCCTCCTCTTTTGGAGTAGGATGTAAAAATATCGAAGAGATTTCCTCCGTTTGTGCAACTAAATGCTGAACGTTATCTGAAGTGTAAAGAGTGGCTTGATTTTGTTTTGCTAAATCTTTGATAATAGAGTCAATTTTACCTTTCCCAGCCATACGGATTTCTTCAACAGAAGGATGATTCCCCTGAATAGAAATTTCTAGTCCAAAATTTTTTGATAGATCTTTGAGGATTTTAATTTCTTTTAGTCCAGCAAATCCCTCTTCTTTTTTCTGAGATGCTTGGGATTGCAATTCATCAACCACGGCTTGAGGAATCAATATTGTCAAATTACGAACATTTCCAGATTTTACATGTTCAGTAAACAATCCATTAATAATTACACTAGTATCAAGAACGATTGTAGACAAAATCTCCTCTATTTATTGGAAAAGTATTGGCCCTAAATTAGTTTGCTAAAATCATTAAACTCTACTTCAACGAGTCATTGATTTGCTTTAAGACATTGGTAAAATCAAATGGTTTTGAAATATACGAGGAAGCACCTATTTTTAAACACTGATTAATTATTTTTTGGTCATCGCTAGCAGTGATTAACACAACATTAGCTTGAGGATTTTTTTCAATAATTTCCTTTAAAACATTAAGCCCATCTTTTTTGGGCATTGCCAAATCTAATAATAACAGATCTGGCGAGGTATCAAAAAACAATTTTACTGCCTCGTCTCCATTTGTGGCCTCTGCTACAATGGAATGGTTTCCAATTTCCAAAATATCTTTTAAAACTAGCCGAATAGCATGAGAATCATCTGCAATCATAATTTTTGCCATGTAAATTACTTCAAGGACCAATATATTAAAAATAATCAATCAAATATTTTTGAAGCAATATCAGAAACCTGCTTGTGAATTTCACTCAAATCATGAGGTTTGTTTATAGCAATACTCATTTGTCTGGTAGAGATTAAAAGCGGTTCGTAAAATCCTTCAATTTTTTGACCAGAAGCAATCTTTTTTAATATGGCATCCAGAGTTTTTGCCAAATTTCCAATGTTTTCCTTACCCATCATCGGGGCTAATCCTTTGATTTTATGCATGTGTTGTTCTATTTTGTTTGAATTGTTTACAATATCCTGATCATCTGAGCAGGTGTCTAAAATAGAGATAATACCTGTCAGTTCATCTTTTATTTCTCGGGTTGCGACCTTTATGAACTCATCAGACATGAC
This sequence comes from Nitrosopumilaceae archaeon, assembly GCA_041609855.1. Lineage (GTDB taxonomy): Archaea > Thermoproteota > Nitrososphaeria > Nitrososphaerales > Nitrosopumilaceae > Nitrosomaritimum. The sequence goes on along the minus strand of JBFIPZ010000032.1, from coordinate 2,449 downwards.
TGTTCAAGAAATAACATCTCCTCTTTTTATACTTCATTACTAGTTTTTTTATGTGTGAAAATAGTAAGTAAATTGTATGTGTTAATTGGAATTTTAATTGTAGCAGCTGCTTTTAACTTATTTTTATTGTATCAAGATGAAAAAACAGGAATATTTGGAGAGGATTCTAATCAACAAACAATTATTCAGATTTTGTTAGCAGTTGATATTGCTACATTCTTTTTGGTGCCGGTAGTTATCAGACAATCACTTTCTCCTTTAGACATGGTAAACAAAGCCCTCTCCAGAGTCAAGGAAGGAAAGTATGGAGAGAAAATAAAATATTCTTCAAAGGACGAAGTTGGCGAGTTGGTTACTTCATTTAATATAATGTCTGACACCATTAAAGAAAAAGAAGAGCAAGCAAAAAAGACAGACATTGCCAAAGATGAGTTTTTGGCAATGATTACACATGAGTTAAAGACACCCCTAGTTCCTATTCAAGGATATTCAGATATTTTGCTCAACGAACATTTAGGTGAATTAAACCCAAAACAAAAAGAACGATTATCTATTATTAAATCCAGTTCTGAAACCCTTTTAGGAATTATTTCGGATTTATTAGATGTCCAAAAATTAGAGATTGGTCAGTTACGCATGAAAAAGGAAGATTGTGATATTAAAGCATCTATCATTAAATCAGTAAATGCTATTTCGCCTCAAGCAGAAGAAAAAGAAATTGAACTTACCTTTAACGCTGAAAATATGGTTATCTATCATGATTCAGAAAGAATCAAACAAGTTTTGACAAACTTGGTAAAAAATGCCATTATTGCAGTAGAGCCAAAAAAAGGTAAAATCGAGATAACCATGGAGGAAAAACCAACAGAAATCCAAATTATGGTAAAAGATAATGGGATGGGAATTCCAAAAGAAAAACAAGAGAATCTCTTTAAAAAATTCTATCAAGTCGACACGACCCTTACTAGGGAACGAGGAGGAAGTGGTTTAGGTTTGGCAATATGCAAAGGAATCATAGAAAACCACGGTGGGAAAATATTCGTTGAAAGTAAAGAAGGAGAGGGGGCTAAATTTACATTCACAATTCCAAAGCAGTCCATAGCAATCGCTTAAAGAAAACAAACTTTCAGAACTAAAATCCCTCACTCTTGTTAAAAAATGGAGTTTTCTTTACTATACAACATGGAACAAGCCCACGAAAACCACAAAAACAACGAATTTTACTCTAATTGTACGGCATATTTTGAATCTCTTCGTGAAAAAGGAGAAACTGACTATGATTTTGAAGATGAGTATTATTTTACCATGCCTGCAATATCTAGTCAGTAGTTAACAGAAGATTTACCAAGGTCACAGATTCTTCAATTTTAGTGGATTCCAGCCTTCAAGATCTAGCAGAAAATTCTATTCGATACTCCTCAAATATGGGATTGCAATATTGTGATGCTAGAGCCGAAAAAGAAACCACAAAATCTCTCCTAATAGAAAATGGAGAGATAGAGCATGTAAAAGACATTTCAGAAAGAGGCATTGGGATAAGAATTTTAAAAAATGGTATTTGGGGATTTTATTCCTGTACAAATCCAAAGTCATTTGATGAAATTAAAGAAGGTATGAACCGTGCATTAAAAATTATTAGTTATTCCACTAACAAAAACCACCAAACAAACCTTCATCCGATAAAAATTAACAAGATAAAAAAAGACTATCCTGTTTTTAAGAAACCACAATTAGAAGATTTAATTAAAGTAGGATTAGATTGTGATGAAATTATTTCAGAAAAACACAGAATTAAAAAATCTATAATAAATCCCTGGTACAAAACCCATTGGAAATATTTTACAAGTAGCGAGGGTTCGGAGATAATTCAAAGATTTACTGACGTAATAATTGAAATGTCAGCTACTGCTCATGAATCAGGGTTAACACAATCAGTAAACATTACTGAAGGAGGAAGAGGAGGAATTGAGCAAATTACCAAAAACAATATTGCACAAAACAGTGCAAACGAAATTTCTAACAAAGCTTCTCAACTAATCGATGCAAAACCTGTAAAAGAAGATACTTCAGTAATTGTGATGAATCCTGACTTTGTTTCTTTATTGACTCATGAAATTTTAGGTCACCCTTCCGAAGCAGACAGAGTAATGGGAAAAGAGATGGCCTGGGCTGGAGGAGCTTGGTGGAAGGGCAAATTGGGAGAACGAATCGGTTCAAAGCACCTTAATGTTTTTGACGATCCTACTATTCCTGAAAGTCTTGGGTGGTATTATTTTGATGATGAAGGAGTTGAAACTCAAAGAACAGCTCTTGTTGAAAATGGAGTGCTCAAAAATCACATGCAAAATAGAGAAACCGCAATAGCGTTCAACACTGCCCCAACTGGAAATATGAGAGCTACAGACTATCGATTCGCTCCCCTAATACGCATGGCATGTACATGTATTCA
>JBFIPZ010000031.1:0-9908 GCA_041609855.1 Nitrosopumilaceae archaeon | reverse complement strand
TTAGGCCCAATTTCCTCCCGGTAGATTTTGGATTGAATCATATCAGGAATTAAAATATGAATAATATCTGCTGCCTTGCAGGCTTCTGAAACTGTCATCACCTTATGGCCATCGTCTTGTGCCTTTTTCCAGCTATTTCCTCCCTGTTTTAGGCCAACAATTACGTTTAAACCAGAATCTTTCATGTTGTTTGCTTGTGCATCACCCTGAATGCCATAACCTATGACTGCAATGGTTTGATTCCTTATAGGATCCAAACTTACATCCTCATCTTTCCAAGTTTTTGCCATAAAAAGGCTAAAAAGGATTCAAATAAAAACCAAACCTACCTCGATATCCTTTTGAACATTTGTTCCATTAAGATTTTCTTTACTAATGAAAATAGGAAATTTCTGAGTAAGATGAATGCATTTAGCTACAATGTGGTGCTAGGGGTATAATATTAACATATGAATAATAGACAATATGGTAGGAATTGATTTTGCTGACACAATCGTTGTGAGAAGAACAACCAACAAAGGAACCGGGATAATATCCGAACCAGTAAAAAAACAAAACTGGATGGGAGAAGACTTCAAAAAAGACCAGATGGAGAGACTCAAACTTGCAGGCGACCTGATGATAATGTCTGCCAAAGGCACAAAAAGGATAAGATTGAGTGAGATGGAATCTACCAAAACGCCAGACACTAAAGGTTTCTACATTAGTACCGGAAAAGGTACTGGAAGAATGCAAGTATAAATTTCTTCTTCCTTTTTATTTTTTTAAAAAAATATTAGGTTGAGAAAATATTAAACAATATTGGTTTTTTGTAACCTATGTGAAAAAGAAATTGAGAGTGGCATATTGTATGGTCAATCATCTTCGGAAAATTCAGCTAAACCCATTTGCCTTGTGTGCCTTCGAAAATTACTCGAGTCGGATGGAAAAAATATTGGTCTAAAAGAAAGGATAGAAAAATGGTTAAATGAGTCCGGATTTTCATTTTCAAAAATGAATGAGCCAAAAAATTACTATCATTTTGTCCTTAAGGATTTTGGCCCCCTTAATATGAGCGTAGAAATTTTCCAAAATAACGACTCACCCTACATAAATATTGGATTTTTAACTTTTCTTAGTCGGGACCTTGTTTACAAAATTTACAAAATGAGTCAGGAGGAAAAAAACAAATTAAAAGAAAAAGTAGATGATTTTCTATCTAGCCTTAGGGTGGATTATAGAACAGGGATTCGTGTTGGATATGAAATAATTTCGGATAAAGGACATTATGGAGCAAAATTCCTTGTAAAAACAAAAGCATCTGAATGTAACAAAGAAGTTTTTTTTAAAATAATTCAAATCGTTAAAGAAACTGGGGGAAAATCAGATTCTTTTCTAAATTCGCATTTATTTTCCTAAAATAAAATTTGTTAAATATTCAGGTTTAGACTTTTTCTATTTCTAGGCAAACCATATTGCTATCCAAATTATTTAAAGAAAATTTTAATGATAGATCTTCACACATTTTTTTATGAGTAAAAGCAAGAAACATGGAAAAATTTTTGCAAATTCCATGATGGATATTCAGATTATGTTTGTTTCCTTCAACAAAGTGTTTTACTTTCCCAAATCTTGATGCATTTACCTCCAAAATGTTCATTAGTTTTTCAAAGTCCATGTTTCCATAGGTAAGAAAGGTCAGCTCCCTAGGCACAACTCCTCCCATTTCATTAGCAATTTTTTCAATGTTGGATTTCTTCAAATGTCTGAAGATCTTCTTTATAGTTCGTCTTGTGATTGGGATAAAGCCGATTTCTTCTCCAAATCGTTCCCAGGTAAGATGCCTTTTTGTGATACTGTTAACTAGCGAATTAAGACTAATCCCCTGATCCTGAGCCTGCTCTAGTAGAAGATTATAAACGTCTTTATTTATTCTAAAAGATATACTGACTGATTTTTCGATTTTAGAGTTTGAAAATTGAGTGGCTACCAACATGATTTCTCCGAGTTTAAACGTAACTACTTTAGATATATATTTTGTTATGATAGTAATATAAACCACAGTTATTATTATGAGCAATGCTTATTAATATGAAAAATTTGTAAATGAAAATACTTGCAAAGGAGCAAATAGGATTTTTTTTAATTCTTTCCCAATTTGCTCAAGGTTTCTGCCCAACTTAAATTCTGCTCAGTAGCCTGTGCAAGGGCATTTTTGAATAATAATTCAAAGTTCCAATTTAATATCTCATGCCAAATTTCTTTTAATGATTCTTCTTCGGTCCATAAAATACTGGTTTTGACTGCGTTCATTGCAAAAATATGAGTCGCGTCTTTTTTTGGATCTTTTTTCCATTTTTCTAATACGCGGTCACAAAAATCCAAAATGTCTTTTTTTGTTAATACAAGACTGTCCGGATCAAAAACAAAATCCGGTTTTACCTTGCCACCTTTGATGCTTTGTTCTAATTTTTTGGATTCTTCAGCATTTGTTTGAGTAATTTCATTAGTTTTTGGAACTGTTTTAATTTCTTCGCCTTTTTTCTTTAGGTGATTTAATTCATTTTCAATTCCGTTTAGTTGGGATAAAATTTCATCGCTTGATTTTACCATTTTTGTTCCTCGTTAACTCCTATCTGATTCATTATTTAACAGATTAGATTATTATTATTTTGTTGCATGATAGGCACCTTACCTTTGTTTCTTTTCCTTTAATTCGCTGAAACTTTTTTTTACCGCATTTGGGACAGATGGGACAAGATCTTATTGGATCCATTAGTACTCGGTAGGTTTTGTATCTGAACCTGAGATTGTTTGTAATCGATTAACTCCATTAATTCTAGAAATTATAGTAGTTACTGCGGCAGGAACAAGTTTTTGCCAATTTTCATTTTTTATAATTAATTTTCTAATACTTGTAGCATTGTATGTTGTCCTATCAAAAAATTTTGGAGAGACCACCTGAATTTTAGAATCCTCAAGTAACATTTTGACATATTCATTTCCGCTGTAAACTTTGTCAAATTTTGGCAAAGAAGAAACCAAATAAGCTGCCCAGGTAGCAATATTAAATTGATTTTCTATTCCTGTAACATAGCAATTTTTCATATCCATGCCTTTTTCCACAAGGGATTTGTGAATCATCTCGATTCGCTCTCCTGCGGTGAAGGGATCTTTTTCAAGATAATTAAACTGGGAACTAGTAACGGCTATTATTAATTCATCACATTCAGAAAGAATTTGTTTTGCCAATTCCAAATGGCCTAGATGAAATGGTTGAAATCTTCCCATCATAAGGCCCCGCATATTATTACTGTAACTTGATTAAATTAAAACTAATCTTAATTTAGGATTTTATTGTTCCGCTACCAAGAATTCGAATACTGGTAGATTCTGGCTTTATTATGACACAAATTGCATTTTCATCGCAGATTGCAGGCTTATCTAACTCCAAAACTAGCGGGTTAATTGAGATAAATTTTGCAGGCTTTATTTGCAAACCAATGTTTACCAGACACATTTGATTTTCTTTTAATTCTCCTTTGTAAAATTGATTTTTTGTAAAGTCAATATCCAGGGTTGTTTTAACGGGAATAGAATCATCTTGACAAAGAATATCGCCACGATTTATCTCATCTGGCTTTACACCTTTAACTGATAGTCCAACACGAGCGGGAGATATAGCTTCAGGTACTGGATCATCGTGCATTTGAATTGATTTAATCATTACATCTACTCCGGATGGAAGAAGTTTTAGAGTATCATATTGTTTTACTTTTCCTGAAATTACTTTTCCAAGAATAACTGTTCCTACTCCTTTAACATCAAAAAAATGATCTATTACGATCTTTGTTTTTCCCTCCTTAATTGCAGGAGAAAATTTTTTCAGAGTTTCTTTAATTTTTGAAGATTCTACTTTTTGATATCGCTCAAGCACAGTTCCTTTTATCATAGAATTTAGTCTTCCTTCATCAACATCGTAAGAATGACTCAAGATACCTTCTCTTTTTTTTAAAATATCCAATGCAATCATTTGCTCACCTACGAATTTATCAAGGGTTGCGATGTAAAAAATCACATACTCTGCTAGATTAATGGCCTGAAACAAAGGTTGAATTTTTTCGGGAAATCCACTTGGTGCAACCCATGTTCTAATGTATTCAGATTCTTTTTTATCATATAATGTTAAATCAGTAGTAGTTCCTTTTTTTCCAAAATCTGAGGCGATACTCTGATCACCTAAAACAACAAAGTTGAGCGACTCCACCATAATTAACGCCAGACTCAAACATAATTAAACCGTTGAGGAAAAATTTACATCTAATCGGTTTGTTATTCAAAAGGCAAATACAAATGTAGAAATGAAAAATGTTTTTTCAGAATAAATAATAGTTCCCGAAGGTAGAAAAAAATACTATCCTCTGCAGATTTTAAAAAATCTTAAACCCGGCATGATTGAGTGAAAGATGAAAAATGGCGTAAAATTAGCCATTGTTTTAAAAGAAAATGAGGTGATTGTGAGTTTTCCCAGTCTTAATGGCGAATCAGATCTTAAACAGTCCTTTTATAGTGACTCGCCTTTTTCCTACGAATGGAGTTTTGATCTTTTTAGATATTTTTGAAATGAGTTGGGGTCCTTTATAGAATCTAAATTAAAATCACAAAATAAATCCTAACAGAAAATTATCTAAATAAAATTTTTAAAAATTAAATTATTTTTTTGTGCTTGTATAAAGCATATACCATTAGGGTATTTGATAAAAGCCACAAAGTGTTTACTGGATGTATGATTTCAAATTCTTCTGCTATTTCCAAGTAATAATACCAAGTATCTGCAAACGAATAAAGGAAAATTCCCAATGCGAGCAACATCCAAGCAATTCCAAGGACGCTAGATCGAAATACAATTACACCTAAAATTCCAAGAGAAAGGATCGATGCAGACCCAATTGTGTAAATTAAACCCATCCAAAAGTCGGTAGGATATTCTTCTATCCAGTCCAACGTCATGAAAGTAAATGCTGCAATAACTGCTACAGCAAGACCAATAATTCCGATTTTGGTTCCGACCCCAAGATCCTTTTTAAAGTATTTGATATTTTGAATTAAATGGTATCCAGTGAAAAAATAAAATGCTATAAAAAATGCATCCGCAATCGACGGATAAGGATCCTCATCTAACACTATCCAATAATAATTGTAAACCAAGTCACCCACGAATAGAAATAAGAACCCAATAGCTAGTGCAAGGTAAGTTTTTCCAAATACCTCAGAACCCCGATATTTTTTGGCAACAATAAAACCAACAATTGCCACGGCAAGAGAACTTAAACCATAGCTAAAATCGGCAAAAGAAACCTCTTCGGGTTCTACATAGTAGCTCAGATAAACTTGATAAATAATTCCAACAATTGCAATAATTACTATTGCTTTTATCCCAATAGAGCCTTCCAACTTGAAGGTTGTTTTCCCACTAGACACGTCTACATTTAAGCATTGATGAATATCTTACTTTTAACAGTTCTTATTATTATCTTAAATAAGAACTACCTATAACATGAGACACCGTGGATCCGAAGGAATTTTGGTTAGCAAAAGCTGAGCAACTAAAAAAGGAAGGTAAATTTGAAGAGTATCTAAAATGTATTGACAAGTCCCAGGAAATTAAGAAAGAAGAGAAAGATGAAAAATACTGGTTTAACCGAGGTATTGCGATGGCGGAATTAAAAAAATATGAATCAGCAATTGAATGCTTTGATAAAGATTTAAAATTTAACAAAAAAAGTTTTGAGACATTTTTAGAAAAGGGAATAGCGCTTTCACATTTGAAGCATTTCTCACGAGCAGTTGAGTGTTTTAACAAAGCATGGGAACAAAAACATTCAGAGTTTCTAAAACATCGAAACCAAGCTATAACCTTACAAGGAAATAAAAAATTTGAAAAATCACTGAAGTATTTTGATAAGATAAAGCAAATTGATTCTATTCCTGCTAAATTTTGGCAACAAAAAGGATTTGCTTTGCAAAATTTGGAAAAATATGCAGAGGCAATCGAATCTTTTGATGAAGCCCTCAAAATTAACCCCAAAGATCCCGAATCCCTTTATGATAAAGGAAAATGTCACCTCAAACGGGGAGATGAGCAGATAGCCATTCATCTAATAGATAAAGCATGTAAAATTGCCTCCAAACAAAGAAAACAATTCTTCTTAGATGAAGAGCTAGATGAGTTGAGAAACAATCAAGCCTTTAAGAATCTCAAAGCATGAAAAACCTACTTCCATTCCAGTCTTATCATATCTTTTTCAAAAATGCCCTCATCAATAACCCATTTGATTGTCGTACTAATTCCTTCTCGTTTTTGAGGAATTCTTTCTACTAATTTTTTATCGCGATTCTGATGACGAATGATGAAAAGTTTTGGGGTTTTAATATCCTCGCCGGTGAGAAATGTAAAGCTTACCTCAAGTTTTCTGGTATTAATCAAAAACATGTTTTCATAAAACCCCTCTGGTTGTTCAACATCATACAAAACAGTATAACTCCGCCCAAAATCCCCCTTGAAAACTGGTTTTTCAAGTTTGATTGTGAATTCTTTTCTCAGTGGCGAGTCAACATTAATGCTCTTTATTTTCAAATCAATATTATTTTCATCAAATGCCCTTACATTTAGATCAAAGAATGTTTTTTCCACGTTTGTAATTATTCCATTAATAACTTCAAAAATCGGCTCATCTGAATTATTTTCAATATAATAGGTTCTGCTATTTTCTAAGGAGTTTAGCTTTGTGTTTTTTAATCTCAATTTTACCTCAACATTTCTGTAAGAAATAGTTTTTTTCATTTCATGAAACTCTTCAAGAATTTTTGGTTTGGAGTGAAGCCCTTTCTGCGGCCTTGCAGGATTTCCAAATGTGTCACCGTGCACAGAGTAAATCAAAATCACATCACCATGTTTTATCTGATAATCGTGCAGTGGAAAAATAATGTTGTCATAATCTTCAGAGATTTCCAAGAGACTTTCCGCCATACTAGAAGTCATCAATATGTGATTAGCATCTCCCATATCCATAACACGCCTTGCAATAATTATTCCAGGACCCCAAAAATTCTTGTTTCCGAGAACATCATCAACGACAAAAACATTTCCACCGTGAAGTCCTATCCTTACTAAAATTTGATCTTCTTCAAGTTTGTCCTCATTGTAGTGATGGATTTCAGACTGTAGTTCTTTTGCTAGGTTCAGCGGGCTTTCTAGTCCATGTAAAAATCCAATTGCCATTCCATCTCCTGTAGGTAGTACTAGCTTGTCTTTAGGCGAAACTGAGGAAAAAGCATTACAATTCTTTATCATCTCGTTTAAGGATTTAATTTTCGTAGTCTGAGTTGAAGTAGATAATTCGGGGTTTGATAATCCAACAATATCTACAAAGAAAAACGATGCATGTACTAGATCAGTGGGAACTGTAAATTCCAATTTATTTCATTATTATTTTCGGTAACATAAGATTTTAGTATTTTTGAATTTTTGATTTGGTTTAGGAAATCTTTGGGACTATGGAAATGAGGAAATGACTTTAGCATAACTTGCAAACCTGTGGTTTTTTGGATTGACTTTTTTTTGATGATATTTTATCATCGTTTTGTTGCTACTCCCCACTAACCCTAAAGGATTTTTAACAAGACCATATTCATGAGCATATTTTAAAACCTCATCTGTTGGAGCAAAATAATTTACAATTTTTGATTTAATCACTCTATCGAGTTTTTTGACATATTTTTTGGAGCTGGGTACAGTGTTTTTAATTGAGGCACCAAAAAAATACACACTCTCAATTACTCCAGAATTTTTTGATTTTGCAAATAATTGTTCAGTAGTGCTTAGAATCACCTGTGACCCTAATGAATGACCCATCAGACGAATTTTCGTGTTGGGGCTTTTGCTTTTAAAATCAATTAGGAATTTTGATAGATTTTTTCCATTTTTTTGTGCTATTATTTGTCCCGCACGTAATGATCTTTTTTCATATTTCTTTAAATGAGCCCCTTTTGTGTTTGAATCATAACTAAAACCTATTACGTGTCCCTTATACCCTAACTTTCGCAGTCTACTTTTTGCAATTTTTATTTTTTCAACTGCTCCTGCTCTGTCGTTGCGTAGACCATGAATCATAATTGTGAGATCAGAACATCCAATTAACTTCTCAAATGATTGTTTTGGATAAAGAAAATATGAATTTTTTTTAAGGGTTTTTCCGGTTGTAAGATCATAAAATCCTCTAGTGGAAATCCGTGGTAAAATGAGATTTTTCATTTTAATTTTTTGTCCCTAATTTTTTCTTGTATTTTTCGATATCAGAGCTTTCGACTTTTGCAAATAACGGTGAATGAGAGCCCATTGAAAAACCAGGAGGAATTGATAATTTTGATATTTCTTCCCACTTTGCATCTGAGACATTTCCAGACAAACCAATCTGTGTCCAAATTTTTTGAGCGGATGTAGGCAAAAATGGGAAAATGGAAATTGCAATACACTTTGCAGCGTTGACTGACAAGAAAACACATGTGTTTGTACCGGATTCCTTTTTCCATGGTTCTTTGTGTTGAAAGTATTGATTGAAATTTGCTGAAAATTCTAAAATTTTTCTCAGTGCTCTATCTAGATGATTTTGTTCCATCAATTCTCCAACTTCAGAGGCTAAGTTTTTTATTTTTTCTTCAGCCTTTGTGTCAATCTCCTCATAATTTTCTGGCTCTGGGATTTTTCCGTTATAGGCTTTCTGAGTAAATCCTAAAGCACGATTTATGAAATTTCCAATATTGCCAATTAGCTCCGAATTTATTTTTGTTGCAAATTCATCCCAGTCAAAATTAAGATCATCTTGTGAATATGGGTTAATCGAGACAAGGTAAAATCTTAGATAATCCGCCGGATAATAATTCAAAAATTCCTTCAAACCAATATACCAATTCCGACTTTTTGATATTTTCTTTGCCTCAAGTGTTAGATGGCCTCTTGTGGGAATATAATCTGGAAGTTTGTATTCTTTTTTTATTCCTAATCGCATCGCAGGCAGGAATAAAAAATGATGATACACAATATCTTTGCCAATAAAATGGTAAATGTCTGCAGAATTCCAAAATTCTTTTCCATTAATTCCCTTATCATTTAGAAATTTAATTGCAGTTGAAATGTAAGCTAGATGATTATCAAACCAACCATAAAACACCTTGCCCTTTGCATTCTCCATTGGAATTGGAACGCCCCATGATAAATCCCTAGTAATATCCCAATCAACTAGGCCAGTTTTAATCCAGTTTTGTACATATTTTTTAACATCTTTTTGCAAGTAAGGTGCTTCTTCAAGCCATGTGCTTAGTTCATCTGAAAAATTTTTTAACTTGAAAAAATAATGCATTGTTTTTTCTTTTACAGGTGGTTGACCACAAATTGCACATTTTGGAGAATCAATCTCTTCAGGCACTCGTCCACAACTCTCACACAAATCAGAATACTGATCCTCTGCCTCACAGTAAGGACAGACACCTTTTACGTATCTATCTGGTAAGAATTTTTTATCATTGTTACAGTAAAACTGGATAATTTCTGATTCGTAAATGTGTCCTGCGTCATAAAGTTTTTTGAATACATCCTGTACAAATTTTACGTTTTCTTGCGAGCTAGTCTTGTAGAAAAAATCAAAATCAATATCAAATGCCTTAAAATCATCATAATCTCGTTTATTCCAATATGCTACGTAATCCTGGGGCGTTTTTCCCTCTTTTTCTGATTGGATTAGAATCGGAGTTCCAAAATCATCGGATGCGCAAATATAATACGCCTCCACGCCTTTTTGTTTTAAAAAACGTGTAGTGACATCGGCTGGAAGATAGGTAGATGCCACATGGCCCAGATGAATCTCACCATT
>JBFIPZ010000030.1:0-10034 GCA_041609855.1 Nitrosopumilaceae archaeon | reverse complement strand
ATTTAATTCAAAAGTTTTTCATTATGCCAGTTATTCATACTTGTATGAATGGAATTAAACAGGTGATTATAGTTAGAACAGATCTTGATATGGGCAAAGGAAAAATTGCCGCTCAAGTCGGTCATGCCTGTGTTTTAGGTGCAGAACATGTAAGAAAATCTCATCCAAAATGGTTTGAGGATTGGTGGTCTGGACAAGAAAAAGTTGTTGTCAAAGTTTCAGGAATTAAAGAACTTCAAGACATTAAACGAGCCGCGATTGATTTGGATCTTCCTTGGTCAGAGGTATCAGATGCGGGCCATACGCAACTTGCACCTGGAACTACAACCTGTATATCCATTGGTCCAGCCCCTGAAAACCTGATTGATAAAATAACAGGTGACCTGAAATTACTTTGATATTTTACATATTTTGGGAATAAGATATAACAAGGCTTTGTAAAATTTCCTTGTGAATAAAAAAGGATTAGCTGTTGCGATATTTTTTGGCACAATTTTACTAACATCCACAGTTGTAATCTCCTTGCCGAATTTAATGGATCCATTTGATCCAGATTCTGAGACTACGATTACTGGGACTCCTGCAGATAATTTCCCTGATGCCCAGAGAGCTCAATTCTGTGGTTCAGGTAATGCCAAAAGCACGACATATGTTAAAGAGTATACCATTCCAACAGTTTGTACTAATCCCTTAGCAATTGTTACAGACTTTGAGGGAAATGTGTGGTTTGCTCAAACCAATACTGGTAATTTAGCCAAATTTGATCCTATTACCGAAACCTTTACCGAATACGAAAATCCCGTTTGGCCACCAAACGGACGATCGATGATGTGGGGTATAGACGATGCTCCTGATGGTTCTATTTGGTATACTGATGAAACCTTTGATTCTATTTGGAAATTTACTCCCCAGACTGAAAAATACCAAAGACTGACTTATCCCTCCCAAGGAGATGCTCTGCCTCAAAAATTAAAAGTAGTAGGTTCCCAAATTATTGTTAATGACTTTACCGGAAATAAAATTACTTTCTTAGATCCTAACCAGATAGACGAGGATTTTAACTATCTAAGTATTCCCTCCCCGATTGATGATTCAGTAACTGGGGATTTTGCAATCGATTCAGAAAACAATGTTTGGTACACTAATTGGCTATTTCAGCAAGGGGGATTTTTAGTAAAATTTAATCAGGAAGGATACCGCTCATCTGTAGCAGAAACTGGCGAAGAATTTTTCCCATTGGGAGAATACATTGATCTTTTAGAACTACCTAGTAATTTACTAACTCCAAATGGAGCAGTAGCTACCAAGGATGGCAAAATATGGTTGGCAGATACTTCGAGTTCAAACTTTTTTAGTTTTGATCCTCTGAAGGGTGAGTTTATTCAATATACAACACCTGAACCTGCAGTGGTAACATATGGAAATTTCAGTGGAATAATTAAGACGCCAATTTCACGACCATATTGGATTGAAACAAATGACTTGGGGCAACTTGTTTTCAATGAACAAACCGCAAACAGATTGGCTGTTATGGATCCCAAATCCGAATCTTTGGTCGAATATTTCGTTCCATCAATGAATCCAAATTGGGGTGATTGTGGTGAAATGGAACAATGCGGACTAGCTCAAATATTTGATTTTACTGTAGATGGGGAAAAGATTTGGTTTACTGAATGGGTAGAAAACAATATTGGAGTGGTTGATACCTCAATAGGGCTTCCATTTGATATTGAATTAGATTCAAATCTTATTTCACTTGGAAAAGGACAAACAGAGAATATCGACTTTGTAATTTTACCCCTAACTTCAGAAGACTTGGCTGGTGTATCCTTGATTGTTTTGGATACTCATGATTTTTTGAATGCAACAGTTGATTCTAGCGTACCAAAAACATTTCAATTAGATTTTGATGCTCCAAGACCAATTTCAGCTACAATCTCCGCATCAGAAGATGCAATTCCGGGGACCTATAAGGTTCTAGTTGGAGCACAAACAGAAGAGGTATCTATAAGCAAATTTATTACAATAATTATTGAATCGTGATTCCTGAAATAGATTCTCAAATTGGAATTTCTGTTTACACTACAAAATTTGAAGGCATAGGAGGAAAAATTAGAATTAACCCCGAAGATTTTAAGGTCAATGAAATAATTTCTGATAAATCGTTAAAATCAATTTCAACAGAAGGCGACTATGCCGTATTTAAATTAACAAAGAAAAAAATTGATACAAACCATGCACTCTCAGATATTTTCAGAAAAACTGGACTGCGATTAAAGGCTCTTGGTTTGAAGGATGCCTACGCAATTACTGAGCAATTTGTGTGTTTAAATAATAAAGGAAAATCTATTGAGGAATTCTCTTCTTCAAAATATTCCCTAAAAAAACTAGGATATGTAAAAAAACCTCTCTCAAAAAAAAACATGATTGGAAATAAATTCAAAATAAAAATAGTTGATGGTAAAAAAAATATTTCTGAATTCAAAGAACAAGATAAAATTTTAAACTTTTATGGTTATCAGAGATTTGGTTCAAAAAGACCTGTTACTCATTTAATTGGAAAAGCAATTTTACAGCGAAATTTTGAAAAAGCAGTTGAATTGATTTTGTCATTTAGATCATCATATGATTCAAGGGAAAATAATGAGATTAGGGAGAAATTACTAGATAAAGCAAACTATGAGCACTATTTAGATCAAATTCCAAAACAAATGGATATTGAAAAGATGGTTTTACGTGAAATGATTTCAAGCAAAGACCCTCAAAAATCAATTAGAAAGGTTCCATTATCTGTAAGAAGGTTTTACATTCAATCTTTTCAATCATTTATTTTTAATCATACATTAAGTTCTGCTTTTTTGGATGGAGAAGATCTTTTTATTCCTCAAGAAGGCGATATTTGTTTTGATTCAGACAGTATTATCGGAAAATTCCTTAAAGGAAAAAGTCAACACCTTGCAATTCCTTTTGTAGGGTATTCTTATTACAGAAAAACTCGTTTTGATTATCAAATTTCTAAAATATTAGAATCAGAAGAAATTTCTCCAAAGGATTTCTTTGTTAAAGAAATGCAAGAGGTTAGCAACGAAGGTGGTTTCAGGCAGGCCAAGATTGACTGTACAGATTTTTCGGCCAAGAATGATACTGTCGAATTTACTCTTTCCAGGGGATCTTTTGCAACAATTATGTTGCGAGAATTAATGAAACCAAAAGATCCCCTTAATTCTGGGTTTTAGGTTTATTGACGACTGTAAATTTTTTTGATAACTTTTAAAAAAACCCCTGATGCAAAAATAATTATTCCAAAAATTGCAACTTGAATTCCAATAGTAACCCATTCAGGACTAGAATACATAAAAGAAGATTCTGGACCTATTACTGATTTTCCTTGGTAATGGAAGATTATGCCTAAACAAAAAATTATTGAGCCTACAATCATTGTGGGTTTCCAAATTTTCATTTTTTTCCTTGGTATTTCCTATTAAAAAGAGTAAACAGAATTGATAAATTGACCAAATGATTTTTCGGTTTACTCTTTAATGGATTTCTAAGGATTTCAAAAAATGTTTAACTCGGCATATGACATGTCTGAATCATCAGGTTTTAAACACTTGAATATAATATTATTTTTATCTTCAGCTACTCTTGCAGTTTTATTATTTTTGATATTTTTTCCTCAAATCAACGCTATCAATAGCGAAACATCATTACTGATCAATCTAATGTTTATTCCAGCAATGGCAGTAGGTTTTCTTTACGGGTTGAGAATTACAGAGCGTGCAGTAAAACCCTCCGAAACCCGTAGTCCTTTGAAACGGTCAATTGTAAAAATATTTTTGTTCTTTTTTGTAATTGGGGGATTGTTTAGCTCTGTAAACTTTGCAGTAAATGGTGGAAGTATAATGCCTCAAATAGATATTTTAGATGATGGACTTTTACCATGGTTAAATGAATTTGTAATTGCAAACGGGGGTGCGACTTTTCTTATTATTGCAAGCATAACATTGATGGCTGCCGCAACAAAAAAAATTGTTGGAATGAATGCTGGATTTTTGAATAGAGTTGTTACCTTTGTCAGTACGTTTGTTTTCTTTTCAATGCTTGCCTTTAGCTTTACTGATTCGAATCCAACTTTTTCTGGCGTATTCCTCTTTACGTTTTACCAGGCGGGAATTGTTGGTGGTGCCTTTTTTGCAATGAATAAGCTAACAAAGAACCTTAACACCTGGGAAGACTTTGCCAATGGATATTAGGAATTATTTTTCCAAATCTACATAAATTCCGGAAATCTCAGAATTTATTCTTGAGTGATATTTTTCACATCCCTCAGTTTTAAAGTCATTTTCTTTGCATTCATTAAAGTGGGCAGTATTTTCTCTCTGTATGTTATCTGCATATAGGACATCTCCACCAATTGCCAAGGCAATCAACCCGATAGCTGCTAAACCACCGGCAACAGCAATCATAGCGTAGCCTACTTGGGCATGATTGTGTGGCTCTTTCATTCACCCAAAATCCATTGCCCTTGAATTTATTCCTTTCAAGGATTTGCGGATCAAATTAATTTGAACACAACGAAAAAAAGAAAAAACAGTAGATTACAATATTCTTTATGAGTATTCAAATTCTTCAATATGAATTTCTTGGCCCGATAAAATTAGTTGAATGGGGGCCTCCCATGGAAAAGGTTGTTTATCTGATTTTAGCACGACACAACGACTCTTTTAATATACTGTATGTCGGTGATTGTGAAAAAACAGACAAGAAAAATTTTTTCGTAAATAACTTGGATTTCAAATGCTGGATTCAGAAAGCAGGATCAGAAAACTCTCTATACCTTGCCATATTACCAATGTTTGAATCAAATCAAGCTAGACGAAAGGAAATCGTCGAAAAAATTCTAATTCGTTATATTCCTCCCTGTAATGATACTAAGATGGAAAAACAAAACCCCGATTATGTTGTTAGGACTAAATCAAATATTTCGTCTAATTCCAAGTCGGATGATAATTCTGATCAATTTAAAGAAAAAATTCAATGTCCTTGCTGTGGCTCAACTATGGAAATTGACAAAGTTTTTGAAAATACTACCTTTCTAAAATGTACTGGATGTGGTTTGAGTGATACCCGATTGAATTCATGACCTTGTTTTATTTTGAACCTCAAATAATTGCAAAGTCAATAAATCTATTGCCTTTTTCAAGTGTTCAAATTCATTAATTGAATGAATCTGACCCTCGACCAAGGCTCTTAGCACTTTTACAGCATTTGTTTGAAATTCATCCTTTGCTACAATCTCCATCGCATTGAGTTTAGAAAGCAAATTGTCTAAATCTTTTTTCATTTCTTCTGAGGGAAGATGCTTTTTCACAAGTCAACTAAAATGATTTTGATATATGAATTGTGGTCAAAGCAAGTCTTCATCTATCTTTTGAATGGGATCTATATACTGTTGACAGGTGCAGGTGGGAATATTGCATTTGCCAACTTTCATGAGGGATTCGTTTTCTTTTGATGAAATATGTGCCTCATCGGTATGATGACAAAGATGACAATTCATAGTAGCATCTCTTACAATCCAATATTTAAGCCACGAGATTAAATTATGGGATCAATACAGCTCTTGCTTCAATTTGGGATTCTTTTAATTTTTTTAAAACCTCATTTGCCTTCTCCAAAGGAAATGTTTCAAAAATCACTTGTAGGTTTTGTTCATTACATATTTTTATTACTTGTTCCATGTCTTTGGTTGACCCAATGACTGTTCCTCTGAGGGTTTTTTCTTCAAATGCTTGAAAATACGGATTTGCTCCTATTGTTGCAAGCACGATTGTTCCTCCTTTCTTTACGGCCTTTATTGCTGAATCCGTTACCAAATCCGATGGTGCAAATACGATTGCAGCATCTAGCATACCGTGTTTTTGTTTTATGATTTTTAGGAACTCCTCTTGTTTTTCTAAAAACTCCATACTATCAACTGCCCCTAACTTTTGGGCTACGTTTAGATGATTTAGATTCCTTGAAAACGCAATTACATCACATCCTTCTATTTTTGCAAATTGAATTGCCATGTGACCAACTCCTCCAATTCCAAAAATTCCAATTTTTTTGTGTTTTTTTGGCTCTACTGCCTTTACTGCTTTAAATGCAGTAATGCCAGCACAAAATAAAGGAGCTGCGTATTCAGGTTTCATGTTATTTGGTACTTTGGTTGCAAAATCTTCCTTTACTGCAATAAATTCTGTATATCCACCTTTGAAGGATTCTCCAGTAATAACAGATGATTCACAAAGATTTTCTTTTCCTTCAATACAGTATTGACAATTCCCACATGCATCTAAAAGTGGTGTTACTCCTGCTCTATCGCCTATCTTGAATTTTGTAACATTCTTTCCTATTTCAATTACTTTTCCTACTAGTTCATGACCAGGGACTGTGGGAAGAGTAGGAGGAATTCCAATATCTTGCCAATCCCCTTCTATTCCGTGTAATTGAGAATGACATACTCCACAGGCTTCGATCTGAATTAAAATCTCATCTGGTTTTTCAATTCGTTGCTTGTCAATTAAGGTTAATTTTAATGGCTTTGTTTCTATTGGGGCGCATTTTGATAGTACCATCGCTCGCATTTTTTGCATGAATTTCTAATTTCTCCATTTAGATTTTAAGATTGTCACAAATTTAATTTATTTTTAAAATTTACAAAATTAATAGTTTTTAGGTGTATGATATACCAAATTTAAAGAGGAAAAAATGTCTAATCAAGGGAATTGGACGGAAAAGGATGAGGTTACCATAAATGCTATAATTGTAAATATGATAAATCAAAAAAGAATTTTTAGAGATCTGGGGGAAAATAGTGATTTACCAACTTCATTTAAAATACAAAATTCCAAGGAATACATCTTGGGTATTTTTACAGGAATTGTGATTAATCTTTTTGCAAATTATTGGATAAGCGAACATCAATTTGGATTGTCCAGCACAGATTTGGACTACCTATACCATAAAATATCTAAATCCCACAAAATGATAGTCGAGGGATTATTTGAATAAATCCTCATTTTTATCAGATGGTTTTACCGAATTTGAAATTTTTTTAAATTTACAGGATCGTCCTTTTGGCAGGATAGAAAGATACACTAGAAAAATATATGTCGATGACATTACAAATCTGTGGATGAAAAAATAACTCCTGAAGATAAAGAACGTGTAGCACTTTTGAGGCTAATTACAAACTCCAAGCACGAATTCAACAAACTCTCAGTTACGCAACTAACAAGATTACAGGAACTAATTGAAAAAAAGGATTATAGCCATAATAAAAAAGCCCATAAATCTAAATTAAAATTATTAGGAAAAATTAATGTTAGACTATACGAGTTGGAAGAAAAACGGTCAATCCTTTAGATTTAAAATTTCAATTAGGTACAAATACTTAGACAACCAGATTGAATCGTGACAAAAAATCAACTAGAACATGAAACTAGTCCCTACCTGCTTCAACATGCCAATAATCCAGTTCATTGGTATGCATGGAATGAAGATGCGTTAAAAAAAGCACGGGAAGAAAACAAACCAATCTTTCTAAGTATTGGATATAGTGCTTGTCATTGGTGTCATGTAATGGCACATGAATCATTTGAAAATCCAGATATTGCAAAATTTATGAATGACAATTTTGTTAACATTAAGGTAGATCGAGAGGAGAGACCAGATATTGATGATATTTATCAAAAAGTATGTCAAATAGCTACTGGACAAGGAGGTTGGCCACTAAGTATTTTCCTTACTCCTGATCAAAAGCCATTCTATGTTGGAACATACTTTCCAATTTTGGATTCTTATGGTCGACCAGGATTTGGAAGTATTCTAAGACAATTATCGCAAGCATGGAAAGAAAAACCAAAGGATATTGAAAAAACAGCACATAACTTTCTTGAGGCATTGCAAAAAACAGAGGTACTGCAAACTCCAACTAGACTAGAACGGTCTTTGTTAGATGAGGCAGCTATGAACCTGTTTCAGATGGGTGATTTTTCTTATGGAGGGTTTGGGTCAGCCCCAAAATT
This sequence comes from Nitrosopumilaceae archaeon, assembly GCA_041609855.1. Taxonomy (GTDB): domain Archaea; phylum Thermoproteota; class Nitrososphaeria; order Nitrososphaerales; family Nitrosopumilaceae; genus Nitrosomaritimum. Next base: position 1,962 of record JBFIPZ010000030.1, on the reverse strand, counting down.
TCCAAATGCTGCTAATATTTCCTTTTTATTTCGTTATTCAAAATTATCTGGGTTATCCAAATTCAATGAATTTTCCTTAAAAACTCTAACTAAAATGGCTAAAGGAGGCATTTTTGATCAGATTGGCGGAGGTTTTCATAGATATTCTACAGATGCAAAATGGTTGGTCCCGCATTTTGAAAAGATGCTATATGATAACGCACTAATCCCTGTAAATTATGCAGAAGCATACCAAATTACAAAGGATCCCTTCTATCTAGATGTTCTCAAAAAAACATTAGATTTTGTGTCTCGTGAAATGACTTCTCCTGAAGGGGGATTTTTTTCAGCCTTTGATGCTGATTCGGAGGGTGAAGAAGGTAAATTTTATGTTTGGGATAAAAATGAAATCAAAAAAATTCTAGGTGAGGATGCAGATTTGTTTTGCCTATATTTTGATGTAACTGATGGCGGAAATTGGGAAGGAAAAAATATTTTGTGTAATAACATAAATGCATCTACAGTAGGGTTCAATTTTGGAATCCCAGAAAATAAGGTTAGAGAAATTATCTCGACATGTTCTCAAAAGTTGCTGAATTTTCGTTCTAGCCGTGCTGCCCCAGGATTGGATGATAAAATTCTTACTTCATGGAATGCCTTGATGATTACAGCCTTTACCAAAGGTTATCGTGTAACTGGAGATGACAATTATCTGAATAAAGCCAAAGACTGTATTTCTTTTATTGAAAAAAATCTTTTTGTTGATGATAAATTATTTAGAACTTACAAAAATAACACTGCAAAAATTAACGGATATCTCGAGGACTATTCATATTTTGCTAATGCACTACTTGATGTTTTTGAAGTTTTTTCTGATCCAAAATATCTTAGTCTGGCAATAAATCTTGGTCACCATTTAGTTGATCATTTTTGGGATAAAGAACAAAATAGTTTTTTTATGACTTCTGATAATCACGAAACCCTGATCATTAGGCCCAAAAGTAATTATGATTTATCACTCCCATCCGGAAACTCTGTCTCTTGTTTGGTCATGTTACGATTGTTCCATCTTACTCAGGAAAAGAGATTCTTGGACATTGCAACTAAAATTATGGAATCTCAGGCACAAATGGCAGCAGAAAACCCCTTTGGATTTGGATTTTTATTAAACACCATCTACATGTATTTACAAAAACCAATTGAGATCACCCTTCTAAATTATATGAACAAAGAAATTACAGATTTCTTGTCAAAATCATTTCTACCTGAATCCATTATGGTTTCAATAAATAATCCCAATCAACTAAATGCCTTGTCTGTATATCCATTTTTTGAAGGAAAAAAATTCAATGAAAACTCTACTACTGTTTTTATTTGCAAAGATTTCACTTGCTCCTTACCACTTCAAACAATTGACGAAATAAAAAAATCCCTAAAATAATTATTAAATTATCTACACTTTTCGCAGGTCCATTTGTAATATTTCACCAACTTGAGGCCTGCCAAGTCGTTCATATCTATTTTTTGGCATTGCCATTGTAATTTGTGTTTGTTGATAGCTTTTTACATTTATCGTTGGCTGAGCTTGAAGAATCGCTTCAAGTAACGGCATGATCTGCTCTTTAGTTTCGGCATCCAATTTCTTGGCAACATTTTCAATAATCATCTGCTTTTGGGAAATTGGTTCAGTCGTCACATTTTCTATTAATGTCAACTGTATCATTTGGCCATTATCTACAATTTGTGAAATTCTAAATTCATTTGTATCTGACAATAATTTGCTAGTTTCCCCTCATGATTTATCTTTACCGTAGGGCAAAGTATAGTGATACAAACGCAATAGCAACCGATCCGCCAACTCCTAGCCCAAAGATAATTTTGCTCCCATCAATCCTCACAAAAATGGTAATTTTATTTCAAATTAAATTGTATCTCTATATGTCCTGAAGATTCCCCAAATAGAGTTTAAAATCATAATTGCAT
>JBFIPZ010000029.1:0-10289 GCA_041609855.1 Nitrosopumilaceae archaeon | reverse complement strand
AGTCTTGTATGGGAAAGATTGGCTTTTGCAAGCAATCTTGTAGTCTTTATTCCTTCTTCTCCAGATTCTCTGGTAGCTGTAAGAAGGTCACCAACAATTTGCATACTGGTTCTGTAAATTACCATAGTTACCCTAAATAGAAATCTAATAAAAGCACAATGAATGATTTGTCAGTGAATTTGTTGCAAAATGATCATGTATTTGAAAAATCCTGTAGCTTTGGTAAGATTACAAACAGTTTTACTAATTTTTTGAACTTATGTCTTATAGCTTGTAAGATACTGGCATTTTAGAGACATAACAATTTTCAAAATAGGCTTCCCCACTATTTGTCTTATATCCCCCTAAGTCTGAGAAGGTACCAGAAGGTGTTCTTTGGATATGGTCTTAACCAAGTTTTTAAATTTAAATCCAAAAAATTTGATTCTTAGCCACCAAAACTTTTCTCTCTTTGTTGAGAATATTTTCCTTTATCGTTTTTCCCAAAGAGGATAATCTCTATAATATTGGCTTTATCTTCAGCAGTAATCTCGAATCCCCGAGATTGAAGATAATTAAAAAGCTGTTCAGAGTGGATCTTCATTGGTCATCTCTCTACTTAGTATAAACAAACCATGATTTATTGTTTAAAAAGGTAAAAAATTTCTAGAGACAAATATTTTGGTTAAATTAATTTAAAATATTTTGTAATAGCCACGCTTAATGTGTTTAATAGGAAAAACTTGATTTTATTATTATTTCAAATACTTGTAAATTAAATTTTAAAATTATTAAAAAAATGGAAAGATCAATTTACATAAATTGAATTTGCTAACATTAAAAGATGTTAGGATTCAAATATAAATAAGTTAATGCTTTTTAGAACCATGGACAAAACCAATAAAAATGTAAACAACCAGATCCGAACCGGAAAAGCTTCCAAGCAGCAAGTTAAAACTGAACAAACTTCAAAGGAAGAAATTAGGACGGAATCAACCTCAAAACCAGAAATTAAATCAGATAAATCACAAGATATTTTCTTCACATACAAACAAAATGTAGAGAAATACTTTGAACAAATGGAAAATTCTATTCCAAAATACTATCAAACGTTAACGGAGTTGCAACAAGAGTTTCTTCTAGCATGGGAAAATATGTTTAATGCAAGTATAGTTTTGCAAAAAGAATTTGTTAGTAAAACTGGATTGTATCCCAAACAATCAAGTATTGCGAGTAAAATTGTTTCAGATATCACTGAAGCTGCAATCAGAGCTCGAACTGTAAGAGACAAAATAATTCTGACATCCGTTGACACTACAAAGGAAAACGTAAAGGAATGGAACAAACGATCACAAGAATTTGCAGAATTAAATCGAAAAATTTTGCAATCTTGGGTTTTATCATTTACGGCTAGGAAAAACTAGGCGTAAATCTTTCATTTTTATAAAAATTTGTAACAATTTTTTCGATTCAAAAATAATTTATCTTTTAACTGCTAGAAATCTGGAATCATCTGAATTCCAAATTATCTTTATGTGAGTATTATTGTTATAATCGTTTGACATTTCCTGCATTTTTTTATGCATATCAACCTTAAGGTCCTCTAAGGCTTGTGATTTCTCATTCAGGATTTGTTCCATTTTTGATTCGTGATTTTTTCGTAATTCCATTATCTGGAGAGCAAGTTCATCTTTAGTCATACCATCCTCCAAATAAAATTTTTTCAATAGATCCTGTTCCTCCTGTTTGGCAAAATTTTCAGCATCATGGTACATTTGATTGTAATCTTTTTTTAATTGAATTTGATCAAGTGTATGTAAATCATAAAGATCATTAATCTTTTGGTTTAATTCAAAAATCTGGTTCTCGATTTTCTTTTGTTGGTCTTTATCTAAAATAAATTGTGTTAGCTCATGTATCTCTGCTAATCCATCTTCAATCCAAGTTTCAGCAGTAGATTTTAAAATACACCTATATTCTTCATCTTTAACCTGAAATACAACAACATGTTCGTCTACACATTTGGTTCCAGGATTTGTTTTAATTGTAGGGGAAAGTGATTTGTCATCAAAGATTAATTTGGTGGAGTCAACTATTGTTCCCATCCCACGCATTTCCCATATTTCAGCAGTAGCGTTTGTTATACATGCATAATCATTTGTATGTAATCGATGGACTACAACATATCCTTTACGACATTGGGTGTCAGGATTAGTTTCAAGAGATTCATAAGCATACTTATCATTAGGGTTTGCCAAAAGATACTTTGGATCTGATCTATAATCAGTATAATATTCTGCCAGTTGAGATGTAGTATAGGAATTTTGTGGTAATTGTCCAGTAGAATTAAAAAGTAATTGCTGTTTGTAAATTGCCAAATTATGTTTTACATTGAACTGAGCATTCATTTCGATCAATTCTATCCTCTTAGTTTCAGCGGCCTTATGGTATGCAGCCCTTGCCTCACTTAGACTTCCACCATTTGCAATTACCTCTTTTAGTGCTTCTCTACCAGCATTTACTTTCATTTCCTTGAATTCAAATTGGTCCCAGAATACCCCTTGTATTTGGGGTGGTTTGTCTTCTACAAATCTCTCAAAGGCAGCACGAGAGGTATAGTTTGACCAGAGATTTTCCCATTCTAAAAGATCTTGATTGAGTCTTTCAAGAGCAACGGCGCGTTTTTCTTCCAGTTCCTTCTTGGCTTTTGTTTTCTCGTATTCTCTTTTCTCCAATTCTTCAATCCATTTTTTGGTCTGCTCTATCTTTTCTAAAATATCTCTTGCAAGAGGATTGTTTAACAAATCACCGGAGAGCGTGGTTTGTTGACCAAAAAAAGTAGAATTGTTTTGTGCATGACTATATTTTATATCTAGTCCAAAGTACAAACTTAGGGTCAAAATCAAGATTAATGGGATGACTTCTCGTCTCAACATTCGATCCGAAAACTAATTGTATTTATATGATCCTCAGAATTACCTCTCATTTTTTATAAATAATTTTATTTTTTACTTAGACTTTCCCATGATTTGTATCCCAACTAAAATACAAATAGCTGTTTCTTTTTTTAATTTTGTAAATTAGATGGTATGATGTATGGGTCGGGGAATACATCTACCTATCTAATTGCTTTGTATAAGTAATTATGGAATAAAAACAAAACGTACAAATCGTTCATCGAAATTATCAGCAGTGGCTATATATTAAATTGTTAAAGCTAAATCAATTGGAACTGTCACCAAAATTCCACGCATCGGTTTTGGTCTTAAGTTCCAATTAAATTAAAATCTTTTTTTAACCGTTAGTGGAGTTGTAATGATTTCGTAATATGCTTTTCATTAATGGTAAATACAAATCGTTTGATGTTGGTTTTATTTTGCATTTTGATAAGAGCTTATCACAGTATTGTTGTTCCTCTTTTGTTAATTGAGTTGCGTGAAGATAGTTTTTCTTTGAAGCAAGGTCATATAGAAATGAATAATATTCTTTTAGAGTTTCTTGGTCTTGTAATTCGTTTGCCCTCATTTGTTCTCAAAGAAACCAACGAATAGAATTATTTAGTATCTGCCTTACTTTTTGATATATCCTTGTTCAGAATTTGAATTTTTTTTACCCATTTAGTTCAATATTTGAACATTGGCGGCTATCTTTGCATTAGGAAAAAGAATTTGATTTCAAATGACTATGGCCGAGCCTGTAATTGAGCAAAAAAAAGAGATTAAAATCGATACCATTGATAGACAAATTCTAAACCTGCTTATTGCAAATGCTCGTGATTCCACAAGAACCATAGTTAAGAAACTTGAGGGAATGGGTACTGAAATGTCTGAGCGAGGTGTAGGAAAAAGAATTGCACGTCTAGAAAAACAGGGAATCATTCGTGGCTATACTACTATGGTTGATCTTATTCAGGTTAACATGCCTATTTTACGACTAATTACGGTGAAATTTACATCTCCAAAAGATTTTGTTGCCAGGTTAGATGAAATGAAACAATATTTGAGTGGTGCACCTTATTGCGATTTTTCAGCTAGAACTAATGGGAATATTGACTGGATTGAACTAAAATTTTTTAACAACCATGAACAAGCCCAAAAGGAAGAGGATCTTTACCGAGCTTGGTTTGGGGATATAATGGAAGATTATAGATCGTATGACCTTGATATTCACAAGATGGGTTGGCAACTCTTCGATGAGGATGATTTTAATCGATTTATTCAAGGCATGACAAAAAAGGAAGACTCTGGTTCTAGTCTCAAGGATTCCGATGGTTATTCAAATTCGAAATAATTCCATAAATCACTCTCTTAAATAAAAAGAACGTTTACTATAATCATGGCTTTAAGAAATTGTGTTCATTGTGGTAAAGAATATGAGGATGTATTTGAAAGACGGATATGTTCGGATAAGTGTTCTTTAGAAATTTCCTAAGAAAATCTTTACGAGAGGAGACAGGTTTTACAGTTCATTTACTGAACTTTAATGTTAATTTAATAATTCAGTTTCTGAACAAAATATAAACAAAAAGTTTGATCCATTCTAAATAGCTCAGAAATTTCTTAACCTTACAAACATGAGCACAATCAACGTACAAATTGAAGTTTCCGACAACAAAAGAAAACTCGGGATAGTAGGTTTGCTAGCCTTACCTATTGTTGCAGCAATGTACTCCGCAGGAAGTGCTTCCTTCGAGCAAGTACCGCAAATACTCACCAGTGGAGTATTTCCAGTACTGTTAACTCTAGGATCATGGGGTCTGGCTGTAAAAATGGCATTGAAATTGAAAAAGTAGGATAATTTCCTCTTTTCAATTTTTTTTATTTTAAAATTTTTGGTTTCTTAAAATTATTTTTTTCTTTTAATCCATTCCCATTCTGGTCTATCATTTTCTTCGGACACTAGTATTCATCTTCCATAGATTTTCTCTCTAAAATGAGCTGGTTTATGGATAGACAAAAATTACATTTACAGCTTGACATGGTTTTACTTGAAAATATTTTGATTTAACAATGTGTATGACTCATCAAAAAACAAACATTTTTTGTAGGCTCAAAAGGTGTAAAAAAATGAAATTACAAATAATCGTCTTTAAATTATAAAAATTGTTATTATTTCCTAGACTCAGGTCTGCCCACTATTGCCCAATAGCTGAGTTTGATCTGAGTTTTAATTCTAAATTTTAAAAATTAACAAAGGTTTCAATAAGGACGATTATTATAATAAATTATGGCCATTGGAATTTACATTGCAATAGTTGTAATTGGAATTATTGCAGTTGTTATGTTTAAGCTCTTTCAAAAGACAAGTAAAACAAGCTATTTTGGAGAGCCAGTCAGGTGCCAAACTTGTGGTAGAATAACGCAAACATCCAATTGCCCCTTTTGTAAATTCGATTCAAAGTCTCTAAAATAGTCTAGTTTTCTAGATATCCAATGAATTTACCAGTATTTTCTAGTTTAATGGAGTTGATCTCATCCAAGTTATTGATGGAATTCATCTTTAGATACCTATCTGAGGCTGTATACAAAACCTCATCGATGTAGAATGTTCTAGAGTTTCCCATTCCGTAATAACCAGAATCATTTTCGGAGTGAGTTACGGTTCCTCTAAGGTTAATTCCATCGTTGGGATTTAATTCAAATACGTAAAATCCATTCCATCGGTTATAATCTGTGGCAATCAATTTTGCGTCAGATATTCCCTCCAAAGATTTTAGATCGCTACTAATTGGAAGAGATAAAAGATCTTTTTTCTTGTCAAAGAAAAAAGCCTTGTGGTTATTTAGTGCCTCAGAATGTGTAGATGCATCTCCTATTATAAAATCATCAAGTACTAAGGGTTTGCTAACATCTGATACATCAAAGAGTGCTACTTTAACACCAAGTTGTTGGACCCTTCCACTTCCAACTTCTTTGGTGTCCCGTCCTACACCAATTACATAATCACCATCATATGGATGCAAGTAATTTGAGAATCCAGGAATTTTTAACTCACCTAAAATCTTTGGTGTATCTGAGGACAAATCGATTACAAAGAAGGGATCGATTTGCTGGAAAGTTACCAAGTATAATCTATCTCCCATGAATCGCGCTGAAAAGATACTCTCATCAGGGGCTATCTCATCAAGTCCTCCAACAATTTTTAGATTCTCATCTAAAACATACACCGCATTTGAGCGTATTGTTCCCTTGTATTGTGAATAGTATTCTACTGTAGTTGCAACTCGAAATCGATCATCGTTTTCATCCATTGAAAATTGGTTTAAAAGCCGTCCTGGAACTGATCCTTTTGCAACATACTCTAATTTTTCCTCATCAATGGAAATTTTGTGTATTATTGTCTTTGAGGATTCTTCCTGTATTCTTCGATCGTATTCGGAAAGGGCCTCTCGTATTTTATCAAATAGTTTTTCTTTTTGGTTTTTACTCATCTGATTGTAAGAATCCTGCATTAACTCGGCGATTTCGCTCCACTGTCTTGCAGAACTTAACGAAGAATCATTTTGAATTGATTTTATTTTATCTCGGATTTCTGCAGGAAGTAATGGTACTACAACGTCAAAGAATCTATCTCTGTTAGAGTCTTCATAGAACCTATAAGGAAGATTTTGTTGGTAAGTGAGATAAAAGTTATCCTCAGAAACATAGATTGTTCCGCTATAACCCATTAGAAATGTTTCAGAGTTTATTGTATCACCAAAAACGTCAATTGCAGTTAGAGTATTAAAATTGGAAAATCGCTCCATATTATCAAAGTAAAATGCATCTGGAATCATTAATGGTTCTGATCTCTCCATAATAATTGGTAATCTAGGATGTTGGTAGTCAATATTGCTGTTTGTTACAAAATAGACAAAATCCCCTATCATTCGGGCATCTCTAAAGTGACCATCAATGGTATAGTCTTTGATAATTTCTGGTTTTTTCTTATCTGAAACATCTACTATCAATGCATGCGTAACAGGATTGTATGATGGTCTTGGAATAAAGTCAAATTGTGGAATTATTTCATCTTGGCTTTGTCCATTGTAAAAGATTACCAATCGGTTGCCATTTAGGAACATGTTTTGAATATATTGTGATTCAATATCCAATGCAATTTTTAGTACAAGGTTGGCAGATTCAGCAGGATAAGCATCGATAATAGATAGTGTGTTTTGAGAAACAATGTAAACATATTTTGAATCATTTTTTAAATAATCTGGCTCATCAACATTTTCTACTTGAACATTGGTTGTCGAATAATCGACACCTCCTGATCCAGATTGAACTTTAGATGTCTCCATATCAAAGCCTACCATGGGTTCTGCCATTGGAGCACGTAAGGATAATTCCAATGTCTCCTCTATTGCCATAAAACTGTCTGATCGAAAACTCCTATCGTCATAAAATCCTCCTTCAAAAAAATTCGAAGCTGCTAAGATTTCTTTTAAATCGGCTTCTGAGGAAATTTTTCTGATTTCTTGTGTTCCTTCAATCAAATCTGAAACTGTCCTATCCACATAAACTATTTGCGGAGGATTTGGATTCTGGGTAACCTCCGGTTGTTGATCAAAACCGATAGCGAACATAACCCCTATGGTTGCTATAATGGATATCGCCACTACGATTGGAATAATAATTTTGGAACTCATATTTTTCATCTTTTTTTATTTTTTTTTAACTACCTTTTGACAGTTACTATAGTATACCCTATGAGCTTAAAAGGTTAAGTGAAATCGTAATTTTACCAAACAATTTACATATACTCCAGTGTAATTAAAAGAATTCAAATGTCAGAAAAAGAAAATGAGCATGAGATTACTGAAAAAATTAAAATCATGGCTACCGATGATGAAAGGATAAAATCATTCGGTGAGTTGTTAACTAATGACTCGAGTAGAACAATTCTCCAATTGCTATTTAATGAAGAACTGACTGCACTTCAGATTGCAGATAAAACTGGAATTTCTCTTCAGTTAGTAAAATATCACATCATCAAATTGCAGGATTTAGGCGTAGTTAAAGTGACAAAAACGGAAAAAAATTCAAAATCCCAGGATATGAAGTATTATTCTGCTTCTAAATTTAGTATGGTAATTGTTCCTCCCAAGTACTCGGAGAAGACAAAGGAAAGTAAGCTTCTTGTCCGCTCCTTTAAGCATATTTACAAGATTTCAGGTCTAGGGATAGCTGCAGGAATATCAGGTCTTTTGTCATTTTCAATGTTACAACAAAAAAATAATTTATCGTTTGAATCAGATAAAGAAATCCAAGAGACAAAACTTCAAGATATGGATGGAAGTTTTCAAGCTACAATGGAGGAATCAATCGAGGGGGTAACAGCAGAATCTGGAGATGATGCACTCTCCGCCACACCATCTCTAGAATCTCCACCGGAAGTTGGAATGGAGAAGCGATTAGAGGAAAGTTTAGAGCTTCAACAAAGAACTATTGATGCAGCTGAAGAAAATCCTGTCGCTAGCTCTGGAACTCCAATGTTTGATTTTGGAGATCTAGCAATTACCTTTACCGTTATTGCAATAATTTTGGGTGGATTGGCTGCATTCTTTTTTATCAAGTCCATCAAACAATCAAAACAAAAACAATTTGCATAATCTAGTTCTTAAAAATTTTTAGTAAATTTGAAATTTCATCAAACGCTTTATTCGATTTTTACGTAATAAAATCAATGATTAGAAAAACAACGACAAAAATAACAGGAGTAATGTTTAGCCTTTTGATATTACCTTCTGTTAGTAACCTTGTATTTGCACAGTACATTGTAACTGATAGACAAACTAGATGACTATCTGCAACTTGCTAAAGATAAGGTTATCCTTGCAAATGACAATCCAAAAACAGGATCTGGAATACCAATTTTTGAAGTGAATGGTGTTGTGGGTGCTTTAATTTTGTCTACCGGAATATTTGGAGGAATTACTGCAACATTTTTTATCAGATGCCGTCAAGGAAAATACGCTGCAATAGGAGGTGGATAAAAATTCCACTCCTTTTTTAATGTCTTTGTTCCTAGTTAGTAAAAAGATCATAATTTATGCCTAAATTTATCCTATTTTTAGATTATTTTTACGGTTTTAGCAGGAATCGTAAAACCGCTCTTCTGCATAACTAAGATACACTTCGTGTCCAAAGTATAGTTTTGAATCAATAATTTGACTTTCAGTATATTCTTTTAATTCCGGACACGATAGACTAAGGATAAATTCTTTTTCTTCGACCATTTCATTTGCGGTTATTAAGATTACATAAATTAAGGAAACTAAAACTATAGGGGCAATAAAAAAAGTAACAGGCATGTGTTTTAGATCTTTTTTACTTATCATTTTGCAATCTCCAAGAGTTTTGGTTAACGTGAACCATTTTCAAAATTTTTAATTCAAATAATTGCAAAAAATCTCCCCTCATGTTCCACAAAATTATAAAATTCATTTTTATAAAGTTGGCTACCTGTAATTTTTTTTTAGTACATTTTTTAAAAATTTAAATATTGATTTTAAATTAATTTAAAAAAATTATTGATTAATAAAAAAATTAGATCGAAGGAATTACAATACCACGTTCAATTAGTTTTTCTGCTGTTGTTTCTTTGACACATAGTGGTGTTGCATTAGATGTTTTTATTACAAGTGCAAAACCTTCACGACATTCTACCTGGTTTGCGTCAATTCCTGCTGCAACTTGATGTCTAGGGGAAATCCATGTCATTGAAAATTCTTTTGCCTTTTCCATGAAATGATCTCGCATCTCTTGTTTTTCTAAATCATTCATTGATTTATCTCGTAATGAATGCTTGAAATCTCGTAATTCGTCATGAAGTGCTTTGATTTCATTTTTTTGTTCATCAGTTAAAGTACTTGCTCTAAGAATCATGTGAGACTTACGTTCCGAAATAATAGAGTCTTTGTGGTCAGTCATTTTGCCTGTCATAGAGTCTTTGTGGTCAGTCATTTTGCCTGTCATAGAGTCTTTGTGGTCAGTCAGTTCACCTTTCATTTCCATCATATGTTCCTCCATGAACATTTTCTTTCCGGTCTCATCTAGAGTACAATATTTTTCCATTTTTTCAAGTTTTTCTTCATTCTTCTGAAGTTTTTCGTTATGTGTTAATTTGTCTTCGTCAGACATTTCACAATATTCATCCATCTTTTCTCTTATGTTATGGCCAGATTTCATAGAATCATGATCTCGTAAAAATTCATCTTTATTTTGTTCAATGTAAGCATCTCGTTCTGATTCATCTAGTAAACAATACTCTTCCATTTTTTCTTGATGATCGGATGCCATTGGATGGTTTTCTAAGAATGTTTT
>JBFIPZ010000028.1:0-10492 GCA_041609855.1 Nitrosopumilaceae archaeon | reverse complement strand
CATTTTTGCTAGATTAGAAAAAACCAAAGCAAAACAAGCCGAAGCAGAAAAAGCCACAGAAGAAGCAACTGAAGCCAAATCTGAAGAACCAAACCCAGAAAAACCAACAGAGGAAAAGGTCAAGTAATGCCTGGAAAAAAAGGGTATAGTCCAAATGTTTACAAATATTTCCAAATCGACGGAAGTAAATTAACGAGAATTAAAAAAAATTGTTCTAGGTGTGGTAAGGGAATCTACATGTCTGATCATAAGGACAGACACACTTGTGGAAAATGTGGTTTAACAGAATTCAACCAATAGAAGATCCGCAAAAAAATATGAATCTGTTTTAATAAATTTTCAAAAATAATAATCAAACTGCAAAATTTTTTTCCTTTTTATTCTTTAAGAGAATATTGAGATTTAGTTAATCTGTTGAAAAAATAAGATTATCTAAAATAAGATCATTGCCAAAAGGCCATACAAAATGTAAATATATTAAAAATGCAATTCTCAAGATACTCAATGGAATCCAAGTGTCCGCGATGTAATTGTCTCCCATCAGAGTGCAAGGCAAGTGATACTCCATACGAATGCCCAAAATGCACCTGGAAACATTGTGACTGTTGGGAAGAAAATAATAATTTAGATTAAATTTAAAACACCAGCCCCACTTTAATTTTTAGAGATTTTAGCGGATAATTAATAAATTTAAAATTAAAAAATTGGAGTCAAAATCTTTAATTTTATCTTATTCTTCTTCGATTCCGCAGTTTATACACATTTTTTTGGATTGGATTTCAAACCAAGAAAAAGTATGAACATATCCTTTTTTACATTCCATAGAGACCTACTTAGAAATGGGATGAATTTGAAAATGATTGTCAATAATAACCTCGATCCAACATTGAAAAATTAAAACCCTGAGAATTATTTTAAATCAATCGGGAAAAAAATTGTTTTTCCAATCCATTAATTTATTGAAAATATCCAAATAATCCTTTGAGTTGATTGTTATGTGTACATGAGCATCATAGCCTAAAAAATGACCTTCAAAAACCATTCTGGTTTCCTTTTTAAATAACGGAACAGTTACCCCAACTTTTTGGATTTTCTCAAAATCATAATTATCAATTCTAATTTGAAAATCATTAATCATTATTTCTTTTTTTTCGCGGTTCTGATTCAAATCAAGATCTATGCTTTTTTTCACGGATTCACTCCAAATTGGAGATTTCAGGGGCCAGCGGTGAGCATGAACTTTGTTGGCAAAAAAATTAACGTTGAAATTTTTACTTTTGTATGACATTTTTTGGTTACTTTCCATTAATTTTAGCGCTAGCAGTTTTTTCAAAAAAATATTCCTGTTTTTTTAAATCAGATTCCTGAATTATTCTACATTTTCTTATTGGAACAAGCCGCGAGGTTTGCTCATAGGTGCTAATTACTCGCACATCTGATGCATAAGCAATTTGAAGAAGAGGAGGTTTTTCAATAATCATTGGTTTTACTTGTTCATATCCGGAGGCCTGTCTCATTCCAGACCGGTAAAGACCTAAGTTGTTTTTGCTCTTTGAAATTTGTGGATCCTGATAACAGCATATTGCATATTCGTCATTATTTTTTTCAATTATTGTCATACGTGTGAATTTGTCACTCCAAGTCTCAACCTCTTTTGAAAATCGTAAGGCCTGGTCCCTATCCTCAAAGACAGTTGAAACTACCAATCTATCTTTTTCATAAGCCCAATAAATTCCATAAAAATTGCTACACCAATCAATGTCAAATGAAGACATATGTCACATCAAAATAAGTAAAATTAAGACCTTTTGATTAACTAGTAATATTTTTTGTAATTCTTTTAATAATAACTCATTTATCAATACAATTTTTTTTTACGAATTTTCATACTTTTTTGTTCCAATTCATCCATTCTTTTGAGAAATTTAGGATCTAACTTTATTTTAGAGAGAGATTCCATCGATAGTTTTATTGTATTGGTATCAAGTGCAATGTTGGTTTGAGGTAGATTTTTTTCAATCCAATATTTTATTACTTTGTCTTCCAGTTTATAGTCACGAAATCCAGAAGGAAATCTTTTTGTTATATGATTCAATAAAGTTCTATCCCTAAAGACAGCTCTTGGCTCAAAAAGCCTAGTTTCGTCTGCATAAACGCTTTCAAACAAATTTCCCGTAATCTCATCAGACAAGAAATTCATTTTGGATATTTTACGAATTAGTTCAAGATAATGTAAAAATTCATGTGCTAAAATTGCGTGAATCGTTCCTTTAAGCCCAAAGGCCACCAGTGGGGCTGAAATTTGAATTACCACCTGAAATTTCTCTTCAAAAAAAATCGGAATGGTACGTGCAAATAAAATTCCAAATTCAAAAGAATGCGAACTTGGCGATGATACGACTACTGAAGGCTCTACATATGCAACAGGAAAACGGATTTCTGAGGCTTTCTCTATTCGATTTATACCTTCCACGGTAATATGGAATCGGTTTAGAACAAGATCATATAGATCATCAGGAATTTTTCCTTGGACATGTGCTTCTTTAAATCTAATTAATGGGTCCATCATTTCTCTTCGATTATGGTGATTGTAAAAAGGTTGGCAGACTCTAAAAAATATCTTTAAAATTAAATTTAAGTAAAATCAATAAAAAATTATTTTAAAAATTCGGAGCTGTGCACGATAGACTCTAGGAGATCCACATAACCAGGAAACAGTAAATAATTGTTTGAAGTGAACACACATTTATTATAATTATCCTTAATAAAAGGTAAATTTGGTGAAGCTCCTTCATATTGATGACAATAAAGATATTACAAATTTGCTTTCCGAAATGATTGGATCCCTAGGTTATGATTATTTTGTAACAAATGATCCTCGAGAAGGAATAGAGCTAATTAAAAAAGAAAAGTTCGACAGGATAATACTAGATATGCATATGCCTGAATTAAGTGGAATCGAGGTTATCAAAACCCTGGAAAAAGAAAAGATCCTGCAAGATCAAAAAATAGTAATTCTTTCAGGATTTCCATTTACCTATGAGGTAAGAAAGGATTTGTTGAAAATGAGAGGAATCCATGATTGTCTGAAAAAACCTATCGAATTTAATGAACTTTTATCTGCTATTAAAAACTAATTTTTGAAATATTTCATGAGTTTTAGAATTGTTCATTGATTAGGATGTAAAACTTGTAAAAATTCAATTTTACATGAAAAAAGAAAAAATTACAGTAGGATTGTTTGGACAAACATTTCTCTAAATAGAAAAACCATTTTTCTCCATTGTGAACATACTCGTAATTGATGACAACCAAGAAACCACCACAATGCTTTCAAAATTTTTTACAGCAAAGGGCTTAACCATTACAATTGCCAACGACCCAATGGAAGGTTTGAAACAAATTCGAGAAAATCAATTTGATGTAATCCTTTTGGATGTGATGATGCCAATAATTAGTGGAATTGGAATAATAGAAATTTTAGCTTCAGATAACACATTAAAGGATCAGAATATTCTTATTTTTTCTGGGGCAAGTCTTCCAAACATACAAATCAAGAATTTGTTACGCAAAGATGGAGTAAACGGATTTCTAAAAAAACCGGTCGACTTGGATGATCTTTTGGTTGCAGTAACTTGTTGAGAAAAGTTTTTGTTAAATCATTCTCAGGAATTTAGACCATCAAAATCCAAAGAATGTGTAAATTTATCCCGATTTTGGTTTTCCACGTTTTGATAGTTTTGATTTTCTTCTATTAGCACGTTGATCTGCCCATCTTGCATGTTTTCCCTTTTTTCTTAATGGCATATTCAAACTTTGAAGTTGCTCTAGTTATGTGTTATCATTTTTATTTCCATAAAATCAAATTCTTGGCATTTACATTGATCCTCAATGGTTTGACTTACACCTGGAACCACATTATCGCCTAAAACAAATCGTTTGATTGGAAATCCACCTTCTACCTTAATAGTTAATGTGAAAATATTTTCAGAATTTTTTTTATAATTTAAATTAAAAATTTTTTTTTCAAATCTTTTTCCAGAATTTTCATAGATTACAACTGGATTTTTCAAAAGGTTTTTCAATTTTTTTAGGTTTGATGGGAAAATTTCGTTTTTTGTAATAATCTTTAATTTAACAGTAGATTCAAAGCTCAATGATTTTTTGGGGACATTAGAGATTACTTTGCAATTTTTTATAATTATAGGATCGGTCTTGAAGCTTTTTGGTAATCTAGCCCTCCGCTTATTGGGATTTTGAATCTGCGCAAAGAAAGGTCGTCCTGATCCCAAAACCAGGCTTAAATCATCCTCCCCTCCAATCCATGTGAACTTTGCAAGAGTTCCCCCAAATTTTCTAAAAAGAAATTCCGAAATTTTTCCTTCTACACTATCAAAATTGGTTAAACCATGAAAACTACAAACCATGCATCCCTTTCCTAGACAATTTTCACAAGACTTTTTTTTTTGAGAAAAACCTCTTTTGATTTTACTATATCGTCCTTGAATTGAAATTTGTTTTGTTCTCAGGTGGCAGATTTTATCTTTCAAGTTTATGGTAAAGGTGGCATCTGGATCCAAAAACTCAATTTTTCTTTTAGTTTTTTTTGCGTATTGTTTTGATATTTCTCCGGTAATGCTGGTTTTAACACTATCAACTCCTTGTAACTTATACTTTGATCTTAAATAATCATCTCGGTCTATTATTGATGGTTGTATAATTGTCCCCACAACAAAAGAGGAGAAGGAAAAACTCGATGATCTCTCTTTCATCAATTCCAAAAAAGAAGGAATATTATCAAATAGGTTTTTGCAAATATAGCATTTTTTAGTAGTGGTTGAAAAATTTTGTTTTAGTTTTTTCCCCAACCTCATATTGGATGAGGATTTTAATTTTTTAGAAAATAATCGTCCAAGACAGTTATCACATAGAGAATGTTTTTGTATAATTTTTTTTGCGATAGAATATTCTCCTTTATTATTTGCCATGATTTTGTTTATTTAATTAAAATCGTAAAATTTCTATCCAAATCCCATCCGACGAAGGTTTCCCTGCATTTGTCTTCCCTTGGATGCCTTCATCATGTTTTTGGAATTTTTGTAGTTCTTTACCAGTTCTTTTACCTCGTGTTCAGACCAACCAGAACCTCTGGCAATCCGTTTTACTCGCGATGAATTCAACAAATCTGGATCCGCCTTTTCCTCTTTGGTCATACTTTGAATAATGAACCGCCATTTGGATACTCTGTCTTCCATTTGATCTAGTTGATCGTCTTTTACCATTCCCGAAAGACCTGGCATGTTATCTAGAAATCCCCTCAAGGATCCTACCTTGGTAACTTCTTCTAGTTGATAGAAGAAATCCTCCATATTCATTTTTCCACTGGAGATTCTCTTTAATCTGACCTCATCGCCTTCATTTTCTAACCTTTTTGCAAGATCCAAAACGGCTTGAATATCACCCATACCAAGCAATCTTCCAACAAACCTAGTTGGAGAAAATTTTTCTAAATCATCTATTCGTTCCCCGGTACCAATATACATAATTTGAGCACCTGTAGCTGCAGAAGCTGCAATAGCACCGCCTCCTTTAGCAGAGCTATCCAATTTTGTTACAATTATTCCACCGACAGGTAAAGTTTTGTGGAAAGCTTCTGCCTGGTTGAAACACTGTTGACCAATTGTACCGTCAATTACAAGCAAAGCAAGGTCAGGATTGGCAACTTTGTTAATTCGCTCCATCTCATCTAAAAGATCTTTTTCCTCTTTGTGTCGTCCTGCAGTGTCTATCAAAATTATATCCAGAGGTAATTTTTGAAAATATTTTAAACCATTTTTTACAATTTCTGGGGAATCTTTGTTCTTTTCCTCTCCGTAAACCTCAACATTGGATTTTTCACACATTGTACGTAATTGAACTAATGCACCAGGACGATAAGTATCGGCTCCTATAACACCTACAGAGTATCCTTGTTTTGTTAGAAATTTAGCAAGTTTTGATGTTACAGTTGTTTTTCCACTTCCTTGAATTCCAAGAAGTATTACCTTGTTTTGCTTTCCGGGTTGAAAATTAAATTCAGTTTCATTTCCTAGTAATTTGGAGAGTTCATCGTACAGGATTTTAACAATATGATCTTTCCTAGAAAGCCCAGGAGGTGGAGTTTCATTAAGAGCTCTTTCCTCAAGATTTTTCGTAATCTCTAAAACTAGCCGTACATTCACATCTGACTGCAATAAGGCTCTTTGAACATCTTTGGATAATTCTTTGATTAATTCCTCGTCTATTCCTGAAGATTTTACGATTTTCTTTATTGCATCCCTAAGATTGGTTTTTAGATTATCTAACATCGTAGTTTAGCCTCGCATCTAATATTTCAAACCTTCCCCGATAACCATCCCAAAATTTTTTCCCTTTTAAGATTTCAATTGGATGAGAAAATAGAGGGCAATTAATCACAAACGTTTCAGCCTCTCCGCCTTCAAAATTCAGATTAAATCCAAATTTTTTTGACAGATATTCTAATCGCTGAATTTCGTCTTTTTCAATTTTTTTGCCAAGCCAAGAGTCATCTAGGCCGCCTGATGAAACACTTGTTATAATGAAATTAAAATTATCCGTTAAAAGATTTTCAAGGTATTGTTTTGGCTCGGTTCCCCACAAAGGTGAAACCGATTTTAAATTTAATTTACTGCATAAATTTTCAAAGATATCTTTTTGAAATTGGCTGTTTATACCTCCGTGAACCATTCCATCAATATTGTATTGGTCTTGGGATTTTCTCAAAATATTTTCCAAGGCAATTAATTCTGTATCAGTATTCGAACCGGACTGGATGGTAATTTGAGGAATACTCATAGATTCAGATTGTAAACTAGTCCATTTCAAATTAGGATGATGAAGTAAATGGCTTTCATCAGACTCTGGGAAGACACTTAACAAACATGTAATTTCATGCCCTTGTTTTTTTGCAAGATAAATAGCGTATGTGCTATCCTTTCCTCCAGAGAACAAGGCAGCTAATTTCATGGTACTTGATCGCCCATATTTGACAAATTAAGATTACCTAAAATGGAATCTAGATGCCTCATTACTCATAATCCTCATCATTAATCAGACGGCTTTTCCGCTCATCATCAGCATCCAGAATAAACTTGATTACAGATTATTTTAGTATAATTGAGTGATTAATTTTGAAAATACTAGTTTAAAGGAGGGTAATTACCACTAGTGAGAAAAAATGATCTACCTTTTATTTGATAAAACAGTATTATAGGCAGGAAGCTGATACGATATTTTCACTATCGGAACATCCTGGCATCGGTTTACTGGTGAAGAATTCCGTCGACACTACGTAAAGGGTGCAGCCAGCAATAGTCAGCTTCCGAATTATTCTTTAAAGAAAAATAGTTGTTAAATTAGATTTGGTTTACTTTTGTGGGGTTTGATAAGAATTAATCTTCATCAAGTATAATCCACGAAAGACCTCTAACTTCTTCCCATGATTCTTTACTTAAATTGGTCATACATTCCATAAGGAGTTTTTATTTAAAAGCAGTACGAATAATTTGTTCATACCAATGATTAGTGAAATCAAAAATATTGCTAGCCGAATTTGTTAGTTTTATGCAATAATAATAAATCCACCAAAAATCAAGATAAAACCATGACAAGGAATTATTCTAAAATCAGAATGGTGCTTGTTATGGTTACTTTGATTCCTTTGTTTTTGTTTGGTATGGTTGAGAATGATTTTCAAAATGCCGGAGCTATAGCATATTTTCCACCACCCCTAAAACAGATCCAAGATGGAACAAATCCCACAAATGTTACCTGCACTGAAGGCTTGGAGTTGGTCCTAAAACAATCAACGGGACAACCAGCGTGTCTAAAACCATCGAGCGTTTCAAAGTTAATTGAGCGTGGATGGGCAATACATGTTTTACCAGATTATACTGCTGAAAACAACAATTCTGCCATCTTCTCACTAGGCGATTTTGAAGTTGAGACCGAGATGGTTTCTTATTTTGATAAATCTCAAGGCTTTTTGGCAAAGCCGTCCTCAACAGGGGAATTTCCAGCTATAATAATGATTCATGAATGGTGGGGATTAAATGACAACATAAAAGAAATGGCAAAAAAGCTCGCATCGCATGGATACATTGTATTGGCAGTAGACCTTTACAACAATAAAGTAGGCACCACTTCTGAGGAAGCAAGACAACTGGTAACATCATTTGATAGCGGTATCGGAATAGAGAACATGAATGCTGCGATATCATATTTGAAAGAAGAGCATTCCTCAGAAAGTTTTGGATCAATTGGATGGTGTTTTGGAGGAGGACAATCCCTCAACCTTGCTGTAAATAATCCAGAATTAGATGCGACAGTAATGTATTATGGTCAAGTTTCATCAGATCCTGAGAAACTATCAAATATCTCATGGCCAGTTTTAGGAATTTTTGCTGAGAAGGATAATGGAATTCCAGTAGACTCTGTGAAAGAATTTGAAACCCAATTAAATGATTTAGGGATTGTAAATGAGATTATTATTTATCCTGGAGTTGATCATGCTTTTGCAAATCCGTCAGGAGATAGATATGCCCCAGAAGAATCAAAAGATGCTTGGGAGAAGACCATACTTTTTCTAAATCAAAATTTAAAATGAATCCTAGTGTAAAAATCTAGGAATTTTCTTAGCAATGTGGGCCAATGAAACTCTCCCTGGTCCCGCTACAATTATCACTAAAGAAGCTGCAAGAAGGATCAAATCTAATTCATAAGCTCGCTCACCGGTAAGATTTGCGGCATTTTTTACGTAAAATATTGCTCCCAACATTATAATCGATAATAATGAGGCAGAAATCCTAGTTAAAACTCCAATTATTAACAAAATGCCTGGAATGGTTTCAGCCAAAGCAATTGGAATTTGCATTTCTGGAGGAAATCCAAGCGGTCCGGTAAGAAATCCTACAAATCCTGGGTTGAATTTTCCCGTTCCATGAGCAATGAAAATTACACCAATTGCAGTCCTCAAACCCATAAAGGCAATGTCATGTAATTTGTTTCCAGAGAATTTAGCATCAGCCAATAAATTTACTCTATTTGAGAATTATAAAAACCGTAACTAATAAAATCATGCCTAAAAAATATGTATTTTGAGAATAAATTTCA
This sequence comes from Nitrosopumilaceae archaeon, assembly GCA_041609855.1. GTDB lineage: Archaea > Thermoproteota > Nitrososphaeria > Nitrososphaerales > Nitrosopumilaceae > Nitrosomaritimum. The sequence goes on along the minus strand of JBFIPZ010000028.1, from coordinate 1,321 downwards.
GGAATACCTGCACCTAAAAATCGTAACTTGTTCAAATTACAAACAATCAATAATAAATAGAATAAATCAAGGGATTAGCTGTGAAAATTAAAAGAAATTTTATTTTAATGTCAATTCTTGTTTTAGGAGTAATAGGTAATTCAATATTTTTTTCTGAATTTGCATTTGCAGGTAATTCAGATCTAGAAGCTAAAGAAGCTGCAAAGGAGCTAAGAGAAGAAGCTAAAGAAGCTGCAAAGGAGCTAAGAGAAGAAGCTAAAGAAGCTGCAAAGGAGCTAAGAGAAGAAGCTAAAGAAGCTGCAAAGGAGCTAAGAGAAGACATTAAGGAATTTGACGCAGCTAAAGTTAGCAACTCATCAGAATCATTAACTATTTCAAATCTAGAAACAGCAGGTAAAGTTACCATATGTCACATTCCCCCTGGAAACCCCGGAAACGCTCATACCATAACAGTTGGAGCACCAGCAATGAGAGCACATCTTGCTCATGGAGATCTAGAGGGATCATGTGACAATGCAGATCTTGAAAATACAGATGATAATAACACTGAAAAAAATTCTAGATTAGCTGAGGATGAATCCATAAAAGAATCCAAAGCATTAGAACGTGCCCAAAGATTAATTGAAAAGTTGGAACAAAAAATTGCAAGTTTAGAGGACCGATTACAAACTTTAATTGAAAAGTACGAGTCAGGGGAATATTATGGAAATATCTCAACTGTTGATGATGTAACAAATTCTTACAGTATTTCCTTTGAAGGAACCGCAACTTCAATTTACGATGAAACAGTAACAACTGCCATGTCAGGTGAACTATTTTTGGAAAACCAAGTAACAGCATCTAATACATCAAAATTCAAGATTGTGTCAGGAGAAGTAATAATTGGAAATAATGTTTATGATGTAGCGTTTGGAAAAGCAAGATCATCATCCTCAGGACAGGGTGAGTCTTTGGTAATTTTACTTCAGACAATAGATTCTGAGGACAACGACAATACAATTAAGATAAACCTAGGATTTAATTCTCTGTTAGGAGGAGAAATTGAAAACCCACCTACGGAATTTGAAATTCTTGATAAGAGTCAGGTCTCCGGCCAATGGTTAATTGATGGTAGTGGTCAATTATTCCTAGAACCTTAATTTTAAAAAAATTCTAGTCATTTTTTGGAAAGACTGGAAAAATATTCTTCGCCTGCCTTTCGTAGACCTTCTGGAGTCATATCGATTTTATGAGTTGCGATGGCCCAAGAGTGACCAAAAGGATCCTGAACAACCCCATATCTATCCCCCCAAAACACATTCATTATTGGCATGGTAATTAT
>JBFIPZ010000027.1:0-10671 GCA_041609855.1 Nitrosopumilaceae archaeon | reverse complement strand
GTGGTTCTGGCAGAGCTTTGAATTGAGTAATTTTCTCTACTTCTTTTGTGATGTCAGGTTTTGGTTCAAAATTCACCTTTACTTTTGGAGAAGAATTTGTTTGTATAATTTCTAATTTTTCTGGTGTTTGTAATTTTGGTTGAACAATCTCATTTACAATCTCTTCTTTCAATTCCATTTGTTTTTCAATTTCGGGGAACTTGGCCTCTTTTTTTGATATTTCAGTTAATGTGGTAAGCTCAATGGATTGTCGGGACTTGGTAGACGAAGCAATTTCTGGTTTAGATTTTACAAGAGTTGAATTTTTAAAACCAAAGAAATTCTGTTTAGGTTTGACATCCATTTTATGTTCTTGTTTGGATTGCTTCCCTTCACTTTCTTGGCTTTTCTCTTTTTTAATTTCAGGACTAGATACTGTGGAAGTAATTTTTGAGGACAATTCATACAATCTTTCATCTAATTTTGATAATTTTTGGTCCATCAAAGTTATCAAACCATCACCAATTGGACCTAAATCTGGATGCTTACTTGCATCTTCAAGTTTTTCTAATTTTGCTAAAATTATTCCTAATTGATGTTGATACCTTAACAATAGTTTATCTCGTTGAATTTTTGTCAAGTCAGAGTCTGATTGATATAATCTTGAAATTGTTTTTGTTAGAATGTCTTTCTCGATTTTTAGGGTATTAATCTGATTTTTTATATGTGAACTTGCTCCCATGCTCAAAAGTCGTGTTTTAGTTCTAGGAGTTCTTCTTACAGCAGCTGCTGTTGCTACTCCTGCTAATGAACTAAGGATAATAGCAATTTCTTGCATCTAGGTATACCATTTAATCCATGAATATTTTCTTCGTTTGGCCTCTGGAAAACCACAACTTGCACATTCATGATGGCGTTTGTGTAATGAGTTTTTACCGCATCTTCTACACCTAATGTGGACCTTTTTCTTTGTAAAACCACCCATAGAAGTAGTACCTTTTACCATCTCAAATCACCTAATTTGCCGGTGGAGGAGAAATCATAACAACATTATCTCCTCTAACGACTATGGTTCCAAGACTCTTTGTATCGCCCTCAGTAGGAATTTCTTCTGAGGAATCGAGAAGCAGGTTCATGTGTTGGTCAAAGCCAAGCAAATTACCTCTAAGGGTTTTGCCACCTTTGAGTTTTATCAATACTACTTGATTGATACTCTCATCCAATACTTTTACTGCCATATCAACGGACATCTATTTCACTTATTGGCATTGATATTGGGGGATTATATTAAAATTTCATTGGTGAAACTTTAAACCATGCCCAGTAAGGCAAGTTTGACACTTTTTTGCTAAATTCTCTGTAATTTCAGAAAATATTTTTTGTCCATCTTTCTTTGTAGCTTTTCTAGGATCCCCCCAGATTCCATTTTTTGTAACTTTTGGAAAAGATTTAGATGCAAATTCTCCCAATTTTTTTATTTCCTTTGAACTCATTCCATCAGTGATAAGGCCTTTTTTTGCTAAATTCATTTTTACTCTTTTTGAAATAGAAAGCATTAAGGATGTTTCTACAAAACCAGCATGATCAAATTCTCTCTTCATAAAATGCCAATAAGAAAATGTAAAAACTCTGATTTGATTTTTTAATGTTTTTTTAAATTTTGCATCAATATTTTTTAATGTACCATGATTCCCATGATGTCCATTAATGATAAAAATTGTTTTAATCTTATTTTCAAAGAGAGATAAACACAAATCTGAAAGAACTTTTTGGAGAGTATTTTTTTTTAAACTTAAATTAAAAAATGGAAAATGCTCATGTGAGACTCCATAATTTAATGTTGGCAGCAGCAGATATGAATTTTTTTGACATATTTTTTTTGCTATTTCACTTACAATATCAGAATCTGTCGATATTGGAAGATGGGGACCATGCTGTTCAATAGAACCCACAGGCAAAACTGCAACTTGACTTTTACGATTAATTATTTTTCTTAGTTCAGGATCAAACTGTGATTGTATTTCTACCATCTAATTCACTTGGATTTGATGTGAACTTTCCTCCAGCGAACCTCTAGTTTATTCTCCAAGTGCATTTTTGTGGCCTTAAGAAGAGTATTGGCTTCGAGTTTTTGTCCCCTGGACTTTATTTTTTCTAGGGAATCATTTGGATTAACCTCAAAAGAATCTTGAAAAATTATAGGTCCTTGATCCAAGTTTTCAGTTACATAATGAGCGGTTACACCAATAATTTTGGTGCCTCTTTCATAAGCTTGAGCATAAGCTAATGCTCCTGCAAAGGCTGGAAGTAGAGATGGGTGTATATTGATAATCCGATTTGGATATCTCCAAACAAAGTTTGGGGTAAGGATTCTCATGTATCTGGCAAGGACTATTAAATCAACATTATATTTTTTACAAACCTCAATAATTTGTTCCTCAGCTTTTTCTTGATTTTTTTCATCAATTAGGACAAATGGAATCTTTGAATTTTTTGCTAATGGTTGAAGAGTTTTTTCAGTTCCTATGATAACTGAAATCTTTCCTTTCAAGTATTTCTTTTTTGAAGCAGAAAGAAGGGATTCAAGACAAAGAGGTTCTTTGGTTACAAATATTGCAATATTTTTTTGAATGTTGGTTTCATGATGTGTGTTTACATCCATTTTCTCCTTTCTTGCAAGTTTTTGAATATCAGAATCAAATTTTTTTACATTGATGTTTTTTGTGAACGAAGCTTCTAAATACATTCCAAAAAGACCTTTGATGACATTTTGATTCACCTTCTCTATGTTTCCGCCTTGTGAAAATACAAAATTAGTAAAAGTAGCAACAATGCCCTCTCGATCTCCACCTACCACTGTAATTCCCACAACCGTTTTCTTCAAGACTTTCTTGGTGTGTATTTTCTCATTATTAATCATTCACAGAAAATTATGATCTAGTGCGGGAGGTGGGATTCGAACCCACGAACTCCTAAGAGATAGGGTCCTAAGCCCTACGCCTTTGGCCAGGCTGGGCGACTCCCGCAACGAATTTGCCACTAGACACAAATTTATCTATTATTGCACAAGAGTATGGCAAAATTTTTTGGAACAAATGGAATACGTGGAATTTTCAAGGAAGATTTTACCTTGGAATTTATTCACGATATGGTTTTAGCTATTGCTAGTTATTTTAAAGAGGGTCCAATTCTTATTGGATATGATGGACGAGATTCAAGTCCTGTTATTGCAAAAACAATTTGTTCAACTTTAAATTATTGTGGATTGGATTGTAAAAACACTGGATTAGTTCCAACCCCATGTCTTGAATATGCCATAAAAAAATTGGGTTACAAAGGTGGGATAATGATTACTGCCTCACACAATCCTCCTCAATATAACGGGATAAAACCTGCAGCACAGGATGGAGTAGAAATTTCACGAGAAGATGAATTAATAATTGAAGAAAATTATCTTAAAAAAAATTGGATTAAAAATAATCCTAAATGGGGGGTAACAAAAGTTGAGAAAAGAGCGATCGAGGTTTATGTAAAGGGAATTTTATCTCATATTGATTCAGCAAAGATCAAATCTAAAAAATTTAAAGTCGTACTAGACTTAGGAAATGGGGCACAAGCCATCACCGCACCTATTTTTTGTAAAAATCTTGAATGTCAAGTATTTTTGGTAAATGAAAAAATTGATGGTTCCTTTCCAGGAAGAGGTTCTGAACCCACCCCTCAAAACCTACAGAGTCTTTCTAAGGTTGTTCAGCAAAACAATGCTGATGTTGGAATTGCCTTTGATGGTGATGGCGATCGAAGTATCTTTTGTGACAACAAGGGAGAAATACTTACCGGGGACAAGTCTGCATTAATATTGACAAAATACATACTGCAAAAAATTCCTAACTCTACTGTAGTTACATGTTTGAATTCTGGTTCCTCTATTGAAAAAATAGTAAAAGAATTCAATTCTAAGGTAATTCGTACCAAAGTTGGAAGTGTAGAAGTATCTCGTAAGATGGTACCTACAAATGCCCTGATTGGATATGAAGAGAATGGTGGGTTCATGTATGGACCTCATAATCAGGTAAGGGATGGGTGTATGACTCTTGGTTTGATGTTAGATTTTTTGGCCTCCCAAGATGAACCACTTTCTCAAAAAATAAAGGCTCTCCCACCCTCGTTTACCACCAAAGATAAAATCCAATGCTCTTCTGAAGACGCAAAAAAATTGATTAAATTTCTTAAGGAAGAGTTTCCAAATTCTGATACAACAGATGGAATAAAAATAAAAAAATCCCAAAAAAATTGGGTTATGATTAGACCAAGTGGTACTGAACCAATTATTAGAATTTATGGAGAAGCTGATACTAAAGAAAATCTGGACTCACTAATGTCAGAATATATACAAAAAGCAAAGTCCATCATTTCCAGATAACACTTTTAAAACCAATCCCTCGCATGATGGGAATGGAGAATGATCCCTTAGGGTGACTATGTATGGGCAAAGCTTACTATGTAAAATTTGAAACTCCAGAAGATCTGGTAAATCCTATTTTGGAGGCAGTAAGGGTAGCCTCTAGTAGTGGTAAAGTGAAAAGAGGAACCAATGAGGCCACAAAAGCAATTGAAAGGGGTACCAGTAAACTAATTGTTATAGCCGAAGATGTAGAGCCACCTGAGGTTGTAGCACATCTTCCAATCTTATGTGAAGAACAAGGCGCTGCATATGCATTTGTTCCCAGCAAGCAAGAATTGGGTAAATCATTAGGAATTGACATTACATCTGCCGCTGCTGCAATTTTGGATGCTGGTGATGCTCAACACATTGTTGAACAAGTGGTATCATCAATTGCTAAAATTAAAGGTGGTAAGACTGAACAATGAGTGCTACAACTGACGAGGTAGTTCAATCTGAAATCATACAAATTGTTGGTAGAACAGGAATTGCAGGTGAAGTTATTCAAGTTAGAGTTAAAGTTCTAGAGGGTAGAGATCGTGGTAGAATTCTTACAAGAAATGTTAAAGGTTCTGTTAGATTAGGAGAAATCTTGATGCTACGAGAAACAGAACGAGAAGCAAAGAAAATCAAATAGGAGAAATAAATGAGTCTTTTAGTAAAACCATGTAATTTCTGTGACAGAACAGTTGCCAAAGGATCAGGTACAATGTTTGCAAAAAATGATGGAACAGTTTTATGGTTTTGTTCAGCTAAATGTAAAAAAAATGCGCTCGAATTAAAACGTGACCCAAGAAAATTAAAGTGGACAAAAAAATACGTTAAAGGCGGAATTAAACAAAAGAAACATTGACTGAACAAACTCTCTTCATTGTTAAACCTGATGCTGTAGCCAGACGTCTTACGGGTGAGGTAATTGCAAGATTTGAAAGAAAAGGATTCTCACTTGTCAAACTAAAATTATTCAAATTTACCAAAGAACAAGCAGAAAAATTTTATGGAGTTCACAAAGAAAAACCATTTTTTGGAGAACTAACATCCTTTATCACTTCTGGACCTGTAGTAGCAGCAATTATTGAAGGAAACAATGCAATTGCAACCACTAGAATAATGGTCGGTTCTACAAAATCTTTTGAAGCAGCACCAGGTTCAATACGAGGAGATTTTGGTTTAGGATTTACAGATAACATCATTCATGCATCTGATTCCCAAGAAAGTTTTGATCATGAATCGAGGGTAGCATTTGAGTGATCTGATTTGCAAATTCGTCAGCCCATTGTGGCAGTTTTAGGTCACGTAGATTCTGGTAAAACTTCTCTTCTTGATAGAATTAGAGGTACAGGAGTTCAAGGTAGAGAAGCTGGTGGAATAACTCAACATATTGGAGCAAGCTTTCTACCAACTGAAACAATTAAAGAAACATGTGGCCCCTTATTTGATAAATTGGAGAAATCTGAATCTAGAGTCCCAGGGATTTTAGTTATTGATACACCTGGGCACGAGGTATTTACAAACCTTAGAGCAAGAGGAGGATCGGCAGCAGACATTGCAATCTTAGTTGTCGATGTAAACCGAGGATTTCAACCCCAAACAAATGAGAGCTTGAAAATTTTACAAAGTCGAAAAGTTCCTTTTGTTGTAGCCTTAAACAAATGTGATCAGCTATCTGGATGGAGAAAATCTGAAACACAATTTATTACCAAAGCCATTAAGGAACAAGACCAATCTATTCAAAATGATCTTGATCAAAAAATCTACGATGTTGTAGGTACCCTTTCAATTTTAGGCTACCAATCTGAGGCATTTTACCGAATTAAAGATTTTAAATCAGAAATTGCCATAGTCCCAATCTCAGCAAGATCTGGAGTTGGAATACCTGAACTACTTGCCGTCTTAATTGGGTTAACGCAACAATATTTACAAAAAAGATTGAACCAAGAAGAAAAGGAACCCAGAGGAATTGTGCTTGAAGTAAACGATGAGGTGGGTTTAGGGCAAACAGCCAATATAATTTTGATTGATGGAAGTATAAAAAAAAGTGATAGTATTGTTGTTGCAAAACGAAATTCAGTCGTTGTTACAAAACCTAAAGCAATTCTTTTGCCTAAACCTCTAGATGAGATGAGAGATCCTCGAGATAAATTTAAACCAGTAGATCATGTAGAGGCCGCTGCAGGTCTAAAAATAGCATCACCAGATCTTGAGGGTGTCCTACCTGGAAGTACACTCTATGTGGCATCAAATGTTAGTGATGTAAAAAAATACACTCAATTAATCGAGTCAGAAATGAAATCTGTTTTTGTTGATACTGAAACTAATGGAATTATTCTAAAATGTGATACGATAGGATCTCTTGAAGCTGTAATTGAAATGCTAAGACGTAGTCAAGTCCCAATTTCCAAAGCCGATATTGGATCGGTAAATCGACGTGATATCATGGAATCAAAAGCAATAAAGGAAAATAATAGACACCTTGGTGTCATTTTGGCCTTTAATGTAAAAATTTTGCCAGATGCTAAGGAGGAAGCTGAGAACAGTCATATCCGAATATTTGAAGATAAAATAATTTACAGTTTAATCGATAATTACAATGCATGGGTTGAAGAAGATACCGCACATGAGGAAGACGCAATTTTCGCAGAGTTTACTCCAATTTCCAAATTTAGATTCCTAAAAGGTTATTCCTTTAGAAACAGTAACCCTGCAGTATTCGGAATCCAGATTGATGTGGGGGAACTACGACATAAAATTCCATTTATGAATAAAGAGGGAAAAAGTATTGGCAAAGTTCACCAGCTACAACATGAAGGAAAAACTGTAACTTCGGCAAAAACCGGACAAGAGGTAGCATGCTCTGTGCAAGATATTACAATTGGAAGACAAATATTTGAAGAAGATATTTTCTATTCGTTTCCACCTTCACACGAAGCAAAACAACTTTTAGGTAAATTTTCACACAAACTGGGTCCAGAAGAAACTAAAGTATTAAATGAAATAGTGGAGATACAACGAAAGCATGATCCCGCTTACGCATACTAATTTTAGTAATTTTTCTAAATTTTGAACTTTAAAACAAAAAAAAATATTGAATAATTTTGGGAAGGAAAATTTTGGTAAATAAATTGAGCTAATTTGTTTAAAACAAAGATCTATGAGTAATAATTATTTTTTTAGAAATTAATGTAGTATGAAGGTACTCCACATTGATGATTCACCCCAAATACGTGAACTGTATAAGGACATGTTTACTGCCGATAAACACTCAATCAAAAGTGTTTATTCTGGAATAGAGGGTTTGGAACTATTAATGCAAAATGATTATGATTTAATCTTGCTTGACTTGTACATGCCAGAATACAATGGAATACAATTTATTCGAGATTTACAAAATACGAGGCCATCGGAGTTGAAAAAAGTGGTTGTTATTAGTTCTCATAGGATGGATGAGGAACACCTAAAAGAATTTTTGAGCTTTGGTATCCGATTGGTTGAATCAAACCCTACCAGTCTTGATAATATTGTTAATATGCAGGACAATTTGCTAGTTAATGAAAAAATTAGTTGCTAAAACTGAATAAAAATATATTTTGTGAAGAATTTAAAATTCCTATTTTTCTTCAGGCTCATTAGCCTTATCACGTACACTTTTGAAAACACAAAATTTTGCTAGTGTTTTTCTAAAGCCCATATTACTATATGTCCATCGAGGTATTTATTCATAGTATTAAAAAAAATCTTAATTCATGATATCCATGGTAAATTATTTTTTGAGAACTCTTATTTTCAGTTAAGATGAATCAAATATTAATAGTGAAATACCACTTATTATGAAATGAATTTTAAAAAACTCTGCAATGATTTTTTAAAGTCAAATAAAAAAATACGATTTGTAGGAGTTTTAAATTCTAAAGGAATTTTGGTTGCACAAAAAAGTAGGAGTTATTCTATTTCTTTATTAACTGATGATGAATTAAAGATGTTGGTTTACTATACCTCTGATAGGTGGAATCGTCTTCTAAATTTACAACACAAGCTTGGTAGGGTACAAGAGACTATAACAAAATTTGATAATGCCAATACGATAATTTTGTTTTTGGATAATAATCTTTTTTTGGTAAGCACCGATCCAAATTCGAACAATGAAAAAATAACTTCTACTCTTTGGAAAATCATTGATAAGAAACCAGTAAGGAAAAGTCCAACTAAAAAGAAACCAGTAAGGAAAAGCCCAACTAAAAAGAAACCAGTAAGGAAAAGCCCAACTAAATCAAAAGCAGCAAAAAAGAAAACCCCATCTCGTAGATCTTGAGCTATCCAGACTGAGAATTTTAAGGAATTAAATTTAAAGTTCAATCTCCTTAGGGATTTAAAATTTATTTTTAGTTAGTATGAGAAAAACTTTCTAATCCATACACATACCCTTAAGTCCTCTTATAATATAGATAGGCATGAACTGTCATCAAAAAAGTGAAGCTCATCTTTGGAGATATTCAAAAGCAAATAAAACACGTAGATGTCTAAAATGTAAATCTCTTATTCCAATCACCAAGGAAGAATTTGCCCAAAAATGGGGGGTGCATAAAACAAAAATCAAATAGACTTTTTTTATTTTTATTTAGTTTTTGAATTTTATTTTAGAAAATTGAAAAAATTAGAGTTACAATTTTTGTAAATTATTTTTTCATAAAATATATTTTCCCATCTTACACACAAAATCTACAAAAACCAAATGTCATATAGTGTGAGGTTAGTTTTTTCTGTGATTAAATCCAAATAAAATTATTACAAGACTTGTTCCCCATAAGAAAAAGTTTGTTATCGTATATAATATCGGGAATTGTTCTGGTCCAGAAATTAAATACCAACCGACTAGCGTGGTAAATCCAAATAATAGAATACCCATTACAATTAATCCCGTAGTCCTTTTTTCATTTTTTCTAGATTCTATTGGACTAAATAGATCATTTCTTGAAATGTCATTATAACTGTCGAATTTACTCATTACTTTAATTTTTAATTAAAGTATATGAAAATTTGTAAGCAACCTAGAATACAACACGTCTTAATTTATTTTTACATGTTACACAAATGCATCTCATGAGGTAAGGGTAAAATTATTTTTTAAAATTTCTTTAAAACAAAAAGTATCATTTCTTAAACACCATCTCTTACGTTGGAGGAGGGAAGGGGATATTATTTTTCCGTAAAGCCTATAAACTCGTTACCACCTTAAAATGCCTACAGAATTTGACCCATTACAAATCTAATGTTTTTCAACTATTCGGAATATTTTTTACAAATCATATGTATGCCAGGTGCTCCTACTGCCCCCATCATTTTATCTACCATCTGGCCGGCTTTGAACATGATAAATGTGGGAATTGATTGCACGCCATATTTCATTGCAATGTTTTGATTTAAATCGACATTCACTCTTGCAAATTTTATTTGTGGGTATTTCTTAGATAAACTCTCAAACACAGGATGCATCATTTTGCAAGGACCACACCACTCCGCCCAAAAATCCACCAAGGTGCAATTTTCTGCCAATATTATTTTGTTAAAATTAGAACCATCCAGATCTATTATTTCCGGTTCTATTTGTGCCTGATTTTTTTGTCGAACCATCTCCTCTAGTTTTCTCTGTTTAATCTTTTCAATTTCAGGATCTTCAGACAATACTATAATCAAACTACCTCTACTAAAAAATCTACTTCCTTTAAATTACATCCACTTAGGTTTTATAATTTTAAAATTATTTAGATCCCACAACCAGTTTTTCATATCTTTTTGATTTACAAATAGGACATTCATCAATATATTTTTCAAAGCTTACAGATGTGTAAACAATTCCACAATCACCGCAAATTCGAAGATTCCTGGTTAGTTTTCCCATTATTTTTTCCTAAAATTATTAAGATTAAAACCTAACTAGTTTAGCTTTTTTTATACCATAAAACAACATCGCTGGTGCTGCTACATACATTCCAATATTCAATATTATCAAACTAATTCCATATGCCAGAATTTCATTTTCAGATTCGGCATGGTCTAAAATAGCCAAACTGGACATCATTGGTGTCAAGCCAATTTTTACTACTTCTTTAAACACTGGATTCTCTCGTTCGTAGTCTGCAATTGCAGGTGAGAATGAATAGTAAAACTGGTTGAATCCAGACATAAATGTGACGCCAGCCTCTGTGCTCATTACCTTATTGTCACGTATTTCTCTCAGGTATTGGACTTGT